>CAZJTM010000049.1:0-32090 GCA_964548925.1 uncultured Verrucomicrobiota bacterium | reverse complement strand
GGTCGCCACGCTCGGTCCGCCCGGCGCCGCCCGGCGGGCGGCGGAAGCCATCGTCAGACTGCTGCCATGAGAGACCTCACCAGCCCGTTGTGGATCAAGATCAAGGGAATCCTGTTCCTGCTCGTCGGCACGCTGGCCGCGGCGTTGCTGCTCCTCGAATACCCGACTTGGAAAGCCGCGCTCCTGCTGGCGCTGACGGTCTGGTGCTTCTGCCGCTTCTACTACTTTGCGTTCTACGTCATTGAGCATTACGTGGACCCGGGCTACCGGTTCTCCGGCCTGTGGTCGTTGGCGAGGTACTTGTTGCGGAGAAAGGAACCTCGGAGCAAGCCACCGGGCGGGGATACCGCCTGATCTTTCGCAAATTCGCATCGCATGCTGCCGGCCACGCCAGAGAATGCGCCAATCGGCTGGGAAACCGAGGGGAAGCCGGCTCCGTGCGGGCAGTCCACCGGGGTTGCGGTTGCCGCTACTTTGCCTTGATTTGGGTCCAGACCTCGTCAATGAGGCGCATCTTCGGGCCGAGGTCCTCCAGGAACTCCAGCCGCGCCATGATCTCGGGGGTGGGATAGATGGCGGGGTTCTTCAAATCCTCCGGCGTGATAAACTCGCGGGCGGCTTTGTTTGGCGTCGAGTACTGGATGAAGTTTGAATTGCGCGCGGCCACTTTGGCATCCAGGAGGAAGTTGATGAACTTCTCCGCCAGGTCGCGATGCGGGGCCTTGGCCAGCACGGCCAAGCTGTCCACCCAGACGATGCCTCCCTCTTTGGGGATGAAATAGACGGTTTCATTGTCCTCACCGACGGCCTTTACGCCTTCGCCGCTATAAACGATCGCAGCCTGAGCTCCCTTGCCCACCACCTTGTTCTTGGCGCCGACGCTGCCTTCGAAGCCGACGCAGCGTTTCTTCGCCGCCAGGATCAGGTCGCGCGCTTCCTTGAGTTGCGCCGGGTCGGTTGAGTTGACGCTGTAACCTTTGTACTTGAGCGCGGCGCCCAACATGTCGCGCACCGAATCAATGAGCATGAAGCTCCCCACTTGCTGCTTCGGGTCGAAAAAGATGCCCCAACTCTCCGGCACTGGTTTGTCGCCGGACTTGCGCACGAGCACGCCGACCGTGCCCCATTGGTAGGCGGCGGTGAAGCGGTTGCCTTTGTCGTACGGCGGGTTCGTAAACTTTGTGTCGAGATTCTTCAGGTTCGGGAGGTTCTCGTGGCGCAGGGGCGCGAGCAGTTTGAGTTTGGTCATCGCGGGGATGATGTGGTCCGTCGGCACCACCACGTCGTAGGCGGCGCCGCCCGCCTTCACCTTGGCCAGCATGCTCTCGACATCCTCATAGAGATCAATGTTGACCTTGCAGTCGAACTGCTTTTCAAAATCCGCGACGACCTCCGGGTCAATGTAGTCGCTCCAGATGAAGAGATTCAGTTTCTGCGGCTCCGCCCAGGCGGCCAGCGCGGTGGTGATCAGGGCCAGCAAGCAGAACAATCGCAAGGCGCGATGGGTGGAGATTCGTGATTGTGATTTCGGAAGGTTGTGCTTCATGGGTTAACTCTTTCGTGTTCGTTGGAAAAGCGTTACGAGGACGGTGCCGAGAACGCAAGCCAGAATCATCAGTGTGGAGAGCGCGTTGATGTCGGGCGTGATGCCGCGCTTGACCGACGAGTAGATCAGAATCGGCAGCGTCGTCGCGCCGGGGCCGCTCGTGAAGAAGCTGACCACGAAATCATCGAGGCTCAGCGTGAAAGCCAACATGCCGCCGGCCAGCACGCCGGGCAGGATGAGCGGCAGCGTGACGTGGCGAAACGCGCCCCACTCGCTGGCGCCCAGGTCGCGGGCCGCCTCCTCCAACGCCGGATCCAGCCCCGCCAGCCGGGCGCGCACAACAATGGCCACAAACGGAATCTGAAACGTGACATGCGCCAGCACCATCGTGGTGAGCCCGAGTTCAAGAACGCCGAGCCACCGGCGGATCAGCGCGTAGAACAGCAAGAGGGCCACCGCCAGCACGATGTCCGGAATGAACACCGGCACGTAAAGCAACCGCCCGAAGCTCCGCTTGCCGGGAAAGTCATACCGGGCCAGCCCATAGCCGAGCAGCGTCCCGAGCGCCGTGGCGATCCCCGTGCTGAAAACCGCAAGAGCAAGCGGGTTCTGCCACAGTGCGGCATACCACCGGGTCGTGAATCCACCCCATCCGGCCCCGAACCGCGCCGCATTGAACGAATAGACCATGACCACCGCCAACGGCGCGTAGAGAAAGGCATAGAGCAGCCAGGCGCTCACGCTCAACAGGGGGCCGCTTCGTTTCACAAGACTTCCGCGTCCTCCTTGGCCGCATGGCGGGCATAGACCCACAACCCAAGCATCACCAAACCAAGCGCCACAAAGGCGATCGCCGAGCCGAACGGCCAGTCCATGCTCTGGCCGAACTGCTGCTGGATGGCGTTGCCGAGCATTACGGTCTTGGCGCCCCCCAGCAGATCGGGAATTACGAACTGTCCCGTCGCCGGCAGGAACACGAGAATGATCCCCGCCACCAACCCCGGGACGATCTGCGGCAGCAACGCGTGCCGAAAGACTTGCACCCGGTTCGCGCCCAGATCCGCCGCAGCTTCCGCCAAACTCCAGTCAATCTTCTCCACCGAGGCGTAGAGCGGCAGGGTCATGAACGGCAGGAAATCGCAAACCATCCCCAGCAACACCGCGCCCGCGCCGGGATACAGCGCCCCGCCGGCCGGGATCAGCCCCAGCATCGCGGCGGCCTGCGCCAGCCAGCTCGCCGGCGCGAGCATGATTTGCCACGCGTAAGTTCGGATCAGCAGATTGGTCCAGAACGGAATCACCACCAGCGTCAGCGCCAGGTTCTTCCACCGCTCGGGCAGACCGGCGATGTAAAACGCCAGCGGCAGACCGGTGAGGACACAGAACACCGCGGTGGCGGCGCCCAGCAGGAGGCTGCGTCCCAGAATCCCGGGATACAACGGGTCGAAACCCAGTTCGCCAAACCCGAGCAGCCGTTTGTAACTGTCGAACGTGAGCGGCAATTGCACCTCCCCGTAATCGCCCCGCGAAAGAAAGCTCATGGCGGCGACAATGACCAGGGGCAGGAGCAGGAAGAGCAGCAACCAAGCGACCGACGGTCCGCTGGTGAGCAGCGAGCGCGCGAGGTGTCCGGCGCGTGACAGACGCTGGCCGAAATGCACCTCGGCCTTGCGGGCAGGTTGGCTGCGCGGATCAGTCATCCAATAGAATCAACGCCGCCTCCGGCAGGTAGCAAAGCACCGTTTCGCCCGCGTGAAAACCCTGATGTCCCATCCGCGCGTTCAAGGCCACTGCGTTGAGCAACCGCTCGCCGGCGCGCAGGCGGTACTGCGTTTCCGCGCCGCTGTAAACCAGGTCCTCGATGTTCGTGCGCACGCAGTTGGCGAACCTGAGTTCGTCGCGCTTCGCCAGGTGAATCTTCTCCGGGCGAATCGCGAGCGTCAGCTTCGCCCCGGGCTGCCGTTTGGGACTTGAATCGAGGCGGTGATGATCGCTCACCCGCAGCAGCCCCAACTCCGTCCTCGCCGTGAAGTCCTTCCCGTTGACCTGCTCCACGGTGGCTTCGAAGAGATTGCACGAGCCGAGGAACTGCGCCACAAAGCGCGTGCGGGGCCGTTCGTAAAGTGCCGCCGCCTCGTCCAGTTGCTCCAGTCGCCCGGCGTTCATCACGGCGATGCGGTCGCTCATCACCAGCGCCTCGTCCTGGTCATGCGTCACGTAGATGAAGGTGATCCCCAAGCGGCGCTGGAGTTGGTGCAGCTCAACCTGGAGCTGCTTGCGCAGCTTCAAGTCGAGGGCGCCAAGCGGTTCATCCAGCAGCAACACCTCGGGCTCGTTGACCAGCGCCCGGGCCAGCGCCACGCGTTGTTTCTGTCCGCCGGAAAGCTGCGCCGGCTTGCGCGTGGCGAGTTCGGTGATTTGGACCAGCGCCATGACGCGCTCCACGCGCTCGGCCAGTTGCGGCGGCGGCACCCGCTTCATGCGCAAGCCAAAAGCCACGTTGTCGCGCACCGTCAGGTGGGGAAACAGGGCGTAGGATTGAAAGACCGTGTTCACCGGGCGCTTGTGCGCCGGAATGTCCGCCACGTCCACCCCTCCGATCTTCAACGTGCCTTCGTCCGGGAGGTCGAGGCCGGCAATGATGCGCAACAACGTGGTCTTGCCGCAGCCGGAGGGACCGAGCAGCGAGAAGAACTCCCCCTTGCGGATGTCCAGCGACACCCTGGCCAGGGCCTCGACCGGGCCAAACCGGCGAACCAAATCGCGCGCTTCGATGGCCACCCCGCCCGCGGCCCCGTGGGGGCTGCGGTTGGCGGGCGCGCTTGCACGCGACTCGGTCATTTGCACGGCGCGCAGATGTAGCAAACTGCGCCCCGCAGGCGAACAAAAATTTCGCGGAAAAATCTCGCGGGGTTTCGGGCTTTCCCGCGCCGCGCGGTGCCTTCATACTCCGCGCATGGACGCCGCGCCGACGGTGGCAATCATGCTGGCCGGGTTGGCCGCGGGGGCGAGTTTTTTCTTCGCGCTCGCGGAGACGGCGGTTTTCTCCCTCAGCAAATGGCAGGCGCGCAAACTGGCGGAGCGGTCGCCCGGCGCCGGCGGAGTCGTCGTGCGGTTGCTGGCCGCGCCGGAGGATTTGCTGGCCACGCTGGTCCTCGGCAACACGCTGGCCAACTCCGCCATGCTCGCCGTCGGTTTGTGGCTCGCCTTTGCCGGCCTGGGCGGGCGCTGGGGCTTGTGGCTGATCGTTCTCGGGCTGTTGCTGGTGGCGCTGATTGGTTGCGAGGTCCTGCCCAAGACGCTGGCGGTGCGGCGGCCGGAGCGGTGGTCGCTGCGCGTGGCGCGACCGCTGGCGTGGGTGCATCAGATTGCGCGGCCGTTCCACCAAGTGGCGCAGCGTGTGAACCTCGCCCTCCTGCATCGGGTCGTGCCCATTACCCAGCAACCCCAGGCGGCGCTTTCGGACGCGGAATATCAGGAGTTGCTGGAACTGGCCTACCAGCAGGGCACGCTGGCCGCGGCGGAGCGCGACATCATCCTGCAAATCATCCGGCTCGATCATCGCACCGCGAAGGAAGTCATGCGTCCGCGGGCGCAGATGCGGTGCATCAGCGACGACTTGTCGGTGGAGGACATGGTCGCAGCGGCGCGCAAATACAAGCATCGGCGGCTGCCGATCTATGACGAGACGCCCGACACGATTGTGGGCATCCTGAACACGCGCGTGTTGTTGCTCGACCCACAGATCGAGCTTTCGGACGCGATCGAGTTTCCGTCGTTCGTGCCGGAGACGATGAACCTCCTGCAATTGCTCCAGAGTTTGCAGCGGCAGAAGCGCGGCATGGCCATCGTGCTCGACGAATTCGGCGGCACGGCGGGCCTCGTCACGATGGAGGACATCCTGGGCGAATTGGTCGGGGCAATGCGCGGCGAGCGGGCGGCGGGCGGGTTCATCATGGAAAAGCTGGCACCCGGGCGCTGGCGCGTGAATGGCACGATGCGCATTGACGATTTCCGGCGCGAGTATCCGGCGCTCGGGGAGGTGGCGGAGATGGAAACCATGGGCGGTTTGCTGATGAGTCTACTGGACGTGGTGCCCGCGCCCAGGGATTCGGCGACGTTCCGCGGGTTGAAGCTGACGGCGCAGGTGACAGACGAGCGGCGCGTGCGCGAACTGCTGGTGGAACAGGTGAAATGAAGATGAGACAACAGCCCACAGCCACGTTTGGAGTAAAGCCGGAAATCCGGAATCCGAAACTCGAAATCCGAAGCAAATCCGAATCCCGAAACCCGAAATCTCAAACGCCGCTGCATTGCGCCTCTGCGGTTCAGAGCTCCCCTGGCATATCCCTGTGGATTGGGAAGCCGCTGGGCAAGGGCACTGCGAAGTTGTCACCTCCCGAATGGTGCGGTGAAGTCCGGGCTGCGGCTTTCGGATTTCGGATTTCCCCCGGTGCGCAGTGCTCTGGAGTTTACGTTTGACCCGCATGGACTGGAATCTCACAGGCTGGATCGCGCTGCCCATCTTCCTAGCGATGTCGTTCCTGCTGTCCGGGATGGAGGCGGGCGTGTTTGCGCTGAGCCGGCTGCGCATCCGCCAACAAATGCACGCCGGCCGGCCTTCCGCCAAGATTTTGCACGGCTTTCTCGAGAACCCGGAGAATTTTCTTTGGACCATCTTCGTCGGCAACACGATTGCGAATTTCCTCATCCTGGGCTGGGTGTTTGCGGAGCTGTACCAATTCTTGGCCGGGCGGCGATGGTGGTTTGCGCTGGCTTTCCTTGCGCTGGTGCTCGTGTTCTACACGCTCTTCGATCTGCTGCCGAAGATGCTTTTCCGCACGCATCCGAACCGGCTGTGTCTCGCCTGCGCGCCGGTGTTCCGCTTCGTTCACATCGGGCTGCGGCCACTGGTGGCACTGGTGCAAGCGTGCTCGCGCTGGTTGTTGCGCTGGACCGGCGGCAAGTCTTTTACCGGCCATTTGTTTGGCAACCGTGAGGAACTGCGCATGGTGATGCAGGAATCCGCGCAAACATTCACCTCGGAGGAGCGCGCGATGATCAACCGCGTCTTGGAGTTGCCCAATCTCACCGTGCGCCAGATCACCCGCCCGCTGGCGGAAGTGGAAACCGTCATTGCCGGGCAGACCGTGGGCGAGGCGTTGGCTCTGGCTCGCGAGCGGGGCGTGGCGCGGCTGCCGGTTTGGGAGGACCGCGAGGGGCGCCGCCGCATTGTGGGGTTGCTTGAGTTGGATCGTTTGCTCTTCGAGGGCGAGCCGGATCCGACCCGCCCGGTTTCGGCCTTCCTGAAGCCGGCCTTGTTCCTCGATGAAGACATCCGCCTGGAGGTCGCACTGCGGCGGCTGCAACGCGCGGGTCAGCCGCTGGCGGTGGTCCTCGGACGCGACAAGCAGGAGTTGGGCGTCGTCAGCCTGGAAGACATTCTCAAAACGATCTTCGGGGAGGTGAAGCTCTGATGGAATGGGACGCGCATCATGTCCTCGTACTCGGGCTGAAGATGCTCGCCGTGCTGGTGCTGGTAGGGATGAACGGCTTCTTTGTGGCGACCGAGTTCGCGCTGGTCAAAGTGCGGCTCACGCAACTCGAACCGCTCGTGGCCAAGGGCCACCGGCGCGCGAAAATGGCCAAACACGTGATCAGCCATTTGGACGCCTACCTGAGCGCGGCCCAGCTCGGCATCACGCTGGCGAGCCTCGGATTGGGCTGGATCGGCGAGCCCATCTTCGCGGCGTTGCTCGAGCCGGTCTTCCGGCTGCTAAACGTGGAAAGCGAGGCGTTGCGGCACACGCTGGCCTTTATTGTTGGGTTCAGTTCCATCACCTTCCTGCACATCGTCGCCGGCGAGCAATCGCCCAAGTCCTTCGGCATTCGGCAGCCGCTGGCGACCGCTCTTTGGGTGGCTTATCCGATGCGCGTGTTTCACTTCATCGCCTTCCCGTTCATCTGGCTGCTGAATGAAAGCGCGCTGGGCCTGCTGCGGGTGCTGGGGCTGCAGCCGGCGAGCGAACACGAGGGCGCCAGTTCAGAGGAGGAGTTGCGCTTGCTGGTCGCCACATCGCAGCAACATTTTGGCGCCTCGCGGTTCAACCGCGACCTCGTGCAAAACGCCATGGAACTGCGCTACCGCGTCGCCCGCGACGTCATGCGCCCGCGCCAGGAGATTTCCGCGCTGGATATCGAGGCCAGCATCGCCGACTGCCTGGAAATCGCGGAGCGGATGCGTTACTCGCGCTTCCCGATCTGTGACGCCGGCGATGTGGACCGCACGCTCGGCGTGATCCACATCAAGGACCTTTACGCGATGCGCATCAAGGCGCGCACCGGCGCGGACCTCCTGCCGGCGGCGCGCAAGCTGATCTACGTGCCCGAAACCGCGCGGTTGGAGAAACTGCTCCAGTTGTTCCTCGCGCGAAAGCTGCACATGGCCATCGTCGTGGACGAATACGGCGGCACGCTGGGCTTGGTCACGTTGGAAAACATCCTCGAAGAACTCGTGGGGCAGATTCAGGACGAGTTCGACCAGGAGAAGCCGATGCTCGTGAGGCTCGGGGAGAACGCTTGGGAGATCGCGGGCGCGCTGCCGCTGCACGAACTGGCGGAACTGGTGGGCGAACCGCTGCACGAAAGCGGCATCGCGACCGTCAATGGCTGGATCACGCAGCGGCTGGGTGGCTTTCCGAAAGCGGGGGATACGGTGACGGTCGGCGCGTGCGAGTTGCGCGTCGAGGAGATGGACGGCCTGCGCGTGGCGCGGCTGAAGGTGACCCGCCGTTTGCAAACCGCAAGCCCCTCGGCCACGTAGCCATCTGCCCGACGCTGCCTCGATCAAGCATTTCGAGCGGGAGGACGCCACAGTGCCGCTTCAAAGCCGACCGCCAACGACCGTGCAATGTTCGATCGCGGCAATGGTTACTGCAATTCCACCCAGTAGAATGCCGCCGCGTTCGTAGCCATTGTGTCCGTGAACGCGTTCACCGGCGGCGTGCCGGGAACACCATTCGTCAGCGTCGTGAAACTGCTGCGTTACCAACGGCGCTTCAACGGCGTGCCGATGGCTGGCAAAACCTCGCCGACGCTCACGTTGTTGAACGTGACGACTGAGCAGGCGGGCAGCTACGATGTGCTGGCGGTAAACCAGGTTGCGACCGTGCCCAGCGAGCAGGGCCTGCCGCAGAACACCGTGGGGGCGCTGCTTCAGACGCAGGATGGCTATCTCTGGGCCGGCACACGTTATGGCTTGGCCCGCTTTGACGGGCTGCGGCTCACCGCGTATGTCAACGAATTGAGCGCGCCCAATTCCGAAGCACTTAATGTTCGCGGGCTGGTCGAGGACACCCGTGGTTGGCTCTGGCTGCATTCGTGGGAGACGCTGGTCTGTTTTCACCAAGGGCGGTTCGCGGCAGTGCCGCTGGATGCCGCGCCGTTTCCAGGACGTATCCAACATGTCTGCGCAGGCCGCGCCGGGTGCTGGGCAGCGGGGACCAAAGGGAGAATCCCCCAAACGAGTTTCGTCCCTCGCGCGCGGTAACCATTACTCCGCGCGAGCCTTCTGTAAACCGTGGCCTAGCAGTGTCTCGGCAGTCCGCCGCCGGCTTTGCTGTCCGAAGACGGCGGCGCTCTGCCGAGATGCCGCTACGAAGATACGGAAGCGTTGCGGCTTGGGGAGTGACCCTACCGGAAAACCAGTAGGTAGTCCCCGCAAACGGGCGTTTTTTCTGCTCGTTCTACTGGTTTTTGGGGATAGGCAGCTTTGCAGGCAATGGGCACAATGGGCGTGGATGCAGAAGGGCCGAACAGGACAGCCTCCCGCAGGCAGTCCGCGCCATCGCGCGAAGTCTGCGCCGACGAGCGTCGGCGGCCACATGATTCTGTGAAGCTCCCAAACTCCCGACTCGCAACCACCCTGACTCTTATGAACATGACACACATGACCTCGAAGCTGACGACCCAAGTGCTGGCCGGCCTGCTGGCCCTGGCGGGATTGGCCCTCAACAGCCCGGCGGTGGATTTCCACGTGACCACCGCCCAAGAACTCCAGAACGCGCTCACGCTGGCGGCGGCCAATGGCGCGGATGACACCATCTATCTGGCCGCCGGCTATTACACCGGAAACTTCAATTTCAACAGCTCCGAGAACCGCAGCCTGGTGCTCCAAGGCGCACCGGGCACCACCAACACCCAGATCACGATTGATCCCGCCGGCACGGGGCGGGGAATCAATCTGGCCAATACGGGCACGGGTAACTTCACCGTGAAGGGAATGACCTTCCTGCGCAACTGCGCAAACGCCGATCTAGCGGCCTTGCGCATTACAGGGGGAACGGTAAGCACGCTACTGGTGGATTCCTGCCGGTTTCTGATGCCAAGCAATCCCGCCGCACTAGGCATTGGATTGGAGGTCTCCTCAGGTCAAAACGCGACCCTCACGAATTGCATGTTTTTTGGCAAAGTGAGCGGGAGCGGTCGTGGGGCATATATCAAAGGGGTTTCAGGAAATGTCGCCGTCGGTGTCTGCACCTTTGCCACGAATTCCCCTTCTCTTGAAATTGAACCGGCCGGGTCAGCCTCTTTGATGGCGAACAGATTCTTGAACAATTTAACGCCCGCCAGTGTGAAGGCATATGGTAACCTGAGCTTTATCAACAATACAGCTGTTGGCAATTTATCTTCGCCGACATTCGGTTCGCCAGCACTCGGGCTAACTGGGTTTCCAATTATTGCTACAGGCAACATATTCCAAAACAATGAGGGTGGCGGCTTGAAAATGAACCCGGCGGATAATCAAGGAGCGTCGTTAGTGTTATCAAACAATATCTTCGCCAACAATCAGGGAACAGGCTGCAGCCTAGACAGTGCCTGGGGTCCGGCCACGATATTGATTGCAAATAACACCTTTACTGGCAACAATCATTATAGTGGAAGCTACGGTACAGTAGGGGGCGTCGGCGTTGGTGGACACCAAGTTTCTTCGTGTTTGATCATCGGCAATGTCTTCGCTGGAAACAGCGCAAGTGGCTATGGCCCAAACATCGGAGGACTCCACTGTAGTGTCCCCGCAACTATCACCAACAATTTCTTCACAGGCAACTCCGCCTCCAGCGGTCTTTATTGGTCTTGCGGGGGCCTTTGCTGCTCCGTGGCGAGCGTCGTCGCCGACAATACCTTTACCGGCAATACTGCCGTTGGAGGTATTGGTGGTGCGATTGCCTTTGCTGGGTTCACAAGCGGGACCGCAGTATTGTCTCGAAATGTGATACGCCAAAACTCGGCTGGCCAAGGCGGTGGCGTTTATGCGCAAGGCCCCAACGTGACTATCACCGACAATCTTATTGCGAAGAACAATCAAATCGGCTCCGGTCAAGCTGGAGGTGTCTATGTGAGCCCCTCTTCCAAGCTCACGATGATCAACAACACCGTGACGGACAATACCTCTGCGGGAAATGGCGGTGGCCTAGCAGTTTCAATCAGCGGCACCTCGGAAGTGCTGGATGTTTACAATAATATCATTTGGGGCAATTCCGCTGCCGGCAACGGCGCGGATGTCTGGCTGGCTGGCACCGGTTCAAAGAAGACCTTCCGCTACAACGATGTTCACGGCATGTACGGCGTGTGGGACATTGCTGACAACCTGCTGGACGTGGCGCCGGTGTTCTTTGATCCCGTGAACGGGGATTATCATTTGCGCAACACCTCGCCCTGCATCAATGCCGGCACGAATGGCGCGCCGTCCATCCCCGCCGTGGACCTGGATGGCAACGCCCGCACTAACGCGGCCATCGTGGACCTCGGCTGCTACGAGTTCAATAACACCGCCTGTCATCCCGCCGACGTGAACCAGAACTGGGCGATTGACGCCACCGAATACGCGAATTACGCGGCAGCGTGGAAGAACAACCAGTCCTGGCCCACCGGCCCGGCCAACATCCCCGCTGATTTCGTGACCCGCGCCGGCTATCTCCAGAATCAAGGCGGCACGTATCATAACGACGGTGCCGGCGCCCCGCTTTGCTGGAAGCCCGGCGTCAACTAACCCACGTCTCATTCAACCCTAATTGAAAGGGACGTTATGAAGCCAGAACAATGGCTGAAATGGCGGTGGCCGGGTGGATGCCCGCCCCGTGGCGGCGACTTGGCAGAGCGCCGCCATATTCCAGGCAGAAAGTCAGCGGCGCTCTGCCGAGTCGCCGCTACGTCGCAGAGCCGCATTGACGCCTGTAGCCACGGACGTGAGTCGGCGCCATCTTCTCCCCCGAGGTATCAGCGCCGACTGACGTCGGCGGCTACCGCGATGGTCGTGTTTGCCTGTCTCCTTGTCGCGCAATTGTTGAACGCCCAAACGGTGGCGGACCCGGCGTTCAGCCCGCCCTCGGGGGCGGAAGTACCTGTCAGCGTCAGGATTTCGTGCGCGACGCCGGAAGCGGTGATCCGCTACACGCTGGATGGTTCGGTGCCCACGGTGACCTCGCCGGTGTTCACGACGAACCTGCACTTCAGCCGCCTCACGATGGTGCGGGCGCGGGCATTCAAGACCGGGATGACCGAGAGCGGGACGACCTACGCTTACTACGTGGAGCCGCCCGCACGGTCGGACATGGGCTACTACCGCGCGATTACGAATGAGCCGGGCAACCCGTTGCCGCTGGTCATCATCACCAACGGCGTCATCGTGACCAACAGCCCCTTGCCTCCGGCAACATGCTTCACGATCGAAGAACGGTTGCCAGCGGCGGCGACGCCTGTGAACATCTCCACTGGGAGTCAATGGCTGCCAGACTTGGGCCTGTTGCGCTGGGGCCCCTACACCAACATCCCCACCGTGGTTGTTTCCTACCGTCTGAACGGACGCCCCGGCACCTATGCGGTGGGCGGGGTTTCCTGGGCGGATGGCCGCTGGAAGTTCGAGTCGGCGGATTCTCTCGCCACGATTCCGGACGCAGCAGACTACAGCGCGCCGCCTCCGCCGGTCCAGGTAGCCACGCCGGTCATCGCGCCTCTGGCCCTCCAGGCCGAAGCGGCGGCGTTCGGTAATGGCGCGGGGGTCGCCACCACGAACGCGGGCTATAACGGCGCGGGCTTCGTGGGTTTTCCAGCGTTGGGTGGGTGGCTGCAATTTAACGGTGTCAACGGCGGCGCGGGCGGCCCGGCCACGCTGGCCATTCGCTACGCTTTGGGCGCGGCCGCGCGCACCGGACGGCTCATCGTCAACGGCGTGACCAACGCGCTCACGTTTAACCCCACCGCCACCTGGACCAACTGGACCATGCTGACGCAAGCCATCAACCTCAATGCGGGACTGGCAAACGACATACGGTTCGAGTCGTCTGGATCGGGTTTGGTGAGCGTGGATGAAATCACGGTCACGCCAGCCAACCACGCGGTTGTGGCCGACTTGGTCATCACCTGCGCCACACCCGAGGCAGTGATCTATTACACGCTGGACGGCACGTTGCCGACAGCCGCGTCGCTGCTGTACAGCGGTCCGTTGCACCTGACGGACGCGGGTGTATTGCGAGCGCGGGCGTTCCTGACCGGGTGTCAGCCCAGCGTCGCCGCACTGATGAACCTGGCTCCCGCACCGACCGTCGGCGTGCCCACGTTGACGCGGTCAGTGGAAACCAACCTGCCTTGGGCGCCAAGGATGAACCTCAGTTTCACGCCGGGCACGGGCGCAGTCTGCCAGGCCTACGAGGAGTTCACACCGCCGGACTTGAGCGTTGCCAATGTGAGCGGCGATGGCGTCTGGAACAACGGCGTCATTCGCTGGGGGCCTTACCTGGGAACGAGCGGACAGACCTTCAGTTACACCGCACGAGGCGCGGCCGGCAGCTACGCTGTGGGCTGGCGCTGGAGCCACGACGGCACGGGCACCGAATTGGGGGCCACGAACCTGTTGGTCGCCGGCACGACGAACACGGTGGAAATCCCGGTCGCCCCGTCGCGGTTGCCGGCGCCGGTGCTGTTGCCCGGCTTCGCCAATGGCCTGCCAGTGGTCGTGTCCATCACCAACGCCGTGCCGGGCGCGCAGATCCGCTACACGACGGATGGCTCGACTCCGCAAACCGGCTCGCCGCTTTACACCGGGCCGATCAACCTGGCCGCCCGGACCACGCTGCGCGTGCGCGCTTTCCTCGCCGGCTGGCTGCCCAGTGATGCCGTGGTGGGCTACTACGGCGCCTTGCCGAACGACGCCGATACGGCAGTGACCGTCACGCGAACGATTCCCGTCAACACAAATGCCGTGCCTCAAGTGGTCTTGAACACTACGCCGCAAGGAAATGTCGGTTCCTATACGGTGACGGAGTTCGTACCGCCGGGATTGCTGCCTACGAACCTGACCCAAAACGCGGTGTGGAACGCGGCGGAGCGAACCGTGAAATGGGGGCCATTCGCCAACCAGGCAATGACACTGAACTACCAGTTGGTTGGCACGGCGGGGGATTTCCGCTGCGATGGGCAGGAGAGCGTGGACGGTTATTCCTCCACGATCACCGGCCAGAGTAACGTGGTGGTGACGGGCACGACCGACATTGCGCCGCCGGTGCCGCCTGTGAAACTGCCGACGCCCACGCTTTCGCCGGCGCGCAGCAACGCCCTCCCGGTGATGGTTGCCGCGTCCTGCGCGGTGGGCACGGCGCAATTGCGCTACACGCTGGATGGCACACCGCCGACCGCCAGTTCTCCGCTCTACACCGCGCCGTTAAGCTTCACGGCGGAAACCACGCTGCGGGTGCGAGCGTTCCTCGCGGGGTGGCAGCCGAGCGACGCGGTGGTGGGCTACTACCAGCCCCGCGCCAGCCTCACCGACTTGGTGATCAACCGCGTTGTCACCAACAGCCCGAGTTACGCTCCGCGCATCAACCTCACGGCAACCCCCAGCGACAACGTGAGCGCCTATACGGTCGTGGAAATCGTGCCCTACGGGATCACGCCTTTTGCCGTCTCACCCGCGGCCACTTGGAACGCGGCCGACCGGACTTTGAAGTGGGGACCGTTCGCGAATGAACCAAGAAACCTGAGCTACCAAGTTTCCGGAGTATCGGGCACGAACGTGTTGGACGGAGCAGGGACCATGGATGGGTTTGTGGTCGCGGTAAGGGGGGACACCAATGTGGTGGTGGACCTCAGCCTGATGCCCGATCCGGCGGCGCCCGCCATCACACTTCAACCGCTGAGCCAACCGGTGGCGGCGGGGTTTGACTTGGTGCTGTATGTTGAAGCCGTGGGTGCGCCCGCGCCGTCATATCAGTGGCGAAAGGATGGCGTGGCCCTCGGTGGCGCGAGCTCGCAAGTGCTGGTGCGGACGAACTTCCAGGCAGCGGACGTTGGAAACTACGACGTGGTGGTGACCAACACCGCCGGGGCGGCGACGAGCCAGGTCGCCGTGGTTTCCATCATGGCGGCACCGGCGTTTACCCAACACCCTCAGAGCCAAACCCTGCGAGCCGGGCAAACCGCGACATTCACCGCGCTGGCGACCGGCGTTCCGCTGCCCACTTACCAATGGCGCTTCAACGGCGTGCCGATGGCCGGCAAGACCTCGCCGACTCTCTCGCTCCCGAACGTGACGACCGAGCAGGCGGGCAGCTACGATGTGCTGGCGGCAAACCAGGTTGCGACCGTGCCCAGCGAGCCCGCCAGTTTGGTGGTGCGAACGGATGGCCTGTCCATCGGCAACACGGTCCGGCTCAGTAGCGGACAAGTCGAACTCCAGATTGAAGCTGTTGCCGGACGCCGCTACCGGCTGGAATACAAGGAGGATCTGGCTGACCCCGTGTGGCATGAGCTGCCCGCAGTGACCGGCATCAACGGCATCTTGGTCCTTAGCGACACGGTTGGCTCCGCACCGCAGCGGTTCTATCGTGTGCGGGAGGAATAATCGCCACTCGCCATGAACGACGGTGAAAAGGGGCGGAGACTGCTGTCTCCGCCCCTTCTGCTGGCAGCGCGCCGCAACTCTGTTTTGCTGTGACATCGGGCCGGCGCTGTGAAAAGCTCCCGCCGGATTCGCTTTGAGATTGTGGCTCGTCATCTTGACCGCGTGGTTCTGCCTGGCTCGTGATGCCGGGGCGGATAGTCCCGTCCACATGCGGACCACCGCAGCAGATCAATATCGCGTGACCTACTGGACCAGCGAGCAGGGCCTGCCGCAGAACACCGTGGGGGCGCTGCTCCAGACGCGGGATGGCTATCTGTGGGCCGGCACGCGCTATGGCTTGGCCCGCTTTGACGGGCTGCGGTTCGCGGCATTTGTCAACGAATTGAGCGCGCTCAATTCCGAAACACTCAATGTTCGCGGGCTGGTCGAGGACACCCGTGGCCGGCTCTGGCTGCATTCGTGGGAAACGCTGGTCTGTTTTCACCAAGGGCGGTTCGTGGCAGTGCCGCTGGACGCCGCGCCGTTTCCGGGACGCATCCAGCACATCTGCGCAAGCCGTGACGGCGGATTGTGGATCGCGAAGGCTCGGGGCTTGTTCCACTTCAACGAGGGCAAGGTGGAGCGCGTTTTTACCGTGAAGGAAGTTGCCGGATCGTTTTGCGGAGACGTGGCGGAGATCGAGCGGATGTTCCTCGACACGCAAGGGCGGCTGTGGGTCAAGGTGAGTTGCTTCACAGGTACTCAAACGAGCTGGCATCGGCTCAACCCGCTCACTGGCACTGTGGAGGCCTTGGCTGACACGATTGGGCTTGCCACGGAAGACATCGGCGCAGTGATGGAAGACCGGGCGGGCCGGCTGTGGGCGGGTCGGCCGGGCGAGTTGCTGTGCTGGGATGGCCGGTTGTCGCGCTTCGCGGCCAACGAGGCGTACGGCAACCGTCGGGTCGAGGCGTTGGCAGAAGACAAGGAAGGCAACGTATGGATCGTTGCCCGGGGGCCGCGACCGTTGCATCGGTTCGCCCACGGCAAGTTCACCGGCTTCGGACGCGCCGAGGGGATCACCAGTCCCGATGACCTCCGCTGCGTGCTGCCGGATCGCGAAGGCAATGTCTGGGTGGGATCGGGGGCGGGCGGATTGTACCGGCTGGAGCCCCGCCCGTTGGTCTCGCTGCTGACCGGGTCGTACTCGGCGATGGACGAGGTTTATTCGGTCGCGCCGGGACGGGATGGACGGGTCTGGCTGGCAACGACGTATGGTTTGGTCAGCTTTCACGCCGGGCAGTTTGTCGTTTATACCAATTTCGCGGGCCTGAGCGACCCCGGCGGAGTCTTGCGCATCCGCCCGGTCTTCGAGGATCGGGCGGGCACGGTCTGGTGTGGGCTGGATCATCACGGCTTGCAGACATTGCGCGACGGGGAGATTGCGCCGATGGACAGTCCCGCGATCGGGGGCACGGCGAGGCAACGCGTGCAAGGGATGCTGGAGGATCGCGCGGGATCGCTCTGGATCACCACGCAGCAGGGCCTCTGGCAGCGGCACGCGGGTGAGCAGCGGCTTTGGACCACGAATGACGGGCTGGGGGACAACGAGGTGTTCGGCTTGGCGGAGGGAACGGACGGCAGCCTGTGGGTGGGTTCGCAGCGGGGCGGCATTCATCATTTGAAGGAAGGGCGCATCCACCGCTATTCAGTGCGCGACGGATTGTTGCACGACAATGCCTGGCCGCTGCGCGCAGAGCCGGATGGGGCGGTGTGGGTCGGAACGCCCAACGGTTTGAACCGCATCCGTGGGAACGAAATTCGTGCTGTGACGATGCGTGAGGGTCTGTTTGACAACCTCGCCTATGCCTTGCTGGAAGATCGGCGGAGCAATTACTGGACGTTTGGAAATCGCGGCATCTGGCGCATGAAGAAGGCGGAGTTGCAGGCCGTGGCCGACGGCTCGGCGAGACGGGTATTGTGCGTCAGCTACGGCGAAGCGGACGGCATGGTCAGCAGCGAGGGCAACGGCGATCAGCAGCCCAATGCGGTCGCTCTCCCCAATGGCGAGCTTTGGTTTCCCACCACTCGGGGTGTCGTCATTGTGGATCCAGAGAAGCTCCGAGACAATGAAGTGCCGCCCGGGGTCGTGATCGAGGAGGTGCGGGTGGATGAGGAAACGGTGTTCAAGGACGGGGGCGTTGCGAAACCCGAAATCCGCAATCCGAAATCCGAAACAAACTCCAATTCCGAGGTCTTAACCGCGCCTGCATCCATGCCAACTGGTAGCGTGCTTCCGGCGTCCTCGCCGGAAGAACCATCTGAAGCAAGGCAGAGAATGGTCCTTCCGGCGAGGACGCCGGAAGCACGTTGGCGTGACCACCGGCATTACCTATCGGGTGAGGAAGATAGGTACGCCGCGTTGCGCTTGCCGCCGGGCCGGGCGCGGGTGGTGGAGATTCGTTACACGGCCAACACGTTTGTGGACTCGGACAAGGCGCGATTCCGTTACCGGCTTCAGGGACACGATGCCGAGTGGCAGGAGGCCGACACACGCCGGTTGGCGATCTACACCAACTTGCGTCCGGGCAGCTACCGGTTCCAGGTGGAGGCGTGCAATCACCATGGATACTGGAGCGCGTCGCCGGCGGAGTTTGTCTTCTCGCTCGCGCCGCATTTCTATCAGACCTGGCCGTTCTTCGCGCTCTGTGGGCTTGTGGCCGTCGGGTCGGGACTCGGCTGGCATTGGCGAAGGTTGCACGTCCGCCAGCGGCTGCATGAGTGCCGCCAGCAGCAAGCCCTGATCGAGGAGCGCAGCCGCATCGCAAAAGATTTGCACGACGACCTCGGGGCGAATCTCACGGGCATCGCCATGCAGATCGAAGTCACGCGCGGGCAACTGGACCGTCCGGAAACCGCCCGGCAGGGGCTTCAAGACATTGCCGGATCGGTGCGGGACTTGGCGGGTCAGATGCGCGAGGTGGTCTGGTCGCTCAACCCGCAATGCGACACGCTCGAAAGTTTCTGCACCTACGCGTGCGATTACGCGGAGAGTTTCCTGGCTGCGGCCGGGCTGCGCTGCCGGCTGGACATGCCGGAGAAATTGCCCGATCACACGTTGTCCGCGGAGACGCGGCACCATTTGCTCCTGGTCCTCAAGGAAGCTCTGAACAACGCGGCCCGCCATGCCGGGGCCACCGAGGTCCGCATCGGCCTGAACTTGGAGGCGGTCTCAACGCCGCGTAGCCGCCGACGTGCGTCGGCGCGAGCTGAAGACGATGGCGCGGACTCACGTCCGCGGCTACGGGGTTTTGAAAGAGCCTCCTCGGCGGAACAGAGCCTGGTGTTCACGATTGCGGACAACGGGCGGGGCTTCACTCCAGTCGCCACTGAAGGCGATCACGGTGGTCCAGGCCAAGGTGCGGCGGGCGAAAACCGAACCGGCCACGGGCTGAAGAACATGCGCCGTCGTGTGGCTGCTCTCGGGGGGCATTTCACTCTTCGGAGCGAACTGGGCTTGGGCACGCAGATCACCATGTGCGTGCCGTTACTCCGTCCTCCGTCATCGTCCAAACCTCAATGCTCATGTCAAACATCCGCGTAGCCATCGTCGAGGACAACCAGTCCGTGCGGGAGGGACTGGCCGCCATCCTGAACGCCTCTCCCGGCTTCGTCTGCCTCGGCGCCTGCGGCAGCGCCGAAGCGGCCCTGGAGGAAATCCCGCGGCTCGGGCCGGAAGTGGTCTTGATGGACATCAACCTGCCCGGCCGTTCCGGGATCGAGTGCGTGCGCCAACTCAAGGATCAGTTGCCCCAACTGCAAATCGTGATGCTGACGATTGAGGCCGACAGCCGGAGGGTGTTTGAATCGTTGGCGGCGGGGGCGACCGGGTACCTCATCAAGAGCGTGGCGCCGGCGGCGATCCTGGCCGCGATCGAAGAAGTCCATCGGGGTGGCTCGCCGATGTCCAGCCAGATTGCCCGCATGCTGGTGCAGACGTTCCACCAGCCGGGAGCGGCGTTGCCCGGTGATGGAGACCTGAGTAGCCGGGAGGAGGAAATCCTACGGCTCGTTGCCAGGGGGTTTCGCACGAAAGAAGTGGCCGAGGAATTGGGGATCAGCGCGCTGACGGTGGAGACGCATATGCGAAACATCTACGAAAAACTCCACGTCCGCTCGCGCGCGGCGGCGGTGGCAAAGTTTATCCAAGGCCGGAACTGAGGAAGCCGGCGGAATCCGCGCCGCCCCCGCCCCAGGACAATTCCCATGGATTCAAAACGATTCATAGATGGGAAGGGGCGATCCTTGAATGCACGGAATCCATGAGAAGCGGCCTGACCCTACGCGAACCAAAGCGCGAAATTCCGATTTGGAGTTGCCTCTCCGAAGACCTCACTCTGGGGCAGGACAAGGTTGGGTTGCAGATGCAATCCGAACCGGTCCACGGATTCGGGGCCAAAATGCGGACCTTAGCGCACGCAGGCGCAGTTCATCCCAGTGGAAGGAATGGGGCAGAAAATCGCCCGGCAAGATTGAGGCAGTACGCGGCCTGGCGGTTCCCCGTTGCAGTTGCGCCGCCTGCTCCCAAGCTGGGCGGATCGGGCGGGGCGGGGAAAACAAAAAGAGGACGGCGCTTCACGCCATCCTCTGTTCGGAATCTCAGAGCCTCGAGGAAACTCAGGCCTTCACGGCTTCCGGCTTCTTCCACGTGCGTTTCCGCGGCTTGACCACCAAGCCCTTCTTGATGGCGCTGGCGGCCACGCGGATGTAACGCACCTCGCCATTGACGACCGCCTTCACCCGCTGCAGGTTGGGCAGGAACTTGCGCTTGGTGATGGCGGTGATGTGCGTGCCGATGCCGCCGGCCTTTTTCGCCTTGCCACTCCGCCAAATCTTGCTGCCCTTGCGCGGGCGCTTGCCAGTCAGTTCACAAACTCGTGCCATAACAATCTTCTTTCAATTCAGGGCCGCAGAAGTTAGCAGCCAGCCCGCGTGGAGCAAGCACGAATTCCAGCCTTGTCGTTTAGTTTTGGAAGCCGGGAAAGCGTGTGCGAACAAAACCGGACAGGGGTTGGCAGACGGGGACGTGAAGTCAGACGATGGGTTGGGTCTTTGGGTCTGGGGCGGAGTGGGTAGTCCACGCGGAGCGCCAGGGGCAGGCCATGAGCTTCGCAAGACCCGGGAAAGGAAGTCGAAGTGGGCGAGCGGGGTTGCGGCGGGGGGCGAGCCGGACGCCGGGGTCAAGCCGGGCCGCGTCGGATGGCCAGAGCGCGCCGGAGTCGCGGGCTTGCCCGCGTTTGCCGGAGTGGGGAACGGGTTGGTAGCGAGTGTCGGGGGGGAGTTGATGCGCGCGGGCTCAGCGACGGACCCTGGCGCCGTCGGTTTTGAAGTGGAGGCGGTGTTGGAGTTCGCTGGCGAGGGCACAGTCGGAGCCGGAGGTGAGGAGAGTCGTGTGGGAATGAGGGCGGCGACTTCGGCCGACCAATCCGGGGGAGGATCCTCACCGGAGAGCCCGGGTGACCAGGTCTCGGACCAACCCAGGGCGCAGGGGCGGAGACGATCGGAGGTCGCGTTCGCTGGCGGCCGAGCGAGTGCTGAGATGGCTGGGGCGATGAACGTGGAAGGGATGGCGGATCAGGGCCGCGCGCAGATAGTGGAGGAATCCCGGCGGCGCTCAGGGGGCGTTCCCGCAAAGTCTTGTTTTCCGCTGCAGCAACAGACAGGTTCGGAAATCGCGGTCCCGTGACCAGAGCCTCCAAGCAGCTTCCCGGTTTTGTTCGCACACGACGACAGATTCTGCGCTTGGCTCTTCCCAGGAACGAATTTGATTTTCGCGGCCCGTCCCACGTATTCTGCGAGCGTAACGATGAGTTCCGCCGGCATCCATCTCAGCGCAGAAGCCAGGGCTTCGTTGCCCCGGCACGTGGCCGTCATCATGGATGGCAATGGACGCTGGGCGAAGGAGCGCGGGCTGCCGCGCATCGAGGGCCACCGGCAGGGGGCGGAATCCGCCCGGGCAATCATTCGCGCGGCGGGCGAACTCGGCATCAAGTACCTCACCCTCTACGCCTTCTCCGTCGAGAACTGGAATCGCCCCAAGGACGAGGTGGATGCGCTGATGAAGTACCTCATCCATTATCTCAAGACCGAGACGGGCGAGCTCAACAAGAACAACGTCAAGCTGGAGGTGATCGGCCAGATCTACCGGCTGCCGGAGAACGTCCAGGAGCACCTGCGCAAGTCCATCCAGACGCTTGCGAAGAACAACGGGTTGACCCTGATCATGGCGCTGAGCTACGGCGGGCGGACGGAGATCGTGGACGCCGTGCGGACCATTGCCGCGAAGGTCAAGGAGGGCAAACTCGACCCGGCAGACATCAACGAGCACGTCTTCTCACAGCACCTCTACACGCGAAGCTGGCCGGATCCGGACCTGCTCATTCGCACGAGCGGCGAGATGCGGGTGAGCAATTTCCTGCTCTGGCAGATTTCCTACGCGGAACTCGTCATCACGGCCACGCTCTGGCCGGATTTCCGCAAGCCGCAGTTCTGCGCCGCGCTTGAGGAATACGCGCGCCGGCACCGGCGATTTGGCGGTGTCTGAGGCTTGAATTGGGTCAACCCCTGCCCATCGTGAGCGGCTCTACGCCAACCAAGCCAGCAACCGAAGGACCTCCCGGCACGCTACGGGTATCAAAGACAAGGACCTTTCTGCGGCGACTGCTTTCCACGCTGCTCCTCTGGTCCGTCATTCTCGGGGCGATGTTCTCCGGGAACCGGATCATTTCCGATTACGTCTTTCTGGTCATCATGACTTTTCTGGCGGTGTCGGGCTTGGTGGAGTTTTATGGTCTGGCCGAAAAGCGCGGACTGGTCTGCTTCAAAGGATGCGGCGTGGTCGGCGGGGTGTTGCTCCTGCTCGGGACGTTCCTGCATGTCACCGGCCAGTTGGGAGATCATCGCGCGCCGGCGCACGCCAACGACTTTGAAACCACCTTTCTGATTCTGTTTGTGCTGGGCCTCTGCGTGCGGCAATTCGTTTCCCGCAGCAACACGGCGGGCCTCCTCGCCATCTCCACGACGCTGTTCGGCCTCATGTACGTGCCGTGGCTGCTCAACTTCATCCAGAAGATCAATTTCTTTCCGGGCATCGCGGACAATGGCAAGTTCTACGTGCTCTATTTCATCCTCGTCACGAAGCTCAGCGACACCGGGGCCTACGTGGTCGGCTCGTTGATCGGCCGGCACAAAATGATCCCGCGCATCAGCCCGGGGAAGACGTGGGAAGGTTTCGGCGGAGCGATTCTGGTTTCAACGGCGGCCAGTGTGATCTTCGCCCGGTGCTGCGGCGACCGCCTGCCGGGCATGACGACGCTGCACGCGGTGGTTCTCGGTGGGGTGCTCAGTTCCACCGCGGTGGTCGGCGACCTGATCGAGTCCCTGTTCAAGCGAGAAGCGGGGTTGAAGGACTCGGGCCGGCTGTTCCCCGGCATCGGCGGCATTCTGGACCTGCTCGACAGCCTGCTGTTTAATGCCCCCATCATGTATCTGTACCTGCGGCACGTCCTCTCGCATCCATGAAAAACGTCGTCGTCCTCGGCAGCACCGGCAGCATCGGCACCAGCACCATTAAAGTGGCCGAAGATCTGCCGGATCGAATCCGTCTGTTGGCCCTCGCCGCAGGGAACAACTCCGAACTGCTGCTCGAACAGACGCGGAAACACCGTCCCGATGCTATCTCCATCGGTGATCCGACCAAGGTCCGGGAACTACGGGATGCCGTCGGGCCAACCTGCGAAGTTCACTGCGGGGCGGACGGCTTGGAGCGACTGGCCACGTTGCCGGCGGCGGACATTGTGCTTATCGCCATCGTCGGCACGGCCGGACTGAAGCCGGCGCTCGCCGCGATTCGCGCGGGCAAGGATCTCGCCATCGCGTCCAAGGAAATCCTGGTCATGGCCGGCGAAACCGTAATGAGCGAGGCGCGCAAATACGGCGTCCGCGTGCTGGCTGTGGACAGCGAGCACTCCGCGATCTTCCAGTGCCTCGATGGCAAACCGTCCAACTCCGTCCGGAAACTCTGGTTGACCGCCTCCGGAGGGCCGTTTCGCGACGCGACCGTCTGGCCAAGGGAGAAGTTTGCCGAGATCACCGTCGAACGCGCGCTTAAGCATCCCTCCTGGGTCATGGGCCGCAAGATCACGATTGATTCCGCCACGCTGTTCAACAAGGGCTTGGAGATGATCGAGGCGCGCTGGCTGTTCGATATCGGCATGGAGCGCGTCGGTGTGCTGGTGCATCCGCAGAGCATCATGCATTCGATGGTCGAGTTCGTGGACGGCGCGTTGCTGGCGCAGCTATCCACCCCCGACATGTGCCTGCCGATCCAATACGCACTGACGTATCCCGAGCGGGTCGCCAGCGACCGCGTCCAAACAAACTTTGCCAAACTCGGCACGCTGACCTTTGAAGAACCCGACTCCGAACGTTTCCCGGCGCTGACACTTGCACGCCAGGCCGGGGAAGCGGGCGGCACTTTGCCCGCGGTGCTAAACGCCGCCAACGAAGTCGCTGTTGAGGCCTTCGTCAAACGCCGGATTAGTTTCGTGCAAATCACCGAGATGGTTCATCGCACCATGGACGCGCATCAGTTCATCGCCCACCCGACCCTGGATCAAGTCTTGGAAGCGGACGCGTGGGCACGGCGCGTGGCGGTAACTCAGGTTTGATTGCGCGACCACCGGACTCAAATTGCGACGAGCCGGTGGGGACTTCGAGCGATTTTGAGGGACTTCAGCGACTTCGGGGCTTGCCACTTTGGGCTGGCAATCTGCCAGAAGATGGGGTAAAAACACCGCAGTTCTTAACTTTGGTAGTTTTTGACGGTTTGAGGGCACAATTCGATTTCGGTTCCTCACCTCTATTACTTGTGCTCCGGCAATAACCGATGCCCTGTATCTTGTGGTTTTTCCACTTTACTCGGCGTCACGACTTTGATTGCCTTTGCAGCACAAACATGTATCTGAAAAACCTGACCCTCCTTGGGTTTAAGTCGTTCTGCGACAAGACGACGCTCAATTTTCAACCCGGCGTATCGGCCATCGTCGGGCCGAACGGTTGCGGTAAGTCCAACGTCTCCGATGCCGTCCGCTGGGTGCTCGGCGAACAATCCGCCAAAGCCCTGCGCGGCGCGGAGATGGCGGACGTGATCTTCAACGGCACCGATTCACGCAAGCCCTTGGGCATGGCTGAAGTGTCCCTCACAATCGGTGGTGTGGACGAGGAGAACCTGCGCGCCGCCGGCGTCGAGGTCGCTTACAACGAAGTCACGCTCACCCGCCGCGTTTTCCGCGATGGCGGCAGCGAGTATTTCATCAACCGCGTGCCATGCCGGCTCAAAGACATCCAGCAGCTTTTCATGGGCACCGGTGTGGGCCGGACCAGCTACAGCATCATGGCGCAGGGCAACATCACGCAGATCCTGTCCAGCAAGCCCGAGGAGCGCCGGATCGTCTTCGAGGAGGCCGCTGGGATCACGAAGTTCAAGGCCCAGAAGCGCGAGGCGCTGCGCAAGCTCGAATACACCGAGCAAAATCTCGTTCGCATCGCCGACCTCGTCCGCGAGGTCAAACGCCAGATCGGCTCCCTCCAACGTCAGGCCGGCAAGGCCCGCCGCTACAAGGTCCTCCAAGCGGAACTCCAGCATCTCGACACGCAACTCGCGCGGCATCACTTCGACGTCCTGCAATCCGAGATCACCGAGCGGCAGACGAAGGCCGAGCAACTCCGCGACGAGATCGAAGCGACGAACTCGCGCGTGGCGCAGAGCGAAAGCGAGATTTCGGCGTTGCGGGTGCAACTCAATGAACTTGAACATCGCATCGGCGCCGCGCAGCAGCGCGGCTTGGAGTTGAAGGGCGAAAGCGAACGTCACGAAAGCCGAATCCAGTTTAACGAGGAACGCATCCGCGAGCTCACGGCGCAAAACGAAAAAGCCTTCGCCGACATTTCGCAGGCCGAGGAACGCCGACGTGTCGCCGAAGAGGAACTGGCCACGGTGCGCCAGCGCCTTGCCGCATCCGAGACGACGCTGAACCTGCAGCGCGAGGCATTGCAAGCCAAGCAGGCGGCCTTGCAGAAAATCGAGGCCGACATCCGTCGTGATCAGGACTCGCTGCGTCAGGCGCAAGCGGAAGCCTTCGCCGCCGCACAGGACTTGTCCCGCATTCGCAACGAGATCAACGCGCTCGATTTGCAGAAGCAAGGCAACGTCGTCCGGTTGGAAAAACTCTCGGCCGAAAAAATCCAACTCGAAGAAGAGCGCGGCAGACTGGAAGCGCGCCTGCAAGAGTTCGCCGCGAACGTCGAAGTGGAGAAGCTCAACGCGCAGACCAAGCGGGGCACGGTCGAGCAGCGCCAGCAGCGCCTGCGCGAACTCCAAACCGAGCTCCAGCAGTCCTCCGTCGAGCAAGACCGCCATCTCCAGGCGCAGGCGGAAAAGCGCTCCCGCTTGGGCGTGCTCCAGCAACTCGAATCATCACACGAAGGCTTCGACACCGGCGCGCTGGCCGCCCTGCGCCAGTCCCGTGAAGTCATCGGTTCGCTTGCGGATCGCATCCGCGTGCCGGATCAATACGTGGTTGCCATTGAAAACGCGCTCGGGCATCACCTTCAACTGGTGCTCACGGAGCAACCCGAGTCCGCCCAGCAAATCCTCGCGGGCCTCACCGAAAGCAAGGCTGGCCGCGCCAGCATTGCCGCGCTGGCCATCGAGTATCACGATGACAAGCAACTCGGCTTTGAGGGCGACATGTCGCCCGAAGCGCGCGATGCCGTCGCCCGTCGAAGTCTCGAACCCGGCGAGATTGTGCCTGCGCTCAAGCTTGTGCAGGCGGATCCCGCCGTGGGCGGCTTGGTGAAATCGCTGCTGGGCCGCACATTTATCACCTCCGACCTCGCCACCGCCACCGCGCAAATCCAGAACGGTCACGCGGGTTGCGACTTCGTGACGCTCAAGGGCGACCTGTTGAGCCGCCACGGCGTTTACACGGGCGGCTACTTGAACGGCAACGGCAACAGCAAGGCGCCCTCCTCGATCCTTGGCCGCAAGAACCAGATCGCCGAACTCCAAGCCGAACTCAGCGAACTTCAGGAACGCGTCGCCGAGGCCAGCCGCAAGCGCGGCGTGTTGCTCAGCGAACAAACCGAGCTGCAAGCAAGCCTCCAGCAGGCCCAAACCGAACTGCGTCAACAGGAGGTCGCCATCGCCACGCGCGAAGGCGAGTTCAACGCCCTGCAAAGCTCGCTTCGTCTGCTCCACCAGAAGATCGAAACCGTCGTTTACGAAATCCAAAGCCTCGCCGCGCAGGAGAAGGAAGGCTTGGAGAAGCGGGCGGGTTTGACAGAGCGCGCCGGGAAGCTGGAGTTGCGCGAGCAAGCGGGCCAGCAAAGTGTTGCCACCTTCACCGCGAATCTCGAGAACCTCCGTCAGCAGCGCGACGCCGCCACGGCCACGTTGACCGAAAGCAAGGTCGCCCTTGCCACCGAGGAACAACTTTGCTCCGCAGCTCGCCAGCAACGCGGCACGCTGGAGCAACGCATTCGTGAACTTGGGCAGGTCATCGAGCAGCGCAAGGGCGAAATCTCCGGCATGGTCACGCGCAAGGCGCAGGCGGAATCTGAAATTGAGGAATCCCGCAGCGCGATTGATCGCTTGCAGCACGACCGCTCGGTCTTGAGCGACCAGATCGCCGCATTACAGGGCGAGAAGCAGGGCCTGGACACTGACCTCACCACGCGCGACGAGGACTTGCGCGGTTTGCGTCGTCGGCTCACGGAAACGCAGGAGCAGCGGAGCGCGTTGGAAATCGAGCTCGCGCAGAAGCAGATGTCCGTGCAGAACCTCCGCGAGCGCATCCAGCAGAAGTATCACGTCAAGCTCGATGACATCCGCAGCGAGTGCATCACCATCACCTACGCCGACGAAGGCCCGGCCCGCGTGCAGGTGCTTTCCCACGAGGAAATGGCATCCGCCGGCGTGGCCACCGATTGGGACAGCGTGGCGAAGCAGGTCGAGGCCCTGCAAACGCGCATTGACGAGATGGGCCCGGTGAACCTCGTCGCCATCGAGGAATACGAGGAGACCGAGCAGCGCTACCAGTTCCTCAGCAAACAGCACGACGACCTCACGCAGGCCAAGACACAGTTGCTTGAAGTCATCAACCGCATCAACACCCAGACGCGGCAGATGTTCGTTGAGACCTTCGAGAAGATTCGTGTGAATTTCCAAGCCATGTTCGTCGAGGTCTTCGGCGGCGGCAAAGCCGACCTGCGCCTCGTGGACGAGAGCGACGTGCTCGAAAGCGGCATCGAGATCATGGCCCGTCCGCCTGGCAAACCGCTCCAGAGCATCTCGCTTCTTTCCGGCGGCGAGCAGACCATGACCGCCGTGTCGCTGCTCTTCTCGATCTACCAGGTGAAGCCCAGCCCGTTTTGTCTCCTGGATGAGTTGGACGCGGCGCTGGACGAATCCAACATCAACCGCTTCGTCCGCATCCTGCAACGCTTCCTGGCACACTCGCAGTTCATCCTCATCACGCACAACAAGCGCACCATCGGCATGGCCGACGTGCTCTACGGCGTGACGATGGAGGAACAGGGTGTGAGCAAGATCGTGAGCGTGAAGTTCCACAAATCCGGCGAACTGGCGCTCGGCAAGAACGCCCCGCTCGTTCCGCCGGCCGCCACGCCGCCGGTCGAAGATGAGGAAGATGCGCCGCACAAACGGGAAGAGACGCTGGAAGTGACCTCGCCCGGAGCGAACTGACGCGCTGCCTGGAATAGGCTCGTTTGCAGTGGCGATGGGTCAACCCCAAGGGGTGACTTCATACGCCCGACGCTGACGGCGGGCAGCGGGGGCAGAGGCGACCTAGCAGGAGTGGTTTCACATGCTCCCTGAAGACGATTCCCAGCCGATGAATGGAATTTGAAATATGGCAATCCATTCCGGCCACGTCGTCAACCGCAAGATCAGATTACATTAGTTGGGACTGCTTGTCATTCAATCCCTTTTGGGCGGATTCACGTTCCTGCTGGGCCAGGCGATCCGCTATGCCCTGAACCCGTGGCCGGCGCTGGAACGCTTTCTGGTCCACGGCGAGGTCAACGCGGACAACAATGGGGTCGAGAACGCGATCCGCCTCACGGTCGTGGGCAAGAAGAACTGGCTGTTCTTCAGCTCGGAAGAGGCCGGGACGCGCAACGCGGTGGTGCTCAAGCTGGTGCAGAACTGCCGGCTGTACGGGATCAAGCCGGAGGAGTATTTGAAGGACGTGCTGGAGCGGCTGCCCCGGATGTCCAATCAGGACGACCTGAAGCAACGGACGCCGCTCCACTGGAAGCGGTCGCGCGCGCAAGCCCTCCGCCAGGCCGCCTGAAACTCCTGCGGCCCCGCACAAACCCGTCAGCCTATCACGGCCTTCCCGCCAAAACAGGCGATCGCTGAATCACCGCATGCACCTGAGTCACCTCAGTCTCCAGTCAATCACCGAATTGGATACCTTGGGCGAGTGGGAGTTCGTTGCCGTAATTCACCGTGACAGTTTGCCGACGCATGTAGGCCTTCCAGGCGTCGCTGCCACTCTCGCGGCCCCCGCCGGTTTCCTTCTCGCCGCCAAATGCACCGCCAATCTCCGCGCCGCTGGTGCCGAGGTTCACGTTCGCAATGCCACAATCGCTGCCGCGGCTGGAGAGGAACCGCTCGGCTTCGCGCAAATCGTTCGTAAAGATGGCGGAACTCAGACCCTGCGGGACTTCGTTGTGCCACAAGATGGCTTCGTCCAGCGTGGTGTAACTCGTGACATAGAGAATCGGAGCAAAGGTTTCTTCGTGGACGATCTTCAGATCGTGCCGCGCCGCAACGAGGCATGGGCGCACATAGCAGCCGCCGGGGAACTTCGGGCCAGCCAATGGTTCGCCGCCGAACAGGACCTTGCCCCCCTCGCGACGGACGACTTCCAGCGCGGCCTGCATTTCGGCCACGGCTTGCGGGTTGATCAACGGGCCCATGAGCGTGCCTGGTTCGGCGGGATTGCCAATGGGCACTTGCCGGTAGGCTTGAACGAGCCGCCTGATCAATTTGTCGTGCAGGGACTCGTGAACGAAGATCCGGCGGGTGGTGGTGCAACGCTGGCCGGCCGTTCCCACGGCGCCGAAGAGAATCGCCCGCACCGCGAGGTCCAAGTCCGCGCTTGGCGTGACGATGATGGCGTTGTTGCCGCCAAGTTCGAGGATCGTGCGCCCGAACCGCCGGCCCACGACTTCGGCCACATGCCGTCCCATCCGGCACGAACCGGTGGCGGAGACCAGTGGAATGCGCCGGTCGTTGATCAGCCGCTCGCCGATGGTTGCGCCGTCGCCAATGACGAGAGAGAAGATGGCGGGGTCCACATGGTTCTCGCGGCAGACTGTCTCCGCGATTCTGATGGTGGCGATGGCCGTGAGCGGGGTCTGGCTGGACGGTTTCCAGAGGGTCGCGTCGCCGCAAACGGCGGCCAGGGCGCTGTTCCATGCCCAGACGGCGACAGGAAAGTTGAACGCGGTGACAATGCCTACCACGCCGAGCGGATGCCATTGCTCCATCATGCGATGGTGCGGGCGCTCCGAGGCGATGGTCAGGCCGTAGAGTTGGCGCGAGAGGCCCACTGCAAAGTCGCAGATGTCAATCATCTCCTGCACCTCGCCCTGCCCTTCGGCGATGATCTTCCCGGCCTCCAGCGTGACGAGCGCGCCGAGGGCCGCCTTCTTCTCGCGCAGCGCATTGCCCAGTTGACGGATGATCTCGCCGCGCTTGGGGGCGGGCAGCGTCTGCCACTTCTGAAAGGCCAGGGTGGCGCGGCGCACGGCGCGCTCGTAGTCCTCGGGTGTGGCGGCAATAACTGACGCCAGCACAGAGCCGTCGTTCGGCGAGATGCTCGGAAGCCGTTCGCCCGAACCGGACCAGCCGCCGTCAAAAACGCCGGGATTGTTTGCCTTGAGGCCGAGGGCTTTGAGCGTTGCCGCGGCGGAAATCGCGCGGGCCGCGCCGGTTTGCGGGGGTTGCTTGGACATGAGAATGGGTGGGTTGCGGTTTACGCCGCGAGCTTGCGGCAGGCGTTGTCCATCAGACGCAGGGCCTCCGTGATGAGGTCGTCCTCCAGATCGAGCACCGGGCGGAGGCGGATGGAACGCTCGCCGGAGCGGATCACCAAGAGATTGTGCGCGTAGCAGGCTTTCCAGAACGCATCGCGCAGTCTCGCGTCGGGCAAATCGAACCCCAGCATCAATCCCCTGCCCCGCGGCGCGGTGAGGAAAGCATGCTTGCCGGCGAGTTCCTGGAGGCCGGCCAGCAAACGCTCCCCTTTGACACGCGCGCTCTCCGCCAGCTTCTCCGCCTCGTAAATCCGCAGGTAGTGGGTCGAGCGCACGTAGTCCGTGAAGTTCCCGCCCCAAGTCGAGTTGATACGGCCGGGCAGCCGAAAGACATTCTCCTTCACCTCGTCGAGGCGCGGCCCGGCCATGACGCCGCAGACTTGCGCCTTTTTGCCGAACACCAGCAGGTCCGGCAAAACGCCAAAATGTTCGCAGCACCAGTTCCTTCCGGTGATGCCCATGCCGGATTGGATTTCGTCAAAGATCAGCAGCAATTCGTTTTCGTCGCAAATGCGGCGGAGCGTTTGAAGAAAGTCGCCCCGGAAGTGGTTGTCGCCGCCTTCACCCTGGATCGGCTCGATGATGATGGCTGCTATGTCCGCCGCCTTCCGGGCCAACACCTCGCGAATCTGCCGCTCGGCGACTTGTTCCTTGGCGAGGACGTCGGCGAGACGCGGCCCCGGCGGCAGTGCGAAGTTGATCCACGGACTCGCGATGCGCGGCCACGGGAACTTGGGATACAACGCGACCTTGCGCGGGTCGGTATTGGTCAGGCTCATCGTGTAGCCCGACCGGCCGTGAAACGCGCGTTCGAAGTGGATGATCTCCGTCCCGCGCTCGCCCCGCCCGGCGGCGAGGTTCTTGCGCACCTTCCAGTCCATGGCGGCCTTCAAGGCGTTCTCCACCGCGAGCGCCCCACCTTCGATGAAGAAGTAACGCTCCAGCGGCGGCAACCCCACCACACGCGCAAATGTTTCCACAAAGGTCGCGTACTGCACGGTGTAAACATCGGCATTGGCCACCTTCACTCTGGCGGCCGCCAGCAGGTCGGCCTGCACGTCCGGGCGATTCAAGTAGGGGTGGTTGAATCCGATCGGCTGCGAGGCGTAAAACCCGTAGAGATCAATGAACCGGCGGCCCGTGGCGGCGTCCGCGAAGATGGCGCCCCGGCTCCTTTCGGCGTCGAAGATCAGCTTGAAGCCGTCCACCAGAATGTGCCGTTCGAGCGTGGGAATGACTCTCTTGGGAGACAGCCTCTGGAACTCCGGCACGCCCGGGCTGTCACTGGAGGCCGCTTGGTTCACTGGTTTGTCTGGGCCCATACGTTGGTTGAGGTCAACGTCCGCGTTGACTCTAGTGACCACCGCCAGAGCCAGCAAGCGAAATGGACACCTGAGAGGCGCCAAGGAGCGCGGGCGGGCGCGATAGGGCGCGGCTTTACAGCTAAGGCCGACATTGAGGCTAAGAGGCTTAGCACTT
>CAZJTM010000048.1:0-32126 GCA_964548925.1 uncultured Verrucomicrobiota bacterium | reverse complement strand
TGATCCGGTAATACAGGTCCTCGCGCAGCTTGGCGGCCTTGATGGCGTCCTCGGGCTTGCGATTCGTCGCGGTGAGGATGCGACAGTTGGTCTTGTAGCTGGACTTGCCGCCGACGGGCCGGACCTCCTGGTCCTGGAGCACGCGCAGCAGCTTGCTCTGCGTGTCCACAGGCATCTCGGAAATCTCGTCGAGGAAGAGCGTACCCCCCTCGGCGATGCGGAACAGACCGTCGCGATCCGCATGCGCGCCGGTAAACGCGCCCTTCACCGAGCCGAACAACTCGCTCTCGATCAACTCGCGCGGCAGCGCGGCGCAGTTGACCTTGATGATCTTGCCCTTGCTCCGCTTGCTCAGGCTGTGAATGAGGTCCGCGATGACTTCCTTGCCGGTGCCGCTTTCGCCGGTGATGAGGATGGAAACATCCGTGGGGGCAAGGCGCTCGACGGTGCGCACGACGGATTGCATGGCGGCGCTCTTGAAGACGGGCGAGTTGACGCCGCTCATGGTCTCTAAGGCACGGCGCAAGGAGCTGTTCTCCTGGCGTTGCTCCTTGTGCTCGATGGCGCACTTCACGTCGGCCAGCAGCTTCTCCATCTCGAAGGGCTTGCTGATGAAGTTGTAGGCGCCCAAGCGGCCGGCCTCCAGTGCCACGTCCATGGTGCCGTGGCCGCTGAGCATGATGACTTCCGTTTCCGGCCACTCGCGCCGGATGAGCGGCAGCAGGGTCAAACCAATCTCCTCCGGCGCCTTGTCGGGGACCTCGGGCAGTTTGTAGTCCAGCAAGACCACATCGGGCTGTTCGCGCCCGAAGGCCTCGCGCACCGCGGCGCCACAATCGGCTTTACCCACCTCGTAACCGTTGAGAGCGAGAATAGACCCGAGCAACTCCCGCATGTCCGGATCGTCATCCACCAAGAGAATCTTTGCCTTCATAGATTGGGTTTCCGCCGCGCCGCGCTGGCTTGAACGAACGCCCGGAAGATGGCCCGGTGCTCCGGGTACCGATCCGCCAGCCGCTCCGGGTGAAACTGCACGGACAACAAGAACGGCAGGCTGCCGGCCAGCTCCGGTCTCAGTTCCATCCCTTCCACCACCCCGTCCGGGCTTTTCGCCACCACCCGCAACGCCCCGGCGACCTTCGCCACCGCCTGATGATGCGTGCTGTTCACACCCAACGCTTGCGTGCGCACTATACTGTGGAGCAGCGAACCGGCTGTCAATCGCGCTTCATGGGCGATGTCGCTCTTCAACTCCGGACACCGATGCCGGCGGGCCCGTTTCACCTGCGTGGGAATGTCGAGAATCAACGTCCCGCCCAAGGCGACGTTTAACACCTGGTGCCCGCGGCAAATTGCCAGCAACGGCTTGCGCTGCCGGAACACCTCGGCAAGGAGCAGGAACTCCCGCAAATCCCGTGCGCCGTCGTCGGGGGTGAGTTTCGCCAGGGCTTTCAAGGCGCGTGGCGCCTTCGGCGCGGAGAGTCGCGGGTCCACGTCTTCTCCCCCAGTAAGCAGGATGCCATCGGCCCGCGCCACGCACTCCGCGACGATCTCCGGGGCCGTCGTCGCCGGCATCACCAAGGGCAATGCGCCGGCATCCATCAGCGCCCGCTGATAATTCATCGAGAGGCTGATGGACAGGTCCTGAAACTCCACACCTTGCGCTTCGATATCCGGGGACACCAGGATCAGCGGCGGTTTGTTCATCGTCCGCAGGGTAGCGGCATCGCGTCGGACATGTCAGGAAAAAACTCGCTCCCGGCACAGGCTGTCGGGAAAGCTTGGCGCGGCAGAACTGCCCGCCCGTCACGCCATCGCCACCTTGATCAGCTTCATCAAGTCCGCGTAGGTGTCCACGGCGGGAAACTGCGGGAATCGTTGCCTCACGTTGGCCGGGGCGTGAAGCAGGAAGCCCACGTGGGCCTCGGTCAGCATGGCGGTGTCGTTGAATGAATCCCCGGCGGCGATGACGTGGTAGTTCAGCAGCTTGAACGCGGCCACGGCACGCTGCTTCTGCTCTGGCAGGCGCAGTTGGTAGTCCACGATGCGATCGTTCTCCACGACCAGCCGGTGACAAAGCAACGTCGGCCAGCCGAGTTGGCGCAGCAGCGGGGTGGCAAATTGTTCAAACGTGTCGGAGAGGATGATGACCTGCACGAACGAGCGGAGTTCGTCCAAGAACTCCTTGCCGCCGGGGAGAGGCGCCAGCCCGCCGATCACGCGTTGGATGTCCGAGAGCTTCAAGCCGTGGCGATCCAGCAGCGCCAACCGCCCGCGCATCAGCTTGTCGTAATCGGGCTCGTCGCGCGTGGTGCGGCGCAATTCCGGAATGCCGGTCTGCTCGGCAACGGCAATCCAAATCTCCGGAGTGAGCACTCCTTCCATGTCCAGCGTGACGATTGATTGTTTCACGGCGCGCGAGTGTTTCAAAAGGAAGGTCGAGTGTCCAGCGGTTCGCGCGATTCGCGCCGGCCGAATTGACAATGCAAGGTCCGGCGTTACGCTCTGGCCAAGAAACCAAACGATGAAGACCTTTCTCGTCCTTCTTGTCGGTCTGGCGCTCGGGGCCGCGGGCGTGTGGCTCTTCGTGACCTATCGGGACGCTCCCGCCGCGCGGCAGTTGCGGGAGCGGGTGTCCAACACCACCGCCGAGGTGCGCGGCGCGGTGTCCAACAAGCTGGACGGCGTGCGACTGCGCCCGGCGGACATTCAGGAGGAATTGGCGCACACCGGCCAGGTGGTCCGCCGCGCCGCGAGCGACATGGGCCGCGCTGTGGCCGACGCCACGGCGGACGCGCGCACGACGGCGGCCATCAAGGCGCGTTACGTGGCGGACTCGCGGCTCTCGGCCTTGCGCATTTCCGTGAATTGCACCGACGGCCGGGTGACGCTCTCGGGCACGGTTTCCAGCGTGGAAGATATCAGCCACGCCATGCTGCTGGCGATGGAGAGCGCGGGCGTGCGGGAAGTGGTGTCCACGCTCCAAGTCAAGCAGTGAGGCTGGCGAACTGCGCCGGCTTTCGTCAGTCCCCGCCGCCGCTGGCGTCCACCCACGGATTCGAAGCGTCCACGGATGACTTGATTGAATCCCTGAACGCTTTGAATTCCAAAAGGAACCCGCGCGGCATCATGGTTCCGATGCAGCGATTCTCAGATCGCCGCGATTTCCCCAAAAGCGGCATTCACTACGCCGGCTTGGGTGGACTTGGTTCAGCCTGGGCGGCGGGAGGGAAGGCGCGTACCAGTTGCGTGGTGTTGAATTTGAGGACCGCACCCGGCTCCGTCTGGCGGGCCGGATCCAGCAGGGCATCCAGCCGGACCGGATCCAGACCAGACGCCTCCAAGGCAACTTCACGAACGGTGCGTCCCTGCTCCTGCGCGAGCCGCGCGATTTGGGCCGCCTTGTCATGGCCGATCACGGGCGCCAGCGCGGCGCTCATGGCCAGACTCCGCTCCAGCGCGCTCTCACAGCGGGCCCGGTCGGCTTCGATGCCCGACACGCACTGGCGGGCGAACACCCGCGTGGCTGCGGCCAGCAGGTCAATGCTGAGGAGCAAATTGTAGGCGGCCACCGTGATCATGGTGTTGAGCTGAAACTCGCCAAAGCTGCCGGCGGCCGCCACTGCGGCGTCGTTGCCGATGACCTGCAAGCCCACTTTGATGACCATCTCGCACATCACCGGGTTCTCCTTGCCCGGTAGGGTCGCGGTGCCCGGCTGCGCGGGCGGCAACTTGATTTCGCCCAAGCCGCAACGCGGGCCGGAGGCGAGCCAGCGCAGGTCGTTGGCCACCTTGATGAGGCTGATCGCGGTGGTCTTGAGCGCGCCGCTTGCCTCGACCAGTTCGTCCAGGTTCGCCTGCGCGTCGAAATGGTTCGGGGCTTCCAGCAGCGCCAGGCCGGTTTCGCTGGCAATCCCGCCAATGGTCAAGCGGGCAAAGTCCTTGTGCGTGTTGATGCCCGTGCCAACGGCGCTCCCGCCGAGCGCCAGTTCGCCCAGACCCTCCTCGACGTTCCAGAGCCGATTGACGGCATGCTCGATCTGGCTCGCGTAGCCGCCAAATTCCTGCCCCAGCCGGATGGGAGTCGCGTCTTGGAGATGCGTGCGGGCGATCTTCAGCACGTCGTGGAACTCACGGGATTTCTTCAGCAAAGCGCCGTGCAACTCGCTCAACGCAGGAATGACTTGATGAAGAATTCCGTCCAGCGCCGCGATGTGAACGGCGCTGGGAATGACGTCGTTGCTGGACTGGCCGCAGTTGACGTGGTCGTTGGGGTGAACAGTCTTGTCGCCGAGCTTGCCGCCCAGGATCTCCGTGGCACGATGCGCGATCACCTCGTTCGCGTTCATGTTGGTGGAGGTCCCCGAGGCGGTCTGAAAAATGTCCACGACAAAGTGGGCGTCCCACAGTCCTTCCATGACCTCCTGGGCGGCTTGCTGGATGGCGAACGCAATCCGACGCGGCACGAGGCCGAGGCTTTCGTTCGTGACGGCGGCGTGCTTCTTGATGAGCCCCAGCGCGCGGATGAACTGGCGCGGGAAACGGAGATTACTGACAGGACAACTCTCCAAGGCGCGGGCGGTTTGCGCTCCGTAATAAGCAGTGGCCGGCACGCGCATCTCACCCAGCGCGTCGGCTTCCAGGCGATATTCCGTGCTCATGGGACGAAACAGTAATCCGGGCTCCTGGGAAATTCCAGAGTGAATCCGGCGGGCCAAGCCGGCGCAACCTTGGGATCAGCCTGCCCGAGCCTTGCCTGTTGGCATTGCCCAGTCAGGCTACAGCCGCGCTACGAGCTCGGCCTGGCTGCGCTCAAAGACCTCCTTGTGCAACGAGCGCCCGTGCGCGTCCATCGTCACCACGGCCGGAAAATCCGCGACCTCCAGTTCCCAAATCGCTTCAGGCGCGCCGAACTCCTCGAAGAAATACACTTGGCGCACTTGTTTGATGCATTCGGCCAGCACCTGCGCGGCCCCCCCGACGGCGTGCAGGTAAACGCAACCGTGTTCCCGGCACGCGGCCAGCGTTCGCTCGCCCATGCCGCCTTTGCCAATGACGCCCCGCACGCCGAAATCGCGGATGATCTGCCCTTGATAGGGTTCTTCCCGGATGGAGGTGGTCGGACCGGCTGCGTTGCATTTCCAAGTGCCGTCGGCCTGCTTCAACATCACGGGACCGCAATGATAGATGATGCCATCGCGCAGGCTGACTCCTGGCGGCAACTGGCCGCCTTCGTGCAAATACTTGTGAACCGCGTCGCGCCCGGTGAACACCACGCCGGAGATCAGGACTTCATCGCCGACTTTCAGCGCGCGGACCTGGCCTTCGGTGAATGGGAAATTCAGCTTCGTCATGCCACACATTCAACCCGAACCGGCGGGAAAGTCCAGCGAACTGCGACGGCGATTTGGATCAAGGGTTCCTATGCGGAAGGCTTGACCACAATCCGGTCGTCCTCCACTTGAATGGCTTCGAGCTGGCGCAGCAACTCGCCCGCCTTCGGGTTCCGGTCGAGGTCCTTGAGCAGGTTCTGCTGCCGCACTTTCTTAAGAATCCATCCGGGGATCGGCTTCCCGTTGGCCTTGAGATCGGCCACGCTGACAGTCAGCCAGCCGTCTTGGAACTCGAGTTGGAGCCGCGCCTGGCCGTTGAGGTAGCGGCCCGCCAGTTCCGGCTTTCCCGTCTGGGTCAGCGGAAAGGCAAACTGGCCGAGGATTTGATTGTTGGTGATGGTCACGCGGAGGTGGTCCTTCAGGTTCGCGTTCTGAGCGATGAGCAGGTTCAAATCGGCAGCAGTGGCCTCAAAGGGGCTGGCGGTTCTCCCTTTGACCACCGATTCCTGAAAGGCCATCCAGCGGGCCTGGAGCGCGGCGAAGTCGGCATCGGACGCCTGGACCGCCGGCAGAGGCTGGGGCTGGCTGGCGGTGTAGTCCCGCACGAGCGAGCGCCAATACACCACAATCCCAACGACGGTCGCGACCGCACACAGAGACAACAGCCCTGCTCCGATGGCAAGGTAGATCCACCAACGACGTTTGGGGCGATGGCCGATGTCGGGTGCCTGGGCGGGCGGCGTCTTGGGGATCATGGGATGGGGTGCGTTGCGGCGGCTGGAATCGTGCTTGATCTCTTCGCAAGCCGCGTCGGCACGAGCTTTCGCAATCCGCGCCTTACGTCTCCCCCAAAGTGCAGGATGGTGGGGCAGACTCGATTTGCCGCGCTGTTCATGGGGCAAGCCTCATCCCTGACACACCCAGCGTCAAGCGGTGATTTGCGCGACGGGTGCGCTTCGGGTTCATGCAAACCTGCCCGAAGGGCAGAGCGCCGAGATTCTTGTTGGCCCGTGGGTGGTCCTCCCGCTCAGAGGTAAACAGAAAGGTCCGCGCTCCTTGCAAGAAACCGAGGTGCGCCCTTGCGGGCTAGATTGCGCTCTTGCGCCGGTCGTTTCGGCAAACGAAGAAGGCGTGGCCACTGGGCCACGCCTGTTCGGTTCCTCCACCTTCACATCGCCACTATTTCTTGCCGGTTTTCTTCGTCGGCACGGTCGCAATCGTCTGGAGAATGCGCCCGGCGACTCTGTACGGATCAGCCTGTGAGTTCGGGCGGCGGTCTTCCAAATAGCCACGGTAGCCGTTGGGAATGAAGGTCTGCGGCAGGCGCAGCGAAGCGCCGCGATTGCCCACGCCGTAGTTGAACTTGTCAATGGACTGCGTCTCGTGCAGCCCGGTCAGCCGCAGGTGATTATCCGGGCCATACACGGCGATGTGCTCGTTCTTGTACTTGTCGAAGGCTGCCATCAAAGCCTCAAAATACTCCTTCCCGCCCACTTCGCGCATGTATTCGGTGGAAAAGTTCGTATGCATGCCCGAACCGTTCCAATCCACGTCCTTGCCCAGCGGCTTGCAATGCCAGTTCACATCCACGCCGTATTTCTCGCAGAGGCGTATCAAGAGATAGCGGGCCACCCAGAGTTGGTCGGCGGCGTTCTTGGAGCCTTTGCCGAAAATTTGGAATTCCCACTGGCCCTTGGCGACTTCGGCATTGATGCCCTCGTGGTTGATGCCGGCGTCGAGGCAGAGGTCCAGGTGCGTGTCCACAATCTCGCGCGCGATGCTGCCCACGTTTTTGTAGCCGACGCCGGTGTAGTATTCGCCCTGCGGCGGAGGAAAGCCGCCACCGGGAGGAAAGCCGAGCGGGGCGCCGTCCTTGTAGAGGAAATACTCCTGCTCGAAGCCAAACCACGCGCCCGGATCATCGGGAATGTTCGCGCGGGAATTGCTCGGGTGTGGCGTCACTTTGTCGGGCATGAATACCTCGCACATGACGAGCGCGCCGTTCTTCCGAGTGCTGTCCGGGTAAACGGCCACGGGTTTGAGCATGCAGTCCGAGGATCGGCCCTCGGCCTGACGGGTCGAGCTGCCGTCGAAGTTCCACCAGGGAACTTCTTCGAGTTTGGGGAACTTCGCAAATTCCTTGATGGTGGTTTTGACGCGGAGGTTAGGGACGGGTTCGTAACCGTCGAGCCAGAGGTATTCGAGTTTGTATTTTGCCATGTGCGTTGGTGGATTCTTCATCCGGGTTTTGTTCAACATCGGGCCGCAGCCCATTCATCTACGGGTTGCTTCCCACGCGACTCTTCGCAGGAGCCATGCCAGAGCTTGGGAGTCGAGGCAATCAAATCCTGAAGTGCATGTCGGGCCTGTCCTGCAAGGGTTTTGTTGGGGCTGCCGCCATTCACCCGATTTGCGCCCCGTGGGAAGAGCGTGTGCAAAGTTGAACAGACTGGGCGAAACCGCTCAAGCTTGCCGCCTTGGCCAATGCCGCCCTTGGTCATGCCTAGCCAAGCCGTCTCGGTCCGATGCAGCCTTTCCAAGGCGGTGGGGCTGCGCAATACTGCGTCCGGCATCGCTTGACAGAGCCGTTCCAGGTTGGGCCGCAAGCCGGTGCCGCCGCTGGTCATGCTGAAAGTGAAGGACACACTCCGGGCGACCGTGCATGTCACCTTTGACGGCCGGGTCGTCAAGGTCTATCACGGCCCGAATGCGCAAGCGCGCTTCGACAACGAAGTGCGCATTCTGAAGCATCTTGAGGCACGTGGGTGCACCTTTGTCCCCAAGCTGCTGGAAGCGGATCGGGAACGGTTGCGAACCGTGACCACGAACTGCGGCAGCCGGGTGGAACACCTGGACGAAGCGCGCCTCAAGGAGTTGTTTGCCGAACTGGAGACTTATGGCGTGCGACACGACGACCAGGACATTCGCAACGTCACTTACCGCCGCTCGGACGGACGCTTCTGCCTGATTGACTTTGAGTTTGCCAGCCTCCTTCCTGGTTTTGAATCCAACCCACCCCAATGAATCCACCGCCCGGCGAATCCTCCCCAACCTCGCTGAAATGGACCGGTTGCACGGATCGGGGCAGGATTCGCCCCAACAACGAAGACGCCTTCCTCGGCCTCCGGTTCGATTCGCGGGAAGTGCATCACCTCGGGCGCATTGGCGAAGCACAACTGACCAACATGGATTTCGCCTTCGCGGTGAGCGACGGCATGGGCGGCGCGATGGCCGGGGAGTACGCCAGCCGAATTGCCGTCGAGAAGATCACCACATTGCTGCCGCAGTCCTTCCAGCTTTCCGCCGTTGGATTGGAAGCCGGCTTTGCCGACGTGCTGACAGAGTTGTTCGATCAGATTCATCGCGCGTTGGTGTTTGTGGGGAGCAGTTATGAGGAATGCGCGGGCATGGAGGCCACGCTAAGCCTGTGCTGGTTCACGCCGGGCTGGATGTATTTCGGCCACATCGGCGACAGCCGGATTTACTACCTGCCGGCGGGCGCGGATCAGATCAAGCAACTCAGCCATGATGACACCCACGTCGGCTGGCTCTTCCGGCAAGGGAAGATCAACGAACGCGAAGCCCGCACGCATCCGCGCCGGAACGTCCTCCAAAAAGCGCTGGGGGGCGGCAACCAGTTCGTGGACCCGCAGGTCGGCGCAGTGGGTTACGCATCTGGCGACATGTTTCTGTTGTGCAGCGACGGCTTGGTGGATGGGCTCTACGACCATCACCTCGTCGAGATGTTGCGTGCTGGAGACGCGTCTGAAGCCGGAGTCCCCCTCGCGCAGCGGCTGGTCAAGGCCTCCCTGGACAACGGCAGCCGCGACAACAGCACGGCGCTGGTGATCCAGGTCGTGTAAGCCGACAAAGGAAACGCCGCTGGTGGATTTCTCCACCAGCGGCGCACCCTTACCACGCACCTACTCTCAGCAAGTCCGATCAGCCACGAGCTTGGTGGTAGCCTTCCTCGCCGTGCTCCGCGAGGTCCAGGCCAGCGACTTCCACTTCTTCAGCGACGCGCAGACCCACAGTGGCCTTGACGATGAACGCGATGATCGTGGTGGCCACGACGGAGAGCACCAGCGTCACCAGAATGGCTTTGATTTGCGCGAACACCAGACCGTTGGCCACGCCTTCGACCACGGGGTTTGCCTCCTTGGTCGCAAGGATGCCGGTCAGCAACGCGCCCAACGTGCCGCCCACGCCATGCACGCCAAATGTGTCCAACGCGTCGTCATAACCAAGCCAGCTCTTCAGTTTCCAGCAAGCGAAGAACGGCACCAGCCCAGCCAGCACGCCGATGACCATCGCCCCGGACGTGGTGATGAAACCACACGCCGGAGTCACGACGACCAATCCCGCCACAATACCCGAGCAGAAGCCCAAGATGCTGGGTTTGCCTTTGAACACGTATTCGGCCATCGCCCAAACAAAGCCCGCCGTCGCCGCCGCGAGCGTGGTGGTGGTGAAGGCATTCGCCGCAATGCCATCGGCCGCGAGCGCGCTGCCAGCGTTGAAGCCGTACCAGCCCACCCACAGCATGCCGGTGCCGATCATGCAGAGCACCATGCTGTGCGGCGGCATCGGCTCTTTCGGAAAGCCCAGCCGCTTACCGAGGATGAGGCACAGGATCAAGGCCGTCCAACCGGACGACATGTGAACGACCGTGCCTCCCGCGAAGTCTAGCGCCTTGATCGCGGCGTTCGGATTGAGTGCGCCGCACATGAGGCCGTCCGCCGCCCAGACCATGTGGGCCAGCGGGAAATACACCACGAACATCCAGATGGTGATGAACAGCAGCACCGCCGAGAACTTCATGCGTTCCGCGATGGCGCCGATGATGAGCGCCGGCGTGATGATGGCGAAAGTGAGCTGGAAAATGGCCCAGACGTTGTTCGAGATCCAGTTGCTGCCCTGGCCGACCTCACCACCCGTGACGCCCTTGAAGAAAGCGAACTCGAATCCGCCGATGAACCGTGTGCCCGCCGCAAACGACAGGCTGTAGCCGCAGATCCACCAGAGGATCGTGACCAAGCCGGCGATGCCCAAACATTGCGCCATCACGGACAGCACGTTCTTCCGCCGCACGAGGCCGCCGTAAAACAGGGCCAATCCCGGCAGCGTCATGAACAACACCAGCGCGGTGGACGCCATCTGCCAGGCGTTGTGGCCCGGGCCGGGGCCGGGCACTTTTGTGGGCGCGTTGGTGCTGGCGTTGCGCGCCGAGTTGTTCATGTAGGCTTCCAAGTCCTCCAGCCGCTCTTGCACACTGCGCTCAGGAGCAGTCGTTTCGGCGGCCAAAACCGGTATTCGGCCCGTGAGGCAAAGCGCGGCTACCGTCAGGAAAAACAAGATCTTCTTCATGGTTCTAAGAAATCAAATGTGTTGGCTGCTTGAGTGGTTAAACGGCGGCTTCTCCACGCTCATCGGTCCGGATGCGGATCGCCTCTTCGATGGCGGAAACAAAAACCTTGCCGTCGCCGATCTTGCCCGTGCGGGCGGACTTAACGATCGCCTGGACGGCGGCGTCGGTCTGCTTGTCAGCGACAACAAGTTCCAATTTGATCTTCGGGAGGACGTCCACAGTGTACTCACTGCCGCGGTAAATCTCGGTATGGCCTTTCTGGCGGCCGAACCCTTTCACCTCGGTGACGGTCATACCTTCGACACCCACTTCGCCCAGGGCATCCTTCACCTCTTCCAGCTTGAACGGTTTGATAATCGCTTCGATTTTCTTCATGGCATTCGGGTTTGCATTCAACGGGCGCTCGGGCGCCGGTCCACTCAACCGCAGCCCGGCCGCCCACGCCGCGAGTCACAAGCCAGCGGTGCGGGCGGCTACAACGAGCCTGCGCGCCCTTTAGCAACGGCGATGCCACCGCCTCCACGTCGCCGGTACAGTCATTCGATCGGGCCGCTATTGTTGATCAACTCCACCGTGGCAATCTTCGCCACGTCCCACGGCGTCATCTGCATGCCTGCCTGCTTTTGACCAGCCCCTGCAATTCTCGCCAACGAATCCTGGGAACGAACCTACGCACGCTGGGCCGGCTTGCCGACGCTGCTCCCGGAAAGCTGACGGTCTCCGCCGGCATGGCGAAACCCGCCCCTGACTCCAAGATGCCCACTACCCGCTCGAAGCAACTCCCTGAACGCTTTGAATTCTTGGAGAATCCCTGGCTCACGGTTTCTTGGAGCCTTGCCCGACTCGTGTTCACTCCGCTTCACCGCAAGCGGCCCCTCGGAGAACTTGCGCCCCTGCCCCCACGCCAAGCATCCTGACGGCATGAAACAGCTCCTGCTTCTTGGATGGCTTGTAAGCCACATGCTCCTCAGTGCCACGGCTGCGGACAGATACCCGGATCGCTTCGTGTGGGTTTTCGGTTGGGGACTCGATAAAGACCGCGATGTGGCCGAGATCACCCGCGTCCTGCAAACCGCCAGCCGGCACGGTCTTAACGGCGCCGTCGTCTCCTTCGGCCTCGACACGCTCTGCAAACACGACGCCGAGTTTTTCGGCCGCCTCGATGCCGTCCGCCGCGCTTGTGAGACGAATCACCTCGAACTCATCCCCGCTGTTTTCTCCGTCGGCTACGGTGGCGGCATCCTCTCGCATGACAAGAACCTCGCCGAGGGTCTGCCGGTCACCGACGCCCCGTTCTTGGTGCAAAGCGGCGAAGCCCGCTTCCTGCCCGACGCCACCGTGCGCCTGAACAACGGCGGCTTCGAAACATTCTCCGGCCACAAGTTCCAGGGCTTCGCCTTCCACGACCAACCCGGCGAAGTGAGCTTTGCCGACACGAATGTTTTTCACTCCGGCCGCGCCTCCATCCGTTTGGAGAACTTCGCATCCAACCTGCACGGGCACGGGCGCGTCTCGCAGGAAATCCGCGTCGCCACTAACCGCTGCTACCGCGTGAGTCTCTGGGTGAAAACCGAAGGGCTTCGTCCGGTCAGCGCTCTCCGCTGCCTCGCGCTCGTCGGCGACCGCGAACTCGCGCCCCGCACCTTCAACCTCCAGCCCACCACCGACTGGCGGCAGCTCAGCTTCCTCTTCAACAGCCGCGGCTTCGACAAGATTCGCCTCTACGCCGGGCTGTGGGAAGGCAAAGCGGGCAAGGTTTGGCTGGACGATTGGACCATCGAGGACGCCGGCCCCGTCAACGTCCTCCACCGCCCCGGCACGCCGGTAACCGTCCGCAGCGAAGACGGCGCAACCACCTACACCGAAGGCAAAGACTTCGCGCCCCTCACCTGCCCTGACTTCAGCCCGTGGCGGGGCGACTCCACTCCCGCCGTCCTCAAGCTCCTGCCCGGCAGCCGCATCAACGACGGCCAGCATCTCCGCGTCAGTTGGTATCACTCCCAATTGATCCACGACTCGCAAATCACCGTCTGCATGGGCGAGCCCGCGCTCTACGAGATTTTCGAACACGAGGCGAAGCTTCTCGCCGAGCGACTGCACCCGCGCCGCGTCCTGTTGAGCATGGACGAAGTCCGCATGGGTGGCACCTGCGCCGCGTGCCGGGGACGCAACATGGCCCAACTCCTCGGCGAGTGCGTCTCCCGCCAGGTCGCTGCCATTCGCCGCTACTCCCCTGGCGCGCAAGTCTATGTCTGGTCTGACATGTTCGACCCCAACCACAACGCCAAACCCGGCTACTACCTCGTTGAGGGCGACTTCACCGGCTCGTGGAAACACCTGCCCAAGGACTTGACCGTCGCCGTATGGGGCGGCGCGCCCCGGCCCGAAAGTCTCCGCTTCTTTGCTGACCAAGGCTTCCAAACCCTCGTGGCCTGCTACTACGACGCCGACACGCTAGACGACGTGAAAGCATGGCTGAAGCTCGCCCACGAAACCCCGCGTGTCCGCGGATTGATGTACACCCCTTGGGAACGGAAGTACTCCTTGCTCCCAGCGTTCGGTGACATGCTGGGAAACGCCCCTCACGATCCGTAGGCCATGACACGGTTCGGCAGTCACGGAAACACGAAGACTCCGGTTGTTGGAACAAAAGCGCTCATCCGGGAAGTTTGTTCCTTGAAGGCCAAACGACTGTAAGCACGTCCCGGCGGAAGGCCCCGCCGGCAGCGGCGCATCGAGGATTTGCTGCCTCACAGTCAGGAAGTGAGCAGGTTCGACGTGCGCTTGGTGAATCTCGACAAACGGATCATTCTTAAACGAACCGCGGGCCGCCCCAAAGACCTGGCCATCGTGGCGGAGTTGCAGGGAATCCTGGAGCGGCGCAAGGCTCAATCGGACCAGCAATAGCGCGCTCCACCAAGACGCCGCCGCAAAGAGGAGGCTCTTCCATAACCCGGTGGCAGCGGACCTGAGTCCGCTCGATTCTCCAAAGAGACAGAGCGCCCTTGCGTCCCCTGCTACACATTTGAAACAAGGTCAAGGGAGCGTAACCGTTCCAAATGCTGATCCAACCGCTTGGCAGAAATGGGAATCGCCGTGCCGAGTTCCTGGGCGAAGAGGGAGACTTTGAATTCCTCGACCAGCCAGCGGAAATCCTCGGCGGCATCGCGGCCTTCGCGCGACTTCGGCGGGGTCTTGGCCAGTTGCAGAACCGCCTCACGATACGGCGCGAGTTGCGCCGCGCGTTCCTGGTCCTTCGCGGGCTTGAGCGCGGCGCGCTCAATGCGGATCAACAGGGCCCTCAAGTACCGCGGCATTTGGGCGAGGCGCTCGAAGGAGATTCGCTTCAGGAAGTCTCTCGGCAGCAAGGCGTCCAATTCCGCGGCGAGCGGATGTCGTGCGGTCGGTGCGGCGGATTGGCCGAGCTGGCTGAAATCCGTGAGCCGCCGTGGCCGAGGGGGGAGCAGCGCGACGCTGCTCCGGCCGAGTTTCACGGCGATTTGTTGGCGGAGTTCGAGGATGGCGCGCAAACGGTCGGCAAGCTGCGTGGGCAAGCCGCGCAACCGCTCGCGGGATTCGGCGACGGCGGCGCCAAAGGCGGCTTGAGTCAAGGACGGCAACGGAGCGGCGGGCAAAATGTGGGCTCTGAGATGTTCGTAGGCGGCTTCCTGCAAGTCGTCTCCCGAACCTATCGGCGCGTAGAGGGCGTTGAGTGGGGCGAGCGTTCGCAAGTCCCGATGCAGCCAGCCGAGGTCTTTCTGAATGGCCAGCTCGACGAGCCGCGCCACGCCCTGCAAGCTCGCTTCGCGGGCGAGGTCCGCGCTGCGGAAAAGGCGCACGCTGACTTGCTGTTCCTCCACTGCCAGACCGGGCCAGGCATACACCTCCGGACTTTCGCTCACCGTGATTCGCTCCGGCAAGTCGCCAAAGTTCCAGCCCGGCACCGCGACCCGTTCCCACTTGGCTGCAACTCGCTGCCACGCTTCGCTGCCGGCGGTGGAGGGCATCTTCACTTCGCTCAATTGCGCCCGGACTTGCTCCAGGTCGCGCCCGGTGGCCAGCGCCTTGCGGTTGTGATCCAGCACTTCGACCCGCGGCCGCACGTGCGCGGGCACGGCTTCCACGCGCCAGGTGTCGGCGGGAACGGTCACGCCATACCGGCGAAGCAGGAATTTGCCAAGGTCCGCCGGCAACGAATCGCCGCAGGGGTGCAATTCGCGAACGATCTCGGCAATCTTTGGCTCGAGGGGCTGAAGCTCGCGGCGCAAAGCGCGTGGCAGCGAGCGAAGCAATTCACCCACTTGTTCGGCGCGCAGGCCGGGCACGGACCACTCGACTGCCGCAGGCGACAGTGAGCGAGCCAGTTCCACCGGCAATTGAACCGTCACGCCGTCCCACTCTTCCCCCGGCGCGTACGCGTAACGCAGCGGCAGGGGTTGTTCGGCGAGACGCACGGCGTCGGGAAACGCGGTGGGGTCATAGTTCAGTTGCTGGTCGCCGAGGATGTCCGCTTCGGTCGCGCAAAGAAACTCCTGGCCGGAACGCTCGCGCAGCAGGCGGTTCAGTTCGTCGAACGAGGAGACGTTTTCCAGGCGGCTCGCGTAGAAATCACAGAACGCCTGGTCCAAATCCACCAAACCGTGATGGCGGGCGCGGGTCTGGAGGTTTTCGATCTTCTGCCGCAGGGCGCGGTTGTGCGCGAGGAAGGGGTATTGGCCGGGCAACTCGGCTTTGCTAAGAGGCGCGCTCCCGCTGACCGACTGCATCAACGCCTCGCGGATTTCCTCGTCCGGACTTGACCTTCGTCGTGAAGTGGGCCGTGGCGGCGTCAGGTCCTCCTCCACCAGCGCCGAGCGGATGAAGATCGCGGTTGCCTCCTTCGGATTGATGTTGCCGTAGGTGACCTTGCGCCGCTGTACTTCCAAGCCGTGCAACGTGACGATCTCATCAGCCAACACCCGCCCCGCCGCCGCGCTCCACTGCGGCTTCTGGTGCGTCACCTTGCAGCAATGCGGCGCCAGTTCGTAGATCCACTGCGGGTCAATCCCGGCGACCGTCCGCGCGAACAACTGCGACGTCTCGACGATTTCGCCCGCGACGATCCACTCCGGCTGGTTGGACTTGGGCCTCGGCGGTGGTTGCTCTTTCGCTCCCCTGCCCTTCACCGGCTTCTCGCCGCGGTCATACAATGCCGAGCCGGGAAACACCGTGACCCGCCGATTGCCAGCGGCCTTGAAGACGTTCCGCTCCTCGCGGCGGGCGACGTGGCCGATGAGCCCGGCGAGGATCGAGCGATGGATCGCCTCGTAGGCGGCGTTGCTCTCGTTGAGCTTCACCGTGCGGAGATCGTCGAGGGCATCGTGCAACTGCGCGTGGAGGTCCTGCCATTCGCGCATCCGCAGATACGAGAGGAAGTGTTGCCGGCAAAACTTCCGTCGCTGGTTTTGCGTGCGCAGTCGTTCCCACTCGTCGTGGACGTCGTTCCAGATGTTCAGCAGCGTGAGGAAATCGGATCGCGGGTCGGCGAAGCGCTTGTGCGCGGCGTTGGCGGCATCTTTTTGGTCCAATGGGCGTTCCCGCGGGTCCTGGATGCTGAGTCCGGCCGCAATGATCAGAAGCTCGCGCGGGGCATGCTCGCGCTGCGATTGGAGCAGCATGCGGCCGAGCGTGGGATCAATCGGCAGCCGCGCCAAATCACGCCCCAGCGGGGTCAGCGCGCGTTGCGCGTCCAGCGCGCCGAGTTCCTGGAGCAGCGCGTAGCCACTGGCGATCGCGGCGGGCGTGGGGGGCTGGAGGAACGGAAAGGTTTCAATGTCCCCCAGCGCAAACGCCTTCATGCGCAGGATGACCTCGGCCAGGTTCGCCCGCTGAATTTCCGGCTGCGTGAAGGCCGGGCGCGCGTGGAAGTCTTCCTCAGAGAAAAGCCGAATGCAGACGCCGTCCTGCACGCGGCCGGCGCGGCCCTTGCGCTGGTTGGCGCTGCTCTGCGAGATGGGCTCAATGGGCAACCGGCGCGTGCGCGTGCGCGGGTTGTAGCGGCTGATGCGCGCCAGCCCGGCGTCAATCACGAACCGGATGCCCGGGATCGTGAGCGACGTTTCCGCGATGTTCGTGGCGATGACAATCTTCCGGCGCGGGCTGGGAGCGAAAACGCGTTGCTGCTCACCGGAAGTCAGTCGCCCGAACAGCGGGATGATCTCCGCGTCGTTGGCGAAGCGGCCTTCAAGCTGGTCGCGCGTTTCCCGGATGTCCCGCTCGCCCGGCATGAAGACCAGCACGTCGCCGCAGTTGCTTTCGTACAGCACGCGCTCGGTGGCCTTCACCGCGGCGTCCACGTAACTCACGTCGCCCTGTTCCTCAGACTCGGCGGTCTGCGGTTGATAGACCACCTCGACAGGGAAGACGCGGCCGGACACCTCGATGATCGGCGCGTTGCCGAAGTGGCGCGAGAACGCCTGGGTGTCAATCGTCGCCGAGGTGATGATCAGCTTCAGGTCCGCGCGCCGCGCCAGCAAACCTTTGAGATGGCCGATCAGGAAGTCAATGTTCAGGCTGCGCTCGTGCGCCTCGTCGAGGATGATCGCGTCGTAGTCACACAATTGCGGGTCGCCCTGCGCCTCGGCGAGCAGGATGCCGTCGGTCATCAACTTGATGTAGGTCGCCGGGCTGGAGCGATCGTCGAAACGGATCTTGCAGCCGACTTCGTGTCCCCAAGTGACGTTCAGTTCCTCCGCGATGCGGCGGGAGATGGAAAGGGCGGCAACGCGCCGGGGTTGAGTGCAACCGATCATCGCGCGGATGCCCAGCCCCGCTTCCAGGCACAGCTTCGGAAGCTGCGTCGTTTTGCCCGAGCCGGTTTCACCGGCGATGACCACCACCTGACTTCCGCGAATGGCCGCCAGGATTTCATCCTTGCGCGCGCTGATGGGCAGTTCTGCCGGGTAACTGACCGCCGGCACACTTGCCCGCCGCTGTTCCCGCAGCGCGACCGATGCCCGCGCCTGCTCCAGCAACCGGTTCAGGATGGCGTCGTGTTTGTCGGGATGCAGGCGGTCGCGAAAGAGCCGGGCCACGCGCGAGCCCAGCCGCACCCAATCGGGCAACATGGCCTGTGGGAGCAGCCGGCGCAGTTCGATGACGCGAGGGTCGTTCATGACCGGGCGGAGGTTGTAGCGGAAACCCTCCAGGTCGGGAAGGGTTTTACCCCGGATATTCCACACCTCGATTCAATCGCCAACCCTTCGCCGTGTGAGGGCACCCGGCCTACAACTCGAAAACCCCGGTCTTCTCGGCCGGGAGCCTTCACCCGGCGATTTGGGTATGAAACATCTGGGTTAATGACGCTTGGTGAGGGAAGCTTTCGCCAACACGCCACAACTCTCGCTCCCACCAAGTCACAGCTCCCGCAGTGCCGCGGCGATGGGCAACCGCACGGCACGGAGGGCCGGGAAAAGGCCGCCGACCAAGCCGATGCCGGCCGCCCAGAGAATCGCGTTGACCAGCAGCTCGGGTGTCACCCGGAAGGCGAACGCGACCTGGCTGAAACTCTGCCAGTTGATGGTCGCCGCTTGGAATCCGTCGAACGCGAACCAAGCCGCCGCCGCTCCCACCATGCCGCCAATCAGGGCCAATACGAGCGACTCGAACAGCACGGAGAGGATCACCGGGCTCGCACCGAAACCCAGCGCCCGCAAGGTGGCAATCTCGCGCGTGCGCGCCGCCACGGCGCTATACATCGTGTTCAGCGCGCCAAACAACGCGCCAAGCGCCATCATCCCCGCGATGAACACGCCCAAGCCTTGGATGAAGGTCGTCAGCATGGAGGATTGTTCCGCTAGGAACTCGGACTGGCGAACCACCTTCACCTTCAGTTGCGGGTTGGTTGTCAATGCGTCCTTGAATGCGTCGAACGCCCCGACGGACGCGAGCTTTGCGTAAACCGATTGGTAAGAGTCGCCGCGATGATAGGCGGGTTGCAGCACCGCGGCATCGGTCCACAATTCCGTTTCCGCCGCGCCGCCGCCGCCGGCAAACACGCCCACCACATCCCACTCGGCCCGGCCCAGCTTGATCTTGCTGCCCACGTCCAAGCCGGCGAACGCCCGCGCGGCCCCGGCGCCCACGATGACCTCGTTTCGGCCCGGCTCGAAGCGCCGGCCCTGGATGATACGAATGTCCCCGCGCACCGCGAACGCCGCTGCCCCCACGCCGCGGAAGGGCACGTTGGCGTCGGTGCCGGTGGACCGCTTCGGCAAGTTGACGATGACAAACAACTCCGCCGATGTGAGCGGGCCTTCGGCGGCGCGTCCCAGGCCGGGGGCGTCGGCGATGAGTCGGGTTTCCTCGCGGGAAAGTCCGCTCGTCATCTCGGTGTCCGCGCCGCTGCGCAGGACGATGGCAATGTCGTTAGCGCCCGAACCACGCATCGCCGCGCGGAAGCCCGCCGCGATGGACAGCACGCCCACCAGCACCGCCACCACGCCAGCGATGCCGACCGCCGCCGCGATCGCCGCGCCTTTGCGTTCGGGAATCGTGCGCAGGTTGAATCCCGTGATGGAGACGACTTGAGAAAGCCAGTTGAGCATGGTTACGCCTGCCTCCTCAGGGCTTCGGCAATGCGCAGCCTCATCGCCTGCAACGCGGGCAGAATGCCCGTGACCAATCCCAACCCGATCACGAGGGCCACACCGGAGACCAGGTATCTGGGCGGCAGATAGAACACCGGCAACATGGACGGCACCGGGCTGCCGCCCAGCGTGATCACCCACGCCATGCCCAGGCCCGCCAGACCGCCCAGCCCGGCAATCAAGCAGGACTCGGCCAGCACCAGCGCGAGCGCCAGTTCGTTGGTGAAGCCCAGCGCTTTGAGCACGCCCAGTTCCTCGGTGCGCTCCCGCACGGATTGCGCCATGGTGTTGCCGGCGACGAGCAGGATCGTGAAAAACACCGCGCTCAGGACGCCCACCAGGATCGTGCCGATGTCGCCGATCTGCTGCACGAACCCTTGGGCGAACGCGCCTTCCGGTTCGGCCTTGGTTTCGTAAGCGGAGTTGGCGAACTCGTCGTCAATCGCCCTGGCCACGTCGGCGGCGCGACCGGGATCGCGCACGCGCGCCGAATACCATCCCACCAGCCCTTCCCCGTATGCGCGGCCTTCGTCAAAGTAATCGTAGCGGAAGTAGAACCCGGAGGTGTCCACCCCTTTTTTCGTGGGCTCGAGAATGCCGACGATCTCGAACTCCCAGGGCTGGTCGCCTTTCCGCGGCCAGATCGGGGAGGTCAGGGCAATCCGATCGCCAATCTTCCACTGGAACCGGTCGGCCAACGCGCGACCCGCCACCGCGCCCATGCGCGTCTTCAGCCAGGCGGCTCGCTGGTCGTCCGCCAGCCGGAACTCCGGGAACATCGCCAGGAACGGCTCGGGGTCCACCGGAAAGTTGCCGAAAAAGTTCTTGGGCTCGTTCTTGTAAATGCCGCCGAACCAGGTGAAGTGCGTGGCGGCCGCGACGCCGGGGATCTGCTCCATGCGGGTCTGGTGCGACACCGGCAACGTCATGATGAGCGACACCTTGTGGCGCACGATGAGCCGGTCCACGCCCGCCATGGTCACACCGCCGGTGAACGCCTCCTTGATGGCGCAGAGTAATCCAAACAGCAGAAACGCCACGAAGATCGAAAGCAGCGTCAGCAGCGTGCGCAGCTTGCGGCGCTTGAGATTGCTTCCGATGAGGTGAAGGAATTTCATGACGGGGAGGCGGGAGCAACAAAGCGGGAAATCCGAATTCCGAATTCCGAATTCCGAAACAAATCCGAAGCTCGAAATCCGAAAGAGAGGAGCGCGACCTTCAGAACTCCACCAAGCCAGGACGGAGCGCAAACAGCCTGGTCTGCCAGTGCAGGGCCACAGCCAGCGACACGCGCGGACAAGACTGTCCGGACTCCGGAATGCCAGCGCCACGACAACGTCCCGCGTCCTGGCATCCGCCGGAAGCTCCAGCCGCCAGTCACCTGCTGATTCCAAGTTTCGAAATTCGGCATTCGGGCTTGTTTCGGATTTCGGATTTCCGATTTCGGATTTGCCTTCACTTCACCGGTTCGTTGCTGAGCTGGCCTTTGTCGAGATGCACGGTCCGCGACGCGCGGGCCGAGGCGTGCGGATCATGCGTCACCATGATGATCGTCTTGCCGTGCTTCTGGTTCAACGCCTGCAGGAGATCGAGAATCTCGTCGCCGGATCTGCGGTCCAAATCGCCCGTCGGTTCGTCGCAGAGCAGCAAGGTCGGGTCGGTGACGATGGCGCGAGCGATACCCACCCGTTGCTGTTCGCCGCCGGAGAGCTGGCGGGGGTAATGCCGCGTCCGGTGCGCGAGCCCCACGACGGCCAGCGCCGCGGCCACGTGCCGCTTCCGTTCGGCCCGGGAGAGGTGCGTCAGCAACAACGGCAACTCGACGTTGCGCTCGGCCGTCAGCACCGGCAGCAGGTTGTAGAGTTGAAACACAAAGCCAATGTGGCGTGCGCGCCACGCGGCCAGTTTGCGGTCCGACAACTCGTTGACCCGGTCGCCTCCGACGCTGACCGAACCCTTGGTGGGCCGGTCCAGCCCGCCGATCAGATTCAGCAGCGTGCTCTTCCCCGAGCCCGACGGCCCCATCAACGCCAGAAACTCGCCCTGCATCACCTTCAGATGCAGGTCCGACAAGACGTGAATGTCCTCCGACCCGCGATGAAACACCTTCTCAATTCCGTCCAGGTCCACCAAGGGGCCGTTGTTCTGGGCTCGTTCATTCATGGCGTCAACTCCTTCACCGGCGATCCGTCCGCCAACCCGACCGGGCGGTTCACGACGACTCGTTCGCCGCCGGACAAACCGGCGCTGAGTTCGGCCTCTTCGCCGATCACCTGACTGACCGTCACGGCGCGGCGTTCGGCCCGCCCGTTTTGCGCCACCCAGACCACATCACGACCGTTCTGCTCCTGCAAGGCGGCTTTCGGGACAGCGACGTTTCGGGCAGCGTTGACCGTGGCGACGCCCGTCTCGCGGAACGCCACTTTCACGCTCATCTCCGGCAGAATCCGCCTGTCGAGTTTGTCGAAGCCGACCCGCACCCGCACGGTGGACTTCTGCCGGTCCGCCGTGGGAATCGTCGCGATCACCGTGCAGGGAATCTTCCATTCGGGATACGCGTCCAGCGTCGCCTGGACGGGTTGCCCGGCTTCGACGCGATTGATGTAACCCTCGTTAACATCAATCTCGATCTCCAGCGAAGCCATATCCACGATCGTGCAAATGCCGGTGCGCGTGAAGCCTCCGCCGGCGGACACGGGCGAAATCATCTCGCCGGGTTGCGCGTTCTTGGAAGTCACCACGCCGGCGAACGGCGCGCGGATGATCGTATCCTCCAATTGCTGCTGCCACACGGCGACCTGCCGCTCGGAGACGTTGACATCTTGCTCCTGCTTGGCGAGCCGGGCGCGCAGGGCTGCCGCTTCGGCTTCGGCCTGGTCGAGCTCCGCCGTCGAGGCAATGCGGCTCTTTGCGAGTTCGGTCAACCGTTTCAACTCCAACTCCGCCTGGCGCAAGCGGGCGCGGGTTTCATCCAAACCACTCCTGGCGGAAGCCAACTCCGCCTCGGCCAATCGCAGGCTCGCCTTGACATTCGTGTCGTCCAGCCGCGCCAGCACCTGTCCTTCCCTGACGCTCATTCCTTCCTCGATCAGCACCTCGACGACTTTTCCGGTAATCTTCGACGAAACCGTGGCCTCGCGTCGGGCAACCACGTATCCGGAGGCATTCAGCACCGTGCGGTTGCCGCCGGCATCCACGGTTGCCCGCGCCGCCACGGTGCGAATCTCGATGGCCTTGGGCATGCGCCACCACCAAACACCCGCGCCCACCAGCAGCAAGGCCACCCCCAGCACAACGAGGAGCCAAATCCGCGATCCGGCAGGCGATTCGGGCCGGCGTTCAATGCGCAACTCATCCAAGCTGGGTTTGGGCAAACTCATCGAATGTCCCGCGAAGGAAAGCGCCGATTCGCATCCGGGTCAAGAACGCGGGTGGTTACGAACGCACGCCAGGCGCATCTCACTTTCCTGCCAGCCAAAGGTTGGGGCGATCAGGTCGGGTGCCGGGATTGCGCCCCGACACCCTCCCACATCACCGGACGACCAGTTTTTCGCATCCGGCGGTGGAATGCAGCCTCGGGGTTCAGGGCCAGGCAAAGTCCGATGGCATCCAGAATCCATAGCGCCTCAACACCGCGTTGCTGAACGCACCCTGCAAGCTCGGACGGGCCGCAATCCGCCACGCGCCCTTGGAACGATGCGCCACCTTCGACCGGCGGCCACTCAAGCCCAAGCGCCCCAGTAGCCGCCGCCGTCCGCGATAGGTATCCCAGCACTGCCATAAAGCCGCACCGAAGGTGTCGCCGAATCCAGCCTTCCTGTCCGAAGATGTTCCGGCGTTCCTCGGCCCGCCGGTCACAGCACACCCGCCGTGGATGTGGTGCTGCGCCGCGCGAACCGCGTCGTGCGCGCTTTGGCCCGGTCGGAAGCCGAAACTGCTGGCAATGAAGGTGGGATCGAATGGCGGTTGCAGCACTGGCAAAAGCATCTGCGGCCTCCATCAGTCGAGCCCCGTCGGGAAGCCCAGCCGTCTGACGCCGCCGATTCGCCATTTCTGGAACTCTCCCAAGAGGAATTCGTTTCAAGCTCTCGCCCGCTCCACGCGCACTGTCTGGCGGACGCTGAGGAAATGCAGCCAGGCCTCCGTCACCGGACGGCGATAGATGCGCTCCAACGCGAGGGCGTAAAGCCGCAGTTGCGGTTCGTAAGCCTTGATCCGTTGGGCCAGGGCGGCTGCGGAAACGGTATCGGTCTTGAAGTCCACCAGCCAGATTTCCTCCGGTCGCAACACGACCAAGTCCGCCACGCCTTGGACGACCACGAATTCGTCCGCCAATTCCGGCGAGCTTCCGACGCCGATCACCCGGCGGAACTCCTCGGGCGAAAACCGCGCGGTAAAACCGAGTTCACGCCGCACGAACTCTGCCTGTCCGCGCAGGCGTTGTCCCAGCGGCGAGCGCCAAAACTCCGCGAGCGCTTCAAAGTCCAGGGACGCCGCTTCCTCCGCCGAGAGTCGGCCGGCCTTCACCAGGCGTGTTGCTTCGGCGTTCAACTCCGCCGGGCTTCCGGTTTGTTCCAGCGCGACGTGTTCCAGGAAGTGATGGTGCGCCGTGCCCTTGTCCGCCGCCGAGAGCCGGCCCTTGCCGCGTGGCCGGGTGAGCTTCGTTTCCGGCAGTTGCGCGGCGAACGGAAAAACCTCGGCCGCCTCCTCCGCTTCCACAAACCGGTGCCGGAGCGCGGTGACGGAAGTTTTCGCCGGCTCGCGCGTGGCCGCGAGGTGAGCGTATTGCCACGTGGCAAGTTCCTCGACGCGGGTCCAGAGCCCGATTGAATTCACGGCAGCCGACTTGCTTTGGCTCTGATTCTTCTCGGCGGAGGTTGGAGGAGACTCACCTCCACCGCTGCCGGATTGAGGCAATGCGTCTTCGCGGAGAGACTCGTCCGTGTGCAATGTCCAAGCGAACAGCGGATTCCGGCCGGAAGCGGGAGCGTCGTCGGCCAAACCGCCATTCGCGGCGAACCACGGCCACAGCCAGTCGAGGTAGCTGCGGCCTTCGAGAACTTGTGTGAGGCCGAGTTCGCCCGCGTCTTCGCCCAACCAGCTTTCCGGCACGCTGCCGGCGAGGAGCAAGGTGTCGCGGGCGCGGGTCAGGGCCACGTAGAGGAGGCGCAGTTCCTCGCCCAATTGCTCGCGTTGTTGGCGGTGGCGCGCGAGCCAATGCGCGAGACTGGGGTATTTGCGACCGCAGCCCGGAGGTTGGATGCAGGGGCACGGGCCGTATTCCTCGTCGAGAATCAGATCCGCCCGCAGGTCTTGTTCATTGAAACGCTTGCCCAGATCGCCCAGCACGACGACCGGAAACTCCAAGCCTTTGCTTTGGTGAATGCTTATCAGACGCACGGCATTCTCCCCGGCGGTTTGCGCGACTTCCGGTTCGGCCTCCGCCTCGCGTTGCGCCTCAATGAAGCGGAGGAAGCGAAACAAGCCCTGCCGGTGGAACCGGTCGAATTGCTGCGCGAGCGCGAGCAGACGCTCGACGTTGGACTGACGCTGCGCGCCGCGAGACTGCGTGAGCAACCACGCCGCGTAATGCGTCTCCGCCAACACAGCGTCGAGGCAGCGCGAGAGCGAACCCTGCCGCGCGAGCCGCCGCCAGCGGCGGTAGCGGTCAAGGAAGAGGGAAATCTTTTCCAGCCGCAGCGGTTCGGCGGAACGCCGCGCGCCGGGCTCGGAGGAATCCAGCGGGAGGCGCTCTGCGATGGCACCGTTGTGGGTTGTGCAGGCGGTCCCCGCTGGAACTTGAAGTTCATGCCACCGCGCCAGCGCCGTCCAGAAATGGCCCTTGGGCAACGCGAGGCGGATCGTGGCCAGTTCATCCAGCGTGAGCCCGACGAGCGGCGAGCGGAGTACGGCGAGCGCGGGCAGATCCTGCAGCGGGTTGTCCAGCAGATGCAGCAGGTTCAGCAGGTCCGCAATCTCCAAGCTGTCGAAGAATCCGCCGCGGGCGACCTGCAACGGCACGCCAAGGCGCTCAAATTGTTTGGCGTAACCTTCCGCCTTGCCGGACGGAGCGCGGAGCAGCACGGCCATGTCCGCGAACCGCACCGGGCGGAACGCCTTTGCCGGGTCGTCCCAGATTGCGTGGCCGGCGTCCACAAGCTGCCGGAGTCGAAGCGCGACGAGCCGGGCTTCTTTCTCGGCGTCCTCCAATTCGCCGAGTTCGGCCCAGCCGGCGTCGGACGCGTCCGACCTGTCCGACGCGCTTCTCCCGGGAACAAGTCTCGGTTTTATCCGGAGGTGCAACTCCACTCGCGGCTCCGGATTCGCGGCGCGGCCGAGGGCGCGCCGCTCGTCCGGCGCGCCGAAACGGAGCGCGGCTTCGTCGTCGTAGGCCAGTCCTCCGGCCTCCGGTCGCAAGAGCGGGCGGAAGACGGCGTTGACGAAATCCAGGATGGCCTCGCGGCTGCGGAAGTTCTCCGCCAACGTGATCGTCCGGCCGGCGCGGCCCTCCCGCCAGCGCGCGGCGTAGTCGCGGAAAATGCGCGGGTCCGCCAGGCGGAAGCGGTAAATGCTCTGCTTTGCGTCGCCCACCAGGAAACGATTCGCGGCGGCGCCATCGCGGCTCACGGCTTGAATGATGAAATCCTGCGCGGCGTTGATGTCCTGGTATTCGTCCACGAAAACAAAGCGCAGCCGGCGGCGCTGTTCCTCGGCGAGTGGCGTGGGGCGATCGCGTTCGAAATCCCAGAGCAGGTGCAAGGCAAACTGTTCGAGGTCGGCGAAATCGAGTTCCCCGCGTTCGCGCTTGGCGTTCGCGAAAGCCTCGCCAAACGCGCGGGTCAGGCGGAGCAAGGCAAGCACATGCTGGTGGCACCAGGCCCAATCCTCCGCCAGGGGATCGCGATCCGCGTCCGTTTCGGCCAGCGACGCCAGGAAACGGGCGCCGGCCCAGAATTCCGCCAGCGGGTCCACCCACGCGCCCTTCTTGCCGCGCGGAGGATTGTCGCCAATCTCCAGAACCCTGGCTGCCACGGCGGCGATTTGCTGGCGGGTGAGGCAACAACCCGCATCGGTCGCCGGCGCTTGACTCGGTAGCGGCGTCCCGGCAGAGAACCGCCCTTCTTCGCTCACCCGGTTTGCGCCGCTCTGCCGAGACGCCGCCACTCCTCCCGCGTGGAACAGGCTCAAGCATTGCCGGGCGAGGTCGTTGCCGCGGGCGGCGGCGAGGGTCAGCGGCTGTGTCCAGAGTCGTTGCCAAAGCGCGGCGGCTTCCCGCAGCCAGCCCTGCCAAACCTCCGGGGCCGGATTCTCGAAGACCTCGAACTGCCGATGAAACCAGGCGTCCGGGTTGGGGAGGCTCTGCGTGTAGCGATGCACTTTGAGGACGAGATTCCGCAAGGTGCGGTCGCGGCCGGCGGCCTGAACTTGGAGGAGTTGCTGCAGCGCCGCGGCGTTGGCGGACTTGAATTGCTCTTCCAGCACCGTCTCCAGGGTTTCCTCGGCCAGCAGGCGGGCCTCGGTTTCGGGCAGGACAAATAATTGCGGATCCAACTCAAGTTGGTGGAAGTGCTGGCCGATAAGGTGGTAGCAGAAGCTGTGGAGCGTGCCAATGTGCGCGGTGTCGAACAGCGCAAGTTGTTCGGCCCAGCGGGCGTCGCCGGGGTGGCGGGCCTGTTCCTCCGCGAGGCGCGCACGCAGGCGTTGCCGCAGTTCTGTGGCGGCCGCTTCGGTAAAGGTCACGACGAGAACGTCGGAGATCGCCGGGGGCGGCTGTTCGGTGAGCAGAGTGTCGAGCAACCGCCCGACCAACGTGCTGGTCTTGCCGCTGCCCGCACCAGCCATGACAAGCACGTTGCCGCGCGCCTGGATGGCACTGAGTTGCGCTGCCGTAGGGCTCATTCCTGGTTCCGTGAGCCGCTCGCAGCCATCCGACGTTCGTGCCGCGCGCCGCTCACCCGGGCCGCGAATTTAGCGGGTCGGCCTTGCCAACGCGATAGAAACCGCCGCACAACCGGGCGCTCCCCTCTTTGAGCGCAGGCAGCGGATTCTTGCACCGACGCGATGGCGCGCCGACCCGCGTTCGCGGCGACTGAACTCCGGTCGCTTCCCCAGCCGGACGGCGGGACGCTCACACCTCCTTCACCACACCCCAATGGACATCGAGTCGTTTCGCGAGGTAAAGCTTCACCGCCTTGAGCAAGGTGCGCGCTTCCAGCTTTTGGCCGGTGGCGACAATCTGGGCCAGCGTCATGCCGGGTTTCACGCGGAAACAGTTCTGCGCAATGATCGGCCCTTCATCCAGGTTCATCGTCACGAAATGCGACGACACGCCGATAATCTTCACGCCCTGTTCGTAAGCTTGGCGGTAGGCCTGCGGGCCGGGAAAGCTGGGCAGCAATGAGGGATGGATGTTGATGATCTTGTTCTTGTAACGCCACACGAAGTTCGGCGAGAGAATCTTCATGAACCGCGCCAGCACCACGAAATCGCAGGCGTACTCGTCCAGCACGCGTAACGCGACTTGCTCACCCTTCAGCCGGTCCTCCCAAGGGACATGGACGAACGGCAGCTTGTGCTGGCGGGCAAGCGGTGCAAGGTCGGGCCGGTTGCCGATGACCACCGCGGGCTCGGCGCGCTTGAGCTGACCGGCCTTGGCGGCGTTCAGAATCGTTCCCGGACAAAGCGGTTCGCGCGTCACCATGAGGGCCATGCGCTGGCGGCGGTTGGGTTCGGTGAACCGCAGCTTGATTTCCATCTCCAGCTCCCGGGCGAACCGGTCCAGGCCCGCCCTGACCGCCTCGCGGTCCAGTTGCGCCACACGCCACGACGCCTGGAGCGTCATGCTGAACTGGCCGCGGGTGACCTGCTCTTCGAGCGCCTCGATGTTGGCGCGTTGCGCGAAAAGGAAACTCGTGATGCGCGCGACCACGCCCGTCTTGTCGCGCCCGATGACTGTGATGGTGGCGAACTGTCTCATGCGGGGCGGGATTCAACACGAAAGCCGCCGGGCGCGAAAGCTCATTTGCCCCGCCCGCCGGCAGTTGCCCTGTCAGAGACGGGTCGAAACCCGGAGGGATTCCACAGGTGACCCAGGACTGACCGCCACCGAAGCAGACCGAGCGGAGCAGTAAACTCACTGGGGAAAAGCCCGGGTCTGGGTTTGCAGGCGAAGGATTGTGTTCGTCCGGAGAACATCCAGAGCCACGGTTTCGCCGACGCCGCGCGTGAGCATCTGGGCCTGCAACTCGCCTGTTGACAGGACGCGTTGCCCGTCGAGCGCCACGATGATGTCGCCCGCCAGAATTCCCGAGGTTGCCACCGGCGAGCTTGGGTCCACCCCCGTTACCTCCACGCCCGGCTGCCCGTTCGCCGGGGAACGCACGGTCACGCCCAGAATGGAGCCCATCCGCCGCGCCGCGGTGAGTTGCGCGATCTGGTTGCTCGGCATCACGCCGGCGCTTTGCACCGCTTGCAGCAACCGCGCATTGGCCGCGCGCAGGATTTCGATCTCCTGAAGCTGCGCGCGAAGCTGTGTGACCTCGGCCCGCAGGCGCAGCAGGTCCTTGGTGTTCTCCCGCAGGCGCTCGATTTCGGCTTGCTGGTCCTGCAACCCCCGCGCGGCCTGGTTCTCCTCCCGCAGCCGGTCCAGTTCGGCGAGCCGTTCCTCGTGCGTGTGCTGTTGTTCCCGCAGCGCGTTCAGGGCCTTCTGCTGCGTCCAACACATCACGGCCAAGCCGCCAACGACCAAGACGCCGGCGGTGTAGCCAACAACGCGAACGATGGTCCTGTTTGAGCCCATGCGCCACCGTCCTCACAGCATCCGCATTTGCACAGCGTCCACCGCCTGTTCGCCGGAGGTCATGGAACTGATGATCACCACCGTCTGGCCGGATCGAAGCCGGCGCTCCGCGACCAGCAGCTTCAACGCCCCCTCGATGGACTGCTCGGGGTTTGCATGATTGAGCGGCACGACCAGGGGCTGCACGCCCCAACTCAACGTCAGCGCCGCCGCCGTGCGTTCACTGTCGCAGAGCGCGAGAATCTGCGAGCCCCGCGGGCGCAACCCGGCCACGTGCCGGGCCATGCTGCCGGTGCGGGTGAAAACCAGAATCGCCTCTGCTGACAACTCTTCGGCCAGCACCACCGCGCTCTTGACCAGCTTCTGGCGGGGCGACGTGAGTTCAGCCTGCGTCTGGAAACCCTCCGTGCGGCTGGCCTCCATGCGGCGGGCCACCCGATCCAACACCGCCACGCACGCCATCGGATACCGCCCCACGCTGGTCTCGCCGCTGAGCATCACGGCGTCGGCCTGCTCGAAGACGGCGTTCGCCACGTCGGTGACTTCCGCCCGCGTCGGCACGGGTGATTGGATCATGCTCTCAAGCATCTGGGTGGCCACGATGACGGGTCGGCCCAACCGCAGGCATTGCTCGACCACTTGCCGCTGGAGAAGCGGGAGGTCCTCGTATGGCACTTCAATCCCCAGGTCTCCGCGCGCGATCATGACAGCATCGGCTTCGCGGAGGATTGCCTCCAAATTGCGCACGGCCTGATGGTCCTCGATCTTGGCGATGACCAACGGCCGTTGCGCCATGTCTCCCATCGCTGCTCGCAAGTCGCGGAGGTTTTGTGCCTCGCGGACGAACGAGAGCGAAAGGTAATCCACGCCGGTTTCCAAGCCGAGGCGCACGTCGGCCAGGTCCTTCTCCGTGAGTGCCGGCAGGCGGACCGTCACGCCGGGCAGATTGATGTGCCGCCGGCTGCCCAGCGTGCCCCCAGCGAGGACTTCGCACACGATCCAGTCCGTCTGTTTTTCGAGTATCCGCAGTTGCAGCACACCACCGTCAATCAACACCCGGTCGCCCACGCTGACATCCTTGATGAAGCCCGGGTAGTTCACGCCCACCGAAGGGAGGTCCGGGGCAAGACCGCCACGGACGGTGAAGGCGAAGCGTTGCCCGGGCGACAGCTCGATGGGTTCGGGCAGATCCCCCGTGCGGATGGACGGCCCCTGCAGGTCCATGACGATCCCAGCAAACGTCCGTCGCGCGGCGGTGGCGGCACGAATCTCCCGGACCACGCGCCGCACCCAATCCGGCGCCGCGTGGGTCATGTTGAGCCGGAAGACGTCCGTCCCCGCGTCCACGAGCCGCCCGATCTGTTCCGGCGAATCCGTAGCCGGACCGAGGGTGACGAGGATGCGGGTTTTTCGGTTCATTGGTTCTCGCACGGTCGCAGCATAACCCAGCGAGTCCGCATGAAGAAAGCCTATCCGGCGAGGAGGGTGGCTGCGTTTGTCAAAACGCAGTCCGGTGGCGAACACCCGGCCACGTGGACTGCGATTTGACAATCGCGGCTACAAAGAGGGCTAACGCACCGACTGGCCCGCGTCCTTCTCTGGCTACTTGAGCAGTTCCAGAATGGCCAGCGTGTCCAACGCGGCTTTGGGAACGAACGTCGGCACGTCCACGTATTCTTGTTCCTTCGTGCCGTCGGCGCTCTGCTCGGAACAATGGCAATTGTCCCCCAGCGGCCCCAAGCCGTCGAGGGTCGGCAGCGCGTGCCAGAAGAGATTGCCGTCGCTCAAACCGCCCCGGTCTTCGCGCGCCACGCTTAGGCCGATGGCTGCGGCGGTCTGTTGCCAATGTTGGAGCAACCGCTCTGTCGCTTCGTTGCGCGGCCACGGCGGCGTTTCCGAAACCACCTCGACCTTCACCGTGCAGCGGTGGCCGTCGGCGGCGGCGCGCACGGAGCCCGGCCCGTTCAGCGCGAGGATGGCCGCCCTGCCCGCCTGATACGCCTCGCTCGAAAACGCGCGCATTTCGATCTCGGCCACCGCCTGATGCGGCACGCGGTTGACCACCGTGCCGCCGCGGATTGTCCCGACGTTAAACGTGAGCGCCTTCGCGTAATCCGTCAGCGCCGCAATGCGCTGGACGACTTCGCCAAGCTGCACCACGGCATTGGCGCCGCGTTCGTGATCGCCGCCCGCATGGGCGCCGCGACCCTCCACCACACAGCGGAACGAGGCGCGCCCTTTCCGGGAGGTGACCACCGTGAAGGCGTCACCCTCGCGCGCTCCGCACTCGAAGATCAGGCCCGCCGCGCCGCCGGCCAGCCGCGCGCAACACAGCTTGCCGAAGTCGGGCGAGAAGACTTCTTCCGACGAGTTGAGCAGCAACACCCACGTCACGTCCTCAAACAGTTGCGGCGACATCTCGCGGACGGCGGAAAGCACCAAGTGCATCATGGCCGTGCCGCCTTTGATGTCAATGGTGCCCGGCCCGTAAATCCGGTCGCCTGCCGGACGCCACGCGAAGTGGTTCCGCGCCTCCTCCTCCGGTGGGAACACCGTGTCAAGGTGCGAGATCATGCCGAGTTTGCGCGGGCCGCGGCCCTGACGTGTGAGCACCAGATGATCGCCCAGGTCGGGGTTGAACGAAGGCACGTATTCCGCCGCGAAGCCGAGATCGGCGAACTGCGCGGCGGTGAACCGGGCCAAGGCGTTCACGCCGGCCTGGTTCGCGGAGAAGCTGTTCATGCCAACCATCTGCCGGAGCAGTTCCAGCGTGGCGGGGAATTGTTGGTGGAGGAAGGCGGTGAGTTGGGGATCGCAGGTCATGGTGGGTGAAATGTCGGGTGTCGAGGGTCGAGTGGAGACAGTCAGCGGGTGAAGGCTGGTGGTTCCGGAAGCAGCACCAGGTTGCCAACTCGCGCCAGCGTTTGGAGTGCGTGTGCTTGAGCACCGCTTTGGGTGGGGCCACGGGCGGAACTCCGCGCATCGCTGATGGCCACGCC
>CAZJTM010000047.1:17208-32268 GCA_964548925.1 uncultured Verrucomicrobiota bacterium | reverse complement strand
CAACGACCCCGCGCGCCTCCATGCTCGGCTAACACTTACTTTTGGCTCACTACGCACGGGAGCGAAGGCCACGCCAACACTCAGTCATGCGCGTGAACCAATGACCTGCCACCGGCGGAAGTTCCTGTGACTTCGTGAACCTCGTGAATTCCGGGAATGCTGTTGACGGGGCTGAACTCGGTCTGTAAATTTCGCCCCGCTTTGGGTTCCAGAGTAGCTCAATGGTAGAGCACGCGGCTGTTAACCGTGTGGTTGTAGGTTCGAGCCCTACCTCTGGAGCCAACTTCTCTGAAACAATCGAGAGGGGTAGGAAACGCCGCACACATCCCGCACAGCTTCAAGCCGCGTATCCGTGCGCAGCCCAGCGCGGATCTCGCGATTTGTGACCGCCGTGCCGTGGGAGGCTGGCCGATGGCTCGGGGTTGCAAGAAATCGAAGGCTTTGTCGCCCGGCAAGAAAACCGCTGGACACACAGCGCTGTATGGAGCAAGCATGACTGCCGTCGGAAGCATCATTTAACCAACTCAGACTATGCCCAGATTGGTCGTTCGCTCCGGCCCGCTGGCGAACCGCGAGTTTCCGCTCCAGCCAGGCACCAACCACATCGGCCGCGCCGAGCGCAACGAGGTGTGCCTCGACGAAGATTCCATCTCCGGCTGCCACTGCGAAATCGTGGTGGGCGACGAGCGGGCGACGATCATTGACCTAAACTCGACCAACGGCACGTTCGTCAACGAAGTGCCGGTGCAGAGCGAGCGGCTGAAACCGGGCGACACGGTGCGACTCGGGGATGTGGAATGCGCGTTCCTCGGCGACGAGCCCGTGGTTCCCGTTGCTCGAATCGCGCGCACAGCCCGGCCCGCGTCGCCCATCAAAGTGGCGGTGGCCGGTTCTCCGCCCGAACCACCGCGCATCGCGCCGCCGTTGCCGCCGCCCATTCCCGGGGCCGGCGTGCCGGAGTCGGGCTGGTGCCGGATTCATCCCCGCAGCCCGGCCCATTACTACTGCACGAAGTGCCGGAAGGCGTTTTGCGACTTGTGCGTCGCAGTAAGAAGAACTGGCCCTGCGCAGACGCATCACTGCCGGGTGTGCGCCAGCGAATGTGTGACACTGCTCAAGCGCCCAGAAGCGCCCGAGGACCGGGTTGTCAATTTCTACACGGAGTTGCCCCGGGCCTTTGAATATCCGTTCCGCGCGGAGGGCATGGTTCTGCTCACGGTGGGGACCTTGTTCTATCTCATCATCGAATCGGCCGCTTACATCTCGCGCTTTGCCGGCCTGCTCGGGTTGGTCAGTGTTCTGTTTCTGACGATCTTCGGTTTCGGTTATTTGTTTGCGTTCATGAAGAGCATCATCACCTCGACGGTGCAAGGGAGTCAGGTGCTGCCGGATTGGCCGGATGTCAGCGAGTGGGCGGAGGACATCGTGTTGCCGTTCGGCCAGATGCTGGGCACAGCGGTGTTCAGCTTCCTGCCGGTGGTGGGATTGTGGTTGGCCGAGGCGTTCGGGATGGACGTGCCCGGTTGGCTGTACGTGGCCGCCCTGGTCGCTTGCAGTTTGTACTACCCGATGGGGCTGCTTTCCGTGGCGATGCACGACACGGTGGTGGGCTTGAACCCGCTGCTCATCGTGGTGTCCATCTCCCGCGCGATTCGTGAGTATCTGGTTTGCTGGCTGGTGCTGGTGGGCGTGTTCACGGTGCGCCAATTGATGATCGGCTTCCTGCCAACGATTCTGCCGCTGCCAATTCTGCCCTACGTGATCTCGGGTTTCGTGGGGCTGTATCTGCTCACCGTGCTCACGCGAATTCTCGGGTTGCTTTATCTGGCCAAGAAGGACGAACTCGGCTGGTTCGGCCGCTGAGTGTAACGCCCAGGAGCGCCGCGCGAAAGCGGCTTACTCCAGCGTCCGCACGTCAATCCGCTCGAGATCGCTGACGCCGAGTTCGAGCAACGACGCGTTTTGGTAGAGTTCGAGGTTGACCTTGCTGGAGGGAGCGCCGGCGGCTTCGCGCTGGCGGTCGAGTTCCTTGAGCGACAGGACATCCAGCGCCACCGGGTCCCGGCTCACGCGAATCTCGTTCAGCACGGTCGAGTAATGGAGCAACCCGCGTTGGCCACCTTGGTATTGGCAAAGCAAGGCGTCCACGATGTTCAACACCACCCGGTCGCCCACCTCGGGCAGGGCGTAGATCTCCGGCACCGCCTGCGCCAGGCGCTCCGCTTCACCTTCAAACCGCCAGGTGTTGTCCACACTGCCCAACGCCAGCCCGTAGAGATTGCCAGACACTCCGGCGGCGTGGTGATTCAGGAGCGGCATCACGTTGATGATGCGGGTCAACTCCTGGCTGACCAGGCGCGAAACGTAGGACCTGCGCCCGACGCCATCCTCCTTCTTGCCGAACTCGAAGTCGCCCCAGATCAGATTCCCGAGCAGCGGCGCGTCGTAGAATGCCTTGTCATCGTAACCGGCCTCGGCACCGCCCTCCACGCGCACTCCGTGGGTCCGGGTCAGCTCGGGAAAGCCCGAGTGACGCAAGTCCTCAATGTGCTTGTCCCAGACCACAATGTTCGTGGGCGGCAACCCGGCGGCGAGCAGGCCCTCGATGACGGCGATCACCACCGCCACGCGAGTGCCGCTGGTCGGCCCGGGTCCAGCCAACACCTTGATGCCGACGACATCCTGCGGGCTGACAAAGGCGCGCCAAGCCGCCGCCACATCGGCGGTGGCGGTGAGGTTTGTCAGGGCGCGGTTCACCATGAGGCGCACGCGGGCGGGACTGGCCAGGAAGGCGCGGGTGGCCTCCGGGTCTCGGACGACGACGACTTGCGCCCGCGTTCCCGGCTTGGGGATCGTCGTGGAAAAGGCATTCGTGCCCGCGGCGGCAGCCGTCCACGATGCACAGAGCACCGCAACGCCCAGCACCGCGAGCCAACAGCCAAAGACAGAGTTGAACCGTGGGTTTCTTGACACGTCAGGGCGCGGATGGTACCACCACCCGCGATGCTGACCACAAAAAAGCGGGGTGGCTGCGGCCTGCTCCTTGGGACGCTCCTGTTGAGTCTGCTGGCGGGCTGCACGCCGCCGGGCGCGCGGGCGTTGCTGGAGGGTAAACGCCTGCTGGATGCCGGCGACAGCACGAACGCCGTGATTGAACTGCAGCTTGCGACGTCCCTGCTGCCCACCAACGCGCCGGCGTGGAATTATCTCGGACTGGCTTATCACCAGTCCGGCCAAGTGACCAATGCGGCGCAAGCGTACCAGCGCGCCCTGACCCTTGATCCGGACCTCTCGGAGGCGCGCTTCAACCTGGGCTGCTTGTGGCTCGAACAAAACCGCTTTGAGGCGGCGAAGACGGCGTTCATGGCCTATACCTTGCGGCGGCCCCGGGAATTGCAGGGCTGGCTCAAGTTGGGTTGGACCCAGTTGCACACGCGCGAAGTCGCGGCGGCCGAACGCAGCTTCAACGAGGCGCTGCGTCTCAGCCCGAAACACCCGCAGGCCTGCAACGGGCTGGGGCTGGCGGCGCTCCAGCGCAACCGCCCGCAGGACGCGGCGCAACACTTCGCCAACGCGCTCCAATCCGCGCCGGTTTACCCCCCGGCTCTGCTCAACCTGGCCATCACGCTCCAGCGCGATCCCGCCCAGCGCGCGCAGGCGCTCCAACGCTATCGCGAGTACCTGGCCCTCACGCCGCGTGCGGCGGATTGGGAGGCGGTGAACGCCGCGGCACACGCGTTGGAGAATGAACTGGCACGGGCGGTCGTTCCGCCGCCGACAAACACGGTGGCACAAACCGCGCCCACGCCGCCCACCGCCGCCAAGACAGCGACGAACCAGCCCCCCCGGACAACAGTCGCTGTGAAGCCCGAGGTCGCCACAAATTTGGCGAAGCCGCCGCCTGCCGTGGTTGCCAAGCCCACCCCACCGCCGGAGCAAGTTCAGGTGGCCGACCCGCCAGCGGTCAAGATCGCTCAGGACGCGCCCTCCACGTCGGTTGTGTCCCAGCCCTCCTCTCCGCCGGAGCCTGCGCCCGCGCGAGACACGACCCCACTTTCGGTGGAAGTGACGACGAACCAAGGCACGATTCCCATTCAACAGCGCCCCAAGCGTACGCTCGTGCAGCGGATGAATCCGGTCAATCTGTTCAAGCGGGATCCCAAGCCGGAGCCGCGTCCCACGCCGCTCCCGGTCTCCTCGAAGCCGGCTTCAGTCCCCGCCAGGCAGGAAATTGTCGCGTCACCGCCTCCGCCCACTTCCCCTCCCCCCAAGCCCGCGACCACGGCGGCCAGCTCAGTGACCCAGCAAATCCCTCGTTACGCATATCGCGCACCTGCAAAGCCCGCGGACGGGAACCGTCAAGAGGCCGAGCGGGCGTTTCGGCAGGGCGCGCAAGCCCATGTTGCCGGGAGGTTGGCCGACGCGGTGCGAGCGTACCAACTCGCAACGCAGGCCGACCCCGCATACTTCGAGGCTCACTACAACTTGGGGTTGGCGGCGGCTCAAGCTGGCAGCCTGTCCCAGTCGCTGGTCGCTTACGAAATCGCGCTGGCGATCGAACCGGAATCGGTGAACGCGCGCTACAATTTCGCGTTGGCTCTCAAGCAAGCCGGCTGCTGGCTTGATGCCGCCAACGAATTGGAACGCGTTCTCGTCACACACGCCGCGGAGACGCGGGCTCACCTGGCGCTGGCCAACCTCTACGCCGAGCAGCTTCGCCAGCCGGCCAAGGCACGAACGCACTACAACCGGGTGCTTGCCTTGGAACCGCGCCACCCCCAAGCCTACGAGATCCGGCGCTGGCTGGTTCAGAATCCTGGCTGACCCGGATGCCGGGCGACGGGCTGTGGCGTGCGCCGCCGGCTCTACGAACGCCGCGCCGCGATCCAACCTCCGCCCACCACCAAATCGTCCTGGTAAAACACCGCCGCTTGTCCCGGCGTGATGGCGCGCTGGGGTACGCCCAGTTTCACCCGCGCCCGGTCGGCGTTCAGCGGTGTCACTGTCGCTGGCGTGCCCGGGTGGTTGTAACGAATCTTGGTCGTGACCTCCAGGGGCCCCGGCGGGAACTCAAACGGAATCCAGTTGCACCGCTCCACCACAAACTCATCAGCCCCCAGCGCCGATTCATCGCCGACCACCACGCGATTGTTCGCCGCGTCGAGTTCGATGACGTAGAGTGGCGCCGGCGAGGAGAGGCCCAATCCCCGCCGTTGGCCGATCGTGTAAAACTCGATCCCGTCATGCTGGCCCAGCACGCGCCCCTGCAGGTCCACGATTTCCCCGCGGTGTTCCCGTGCAAGGCCGGCCTTCCGCAGAAAACTGCCGTAGTCGTTGTCAGGCACGAAGCAGATTTCCATGCTCGCCTCCTTGTCGGCGGTCTTGAGCTGGCATTGCCGCGCCACCTCGCGAGCGTCGCTCTTGGTGCGTTCGCCGAGCGGAAACAGCGCCCGGGCGAGTTGCTCCTGACGGAGCGAAAACAGGAAGTAGCTCTGGTCCTTCCGCAAATCACGGCCTCGCTTGAGCAGCATGCGGCCATCCTCACGCCGCTCCAGCCGGGCGAAGTGGCCGGTGGCGATGAACTGAGCGCCCAGTTGGTCCGCGCGTTGGAGAAGCCGGCCAAACTTGAGATGCTCGTTGCACATCACGCACGGGTTCGGCGTGCGGCCCGCTTTGTATTCGTCGGCAAAGTAGCGGATGACCTGCTGCTGAAACTCGAGCGACTCATCCACCAAGTAGTAGGGAATGCCCAGCCTGTGGCAGACGGCACGGGCGTCGGTGACCGCTTGGGGACCACAGCACTTGTCCTCGGCGCGGCTCAGGCAATCTTGCGGCCATAGTTTGAGCGTGACGCCAACCACATCGTAGCCCTGTTCGAGCAGCAACGCCGCCGTGGCGGAGGAATCCACCCCGCCACTCAGGCCGACGATGACGCGCACGCGCTTTGGCTCATTCACAGGGGCCGCAATATAGCGGCCACCAGAGAGCTGTAAAACGCATTCACGGACCGCCCCAAGAACTCACGTGGGCCCGCGAGAGGGGAGAGCCGTTGCGCGGTCGGTCCTCCGCTTTGCGATCTGTGGACATTGCGGCGGCCTGACGATTCTGGTAGGTTGACGCGCATGGTGCATCTGACGAAGCAGGAGCAACTGGTGATCACGATCATCATTGGGCTGTTGCTCGTCGGATGGTCGGTCAAGACGTGGCGCACGGCGAATCCGCCGCCGCTGCCGACGACCGAGCAAGTGAAGGACTGAAATGCACGAAGTTTCGTTTGAAGAGACGCTGGAGCAGATTCTGGCAAGCCACCCGCAATACCCGCGGGACGCCTACCTGTTTGTCCGCGAGGCCCTCGACCACACGCAGAAGAACATCACCAAGGGCGGACGCATTCAACTCCGGCACGTGACCGGCCAGGAACTGCTTGAAGGCATCCGCGAATACGCGCTCCAGCAATTCGGGCCGATGGCCAAGACTGTCTTCGAGGAATGGAACATCCGTGCCTGCCGCGATTTTGGCGAAATCGTGTTCAACATGGTCGAGTCCGGCATGCTGGCGAAAACCGAGCGGGACAGCATCCGCGACTTTGAAGGCGGCTATGATTTCGATGACGCCTTTCGCAAGCCATTCCTGCCGCCAAGCAAATTGGCGAGCGAACGGTTTGCACCCCCTGCCGCAATCAAATCGGGCGGCGGTGCATAGCCTCTTGCCTTGCCCCGTGCCGAGTGACACTTTGCCTTCGTGATCGTTGAACTGCCAGACGTGAACATTGGTTCGCGGCCTCTGACAAGCCGGCAAGCCCGGCTGGAGATCGCTGTTGGCCTCTACGTTGGTCGTGAGGTCACAATGGGGCGCGCCGCGCAGATCGCGGACATGTCGTATGCGACGTTCATGCATGAACTGGACCGACGCGGCCTCTGCCTCAATTACACCCCCGAAGACGCGCTGCAAGACGTCGAAACAGTGCGCGACCGCCTCGGCAAATGATCGTCGTCAGCGACACGTCCGCCCTCACTTCGCTCTTACAGATCGGTCAAGTCGAGCTGCTCGCCAGTGTTTATTCGGAAGTGTTCATTCCCGAGGCGGTGCGTGACGAACTACTGAAAGAACATCCTGCCATTCCGAGCTTGGTCCACTGCCGGCGCGTCGCCCACCAAGATGAAGTGCGCCGGTTGCTTCAGGAACTCGACGCGGGCGAAGCGGAAGCCATCGTTCTTGCCAAGGAACTCAAGGCGGACGACTTGCTGATGGACGAAACCCTGGGAAGGCGTGTCGCCATGCGGGAGGGATTGCATGTAATCGGGTTGATGGGTGTTCTGCTGGAGGCAAAAGGACAGGGCTTGATTGCTTCGGTCAGCAAGCTCACGGAGGAACTGGAGTTGAAGGCCCGGTTTCGTGTTTCCACTCCTGTCAAAGAGATCATTTTCCGCGCAGCCGGCGAACTATGAAGCCAACCCCTGCCACCAACCAAACAGAGATTCCTCCCATCCCATCCGGCGTCACCTTGACCACGCTGGAGAATGGCCTCACCGTCATCGTGCGCGAGGACCACAGCGCGCCGGTGGTTTCGGCGCAGGCGTGGTGCATGGCCGGCAGCATCAACGAAGGACGTTGGTTGGGCGCGGGCTTGTCACATGTCCTTGAGCACATGCTCTTCAAGGGCACGACCACGCGACCCGGCAGCCGCATTGACCAGGAAGTGCAGGACGCCGGCGGTTACATGAACGCCTACACGTCGTTCGACCGGACGGTTTATCATATTGACGTGCCGAACACCGGCACGCGCGTGGCGGTGGACATCCTGTGCGACATCATGCAACACGCCACATTGCCGGCCGCAGAGTTGGTGAAGGAACTGGACGTCATCCGCCGCGAGATGGACATGTGCCATGACGATCCGCATCGTCGCGCCAGCCGCCGGCTGTTCGAGGTTGCCTACACACGCAGCCCGTATCGTTTCACGGTCATCGGCTACCCGGACATCTTCAACGAACTCAAGCGCGACGACATCCTCGGCTACTACCACGAGAAATACGCGCCGAACAACGTGTTCTTCGTCGTGGCTGGTGACGTGAAGCCTGGTGAGGTGCTGGCCCAAATCCGCGAGGCTTACGCGAAGGCCAAGGCGAAGGCGCTCCCGCCGGTCGTGTTGCCAACTGAACCGCGGCAGACGGCGTCACGTGAAATCATCGAGGAAGCGCCGGTGGAACTCGGTCACGTGCATTTCGCCTGGCACATCCCGGAGTTGCGCCACCCCGACGTGCCGGCCATTGACGTGCTGGCCGTGCTGCTCGGCGGCGGACGCAGTTCGCGGCTCTTCCAGCAGGTCCGGGAGAAGCTTGGCCTCGTGCATTCCGTGGACGCGTGGACTTACAGCCCCGGCCTGCCAGGCCTGTTCGGCATGAGCGCGATGGTGGATGCCAACAAGTTTCCCGCCGCGCGCGATGCCATGCTTGCAGAGATCGAACGCATGAAGGCCGCGCCGGTTGCCGCGAAGGAACTGACCAAGGCGGTGAAGCAGTTCTTCTCCGCCACGCTTTCGTCGCGCAAGACCATGGCGGGCCAAGCGCAGGACCTTGGCGGAAGCTGGCTCGCCGCAAACGATCTCAACTTCTCCGAGCGGTACCTTGCCGCCGTAAAACGCGTCACTCCCGCCGACCTTCAGCGCGTCGCCCAGCAATACCTGACCGCCGAGAACCGCACGACCTACGCCCTTCTGCCCGACGGCGGCGCGCCGCAGTTCGTCGCCACTGTCGAAACCAGCGCCCAGCATCCGATCCAAAAGTTCGAGTTGGCCAACGGCCTGCGGCTGCTGGTCAGGGAGGACCATCGTCTGCCATTCGTCGAGTTTCGCGCGGTCTTTCAGGGGGGCGTGCTGGCTGAAACTCCTGCCAACAACGGCATCACGCAGTTGCTCGGGCACTTGTTCCTCAAAGGCACCAGACGCCGCGCCGCCGAGCAAATCGCCCGCGAGATCGAATCCGTGGGCGGCAGTCTCGACGGTTATGGCGGCAACAACAGCTTCGGCGTCAACGCTGAGGTCCTCAGCGACGATTTCGCCACGGGCCTGGACATTGTCAGCGACGTGCTGTTGAATCCCACCTTCCCCACCGCCGAATTGGATCGCGAGCGCGAGGTTCAGCTCGCCCAACTCCGTTCGCAGAGAGACGAGTTGCTACGTAGCGCCGGCCTGGCCATGCGGCGGGCGTTGTTCGGCAACGCCGGCTACGGTTTGGACTCGCTCGGTTCCGAGGAAAGCCTCGGCAAGTTGACCCGGGCCGATCTCAGAGCGTTCCACCAGAGTCTAACCGTGCCAAACAACTGCGTCCTCGCCATCTTCGGGGACGTGCAAGCGGGGAAGGTCTTGGCGGAGGTGAAGCGGACCTTTGGAAGCTGGAAGCGCGGCGCCGGCTTGGCGGCGATTTCAAATTTCAAATTTCAAATTTCAAATTCTCCGAAGCATGTCTCCGAAACCCGTGACAAGAAGCAGGCCGTACTGTTCATCGGCTGGCCCGGCGTGACCCTCCATGACCCGGATCGTTTCGCACTGGAGCTATTACAGGAAACTTGCAGCGATCTAGGGTCCCGCCTGTTCCTGCGCATCCGCGAGAAGCTGGGGTTGGCTTACTATGTCGGCGCGCAGAATTTCATGGGCTTGGCGCCGGGCTATATCGGTTTTTACGCGGGCACGGAACCTACCAAGGCAAGAAGAGTCGAAAAGGAACTTCTTGCCGAGGCCGCGTTGCTGCGCAGCAAGGGCGTAACGGAGGCAGAGCTAAAGCGCGCGAAGGCGAAGCTGCTCGGGCAAAAGAAAATCGCCCGGCAAGACCTGGGCGGCATGGCGATGCAAACTGCGCTCGACGAACTTTATGGCCTCGGTTATGCGAATTTCGACACGGAGGACACCAAGTTTGAGGCGGTCACGCATGCGGACGTCCTGGCGGCCACCCGAAAGTATTTGTCGCCGGACGGTTTTGTCGTGGCAACAATTCGCCCGGCAACCAATCCCAGTGGACCGCGCGCGTTGAAGGGGAAAACTTGAAGGTCGCGAGCCAGTCGCCGCCGCCCTGAGCCCGGCACTAACGCTTGTGGCGTTTCGCTTTGAGTTGCGCGGCGGCGCGCACGAGCGTGGCTTGAACCAGAGCGGCGTCCTCGCCGGAAAGCTGTTCGGAGAGCCGGGCTTCGGCACGGCGGCGGGCTTCCTCGACTTTGGCCTCGTCAATGTTCGCCGCCTCGATGGCCATGTCGCTAATCACCGAAACATGATCCGCGGTAATCTCCACGAAACCCTCGCCCACGGCGAGAAACACGTCTTCACCGTTCTTCCGCGCGGTAATCTCGCCGGGAACGATCTGCGTCATCAGCGGGACGTGCATCGGGAAAATGCCCAGTTCGCCGTCCACGCCGGGCAGCGTTACCATTTCCACGTCGTCGGAGAAGACTTTCGCTTCCGGCGTTACGATCTCGAGTTTCAGCGTGGCCATGGTTTGTTAAGTCGTGGAATCATTAATCCGCTAAATCGTTGAATGGTTGAAGCGGTTTCACGGTTCAACGCTGCAACGCTTCAACATATCATTTCTGCTCCTGCCGCACTTCCTCAATGCCGCCCTTCATGTAAAAGTTACCCTCGGGCACATCGTCGTGCTTGCCTTCGAGGATTTCCTTGAAGCCGCGCACGGTGTCGGCAACGGGAACTTGCTTGCCCTCACGACCGGTAAAGACCTGCGCCACCTGGAACGGCTGGCTGAGGAAACGCTGAATCTTGCGGGCGCGGAACACGGTGAGCTTGTCCTCGGGCGAGAGTTCGTCCATGCCGAGAATCGCGATGATGTCCTGAAGGTCCTTGTAACGCTGCAACACCCGTTGGACGCCGCGAGCCACTTCGTAATGCTCCTGGCCAACGATTTCCGGCGCGAGGGCGCGGGAGGTTGAGGCCAGCGGATCCACGGCGGGATAAATGCCGAGTTCCGTGAGCGCGCGTTCCAGCACGATGGTGGCATCCAAGTGAGTGAAGGTCGTGGCAGGCGCGGGATCAGTGATGTCGTCGGCGGGAACGTAGATTGCCTGAAACGAAGTGATCGAGCCTTTCTTGGTCGAGGTGATGCGCTCCTGAAGGTCGCCCATTTCCGCGGCGAGCGTGGGTTGGTAACCGACGGCGCTCGGCGTGCGTCCCAACAGCGCGGACACTTCCGAGCCCGCTTGCGAAAACCGAAAGATGTTGTCCACGAAGAGGAGCACGTCCTGGTTCTTCTCATCGCGAAAGTATTCGGTGACGGCGAGCGCGGAGAGCGCCACGCGCAGACGCGCGCCCGGCGGTTCGTTCATCTGGCCGTACACCAAGCCAATCTTCGAGCCTTCCTTGAAGATGGGCCGCCCATCGGGGCCGTGTTTGACGTGCCCTTTCTCGTCCTTCTCGGTTCGGATGACGTCGGCTTCGATCATTTCGTTATAGAGATCGTTGCCCTCGCGCGTGCGCTCACCCACACCGGCGAACATGGACACACCGCCGTGCAATTTGGCGATGTTGTTGATGAGTTCCATGATGACGACGGTCTTGCCCACGCCCGCACCGCCGAACGCGCCGACCTTGCCGCCCTTGAGGAAGGGGCAGATCAGGTCAATGACCTTGATGCCGGTCACGAGCACTTGCGGCGAGGTGGATTGATCGGTGAGCGTCGGGGCGGCGCGATGAATCGGATAGCGCTTGTCAGCCTTGATCGGCCCGCGCTCGTCCACGGGATCGCCCGTGACATTGAGCACGCGGCCCATGACGCCTTCGCCGACAGGCATGGAGATGGGGGCTTCGGTATCAATGACCTCGTAGCCGCGCTTCAGGCCCTCGGTCGAGCCCATCGCCACGGTGCGGACCCAGCCGTCGCCGAGGTGCTGCTCGACTTCGAGCACGCGCTTGACCTTGCCTTCACCGGGCACCTCGAACTCGACGTGGAGGGCGTTGTAGATCGGCGGGAGTTTTTCCGCGAACTCCACGTCCACGACCGGGCCGATGACTTGAACGATTTTGCCTTTGTTCATGGGAATCTAGCGTCAGGCCAGCGCCATCTGGGCGGTGGCGATCTCCAAAAGTTCCTTCGTGATCGAGGCCTGGCGCATCTTGTTGTATTGGAGCGTCAGGTCCTTCACGAGTTGGTTGGCGTTTTCGGTGGCGTTTTTCATGGCCACCATGCGGGCGCTGTGCTCGCTGGCTTTGGCTTCGAGCAGCACCTGGAACATGCGGTAATTCAAATAATGCGGAAGCAGCGCGCCGAGCACTTCACCCGCGCTGGGCTCGAACAGAAACTCCGTCGCGCCTTTCAACAACTGCGAGCCGAGGTCCTCGCCATGATGGTCCGAACTCACACCGCGAATCTCGCGAATGGGCAGCAGCGGCAGGACTTCGGGCCGCTGCGTCAGCGTGGAAATGAAATTCGTGAAAAGCACCTCCACTTGATCGTATTCGCCCTTGAGAAAGCCTTCCTGAACGAACTTGCAGATGGCGCGGGCTTCGCTGAATTGCGGCGTGTCCTTGTAGCCGAACTCCGCCAGCAACGTGCGGCGGGCGCGGGCCAGGAACTGCGCGGCCTTGCGTCCGGCGGAAATGAATACCGTGGTGTCCTTCTCGAACTTCATCGCCTCGCGGAACAACGTGCTGTTCAACGCGCCGCAGAGCCCCTTGTCGGTGCTGACCAGGATCACGCAGCGTTTGCCGCCGTCGCGTTTCTCCATGAGCGGATGCGAGAAGTCGCCCGTCGCCGGAAGTAGTCCGGCCAGCATCCGGTTCATGGCTTCGGCGTAAGGCCGGCCTGCCAACGCCGATTGTTGTGCCTTGCGCATCTTCGACGCGGCGACCATTTGCATCGCCTTGGTGATCTTGGCGGTGTTGCCAACCGACTTGATGCGCCGGCGTATATCGCGGGAACTGGCCATGAGTCAGGCGTTCATTCGTGCGCCGATTGCCTACCGGTACGTCTGCTTGAACTCGGTGACCGCTGTCTTCAAATCCGCGGCGGCCGCGTCGCTCAACGCCTTCTCCTTCAGGATGCGACCGAGCAAATCCGCCTTCCGCATCGTCAGGAAGTCCACGAGCTTCGCTTGGAAATCCTTGATTTTGTCCACAGCCACGTCGTCCATAAAGCCGTTTTGCACGGTCCACAAGATTGCGACTTGGTTTTCCACCGGGATTGGATTGTATTGGTTCTGCTTGAAGACCTCGACGATGCGCTTGCCGCGCTCTAGCTTGGCTTGCGTGGCGGCGTCGAGGTCCGAGCCGAACTGGGCAAACGCCGCCAGTTCGCGGAACTGTGCCAATTCGCCTTTGATACGACCGGCGACCTGTTTCATCGCCTTGATCTGCGCCGACGAACCGACTCGCGACACGGACAAACCGACCGAAATCGCAGGACGCACGCCTTGGTAGAACAGGTCGGTCTCCAGGTAAATCTGCCCGTCGGTGATCGAGATGACGTTCGTGGGAATGTAAGCCGAAACGTCGCCGAGCTGCGTTTCAATGATGGGCAACCCAGTGAGCGAGCCGTTGCCGTTCTGCTCATTCAGGCGTGCCGAACGTTCGAGCAAACGGCTGTGCAGGTAGAACACATCACCCGGATACGCTTCGCGACCCGACGGACGCTTCAACACGAGCGACACCTGACGGTATGCCACGGCGTGCTTTGACAGATCGTCGTAAATGATCAGCGCGTCCATGCCATTTTCCATGAACCACTCGCCCATTGCCGTCCCGGCGAACGGGGCGAGATACTGGTTCGTCGCCGAATCCGATGCCGACGCTACCACAATAATTGTGTAAGGCATCGCCCCGGCTTCCTCCAGCACGCTGATGACGCGGGCGATGTTCGACTGCTTCTGCCCCACGGCGACGTAGATGCTGTAAAGCGGTCGGTAGGACTTGTCGCCAGCAGCTTCCGCGGCCTTGTTCAGGCGCGCGTTGCTGATGATCGTGTCAATGCCAATGGTCGTTTTGCCGGTCGAGCGGTCGCCGATGATCAACTCCCGTTGCCCGCGGCCAATCGGAATCATCGCGTCAATCGCCATGATGCCCGTTTGCACCGGCTGGCTCACCGAGCGGCGCTTGATGATGCCCGGCGCGATCTTCTCCACCGGCATCGTCGCCTCGGCCCGGATCGGCCCCTTGCCGTCGAGCGGCCGTCCGAGCGTGTCCACCACACGGCCGAGCAACGCCTTGCCTGCCGGCACCTGCAGCACCTTGCCCGTCGTGCGTACTTCGTGGCCCTCGCGGATGCCGGTGTAGTCGCCGAGAATGATCGCGCCGACCTCGGTTTCTTCTAGGTTCAAGGCCAGGCCCATGACACCGTTGCCAAAGTCTAGCATCTCGTTGAGCATCGCGTCGGTCAGACCCTCGATGCGCGCCACACCGTCGCCGGACTCGCGCACGATGCCGACGTTCTGCTTCGCCGCAGCGGTCTTCACGCCCGCGATTTGGGCTTCAATCTCTTGCAGTATGTTGCTCATGTTCTCGCTAAATCGTGATGCGTTGCATCGTGAAACCGGTTCAACCAGTTGGCGGTTCAACGCGCTTCAAAAACTTTCCACCAGCGCGTTCAGCCGCGCCTGAATGCTGCCGTCATAGACATCGCTGCCAACCTTGACTCGCATGCCGCCGATCAACGCGGCATTCTGCCGGAAATCAAACGACAGCCCGGGCCCGTAAAGCCGTCCTAGGCTTGCCTCCACGCTCGCCTGCAAATGCGCGCCGAGCGGCACAGCGCTTTCGATGCGCGCACTCCGGCGATCCAACTCCAGCTTCACCAGCCGCTGAAAGTGGCTCAGGATGCCGAAATAGCCGCGCGGCTTGGCGGCGACGACCTTCTGCGCAACGTCGCGCACCTTGGCCTCGTCCAGCAAGCCGTTCACGAGGCAGGCGCGGAACAGCACCTTCGCGTCGCGCCGGGCTTGTTTGGTGATTCTCATCGCCTAAAGCCTTCGAGTCGTAGCGGCGTGGCGCGACATCGCCCCCAAAGTTTTATACCAACCACACAACCGACGGCGCGGGCCAGAACCCCCCCCCAAGCGGTTAAAAACCCG
>CAZJTM010000047.1:0-17198 GCA_964548925.1 uncultured Verrucomicrobiota bacterium | reverse complement strand
TTCGAGTCGTTGCGGCGTCTCGGCAGAGCGCCGCACTCTTTGACTGCAAGCCACAAACGGCAGCGCTCTGCCGAGACGCCGCCACGAGGCTTTGAAATCCGCTCATTCGCCGATCCATTAGTCCTGGCCGTTCAAACGCTGAGTTGCTTGTTGGCATCCTCGATCAACCGTCGCTGATCCTCGGGCGTCAAGACCTTGCCTGTGACGGCGGCGGTGGTTTGCACCACGAGCCGGCCGACTTCGTGCTTGAGTTCGATCAACATCCGCGCGTGATCTTGGGCTGTGGCCTCGCGGGCCTTGGCCACGATCTGCTCGGCTTGAGCGACCGCGCGTTGCGTTTCCTGCGCCTGAACACGCGCCGCCGCTTCGCGGGCTTCCTGGATCAACTTGTTCGCCTGATCGTTGGCTTGATTCAGAATCTCCAGACGCTTGGCTTCGGTCGCCGCCAACTCCGCCTTGATCTTGTCCGCGTTCGTGATGCTCTCCGCCACTTTTTCGCGGCGGAGTTCGAGCATCTTGAGCACCGGCTTGTACGCCCACTTCCACAGGACGAACATCACAATGGCGAAATTGATCACTTGCGCGATCAACTTCGGCCATTGGATACCAAGAGTGTTGAGCGTCTCGCCCATAACCCGGGGATTAGCGCTGGACGACGAAGTAGATCAGGATCGCCAAGCCTTCGGCCAACGCCATGCCGATCAGCGCCGTCGTGAAGACTTTGCCGAACGCGCCAGGGTTGCGACCGATGGCTTCCGAGGCCTTGGCCGCGGCGATGCCGACGCCAAGCGCCGCACCCATACCAACGAGGCCAATGGGGAGGTTGCCGGACAGTTCTGCGAGCATCATAGGTTTTTTTCGGTTGTGTGTTTGTGTTGCCACAGCCGCCCCCGCTTCAGCAGGGTCGCGACTGCAAATTCAGTGGTGCGCTTCCTTTCCGTGCCCTTCGTCCTCGGTGTGCGAGCAGAGTGTGCCGATGAACGCAATGCTCAACAGCGTGAACACCAGTGCCTGCACCACCGCGACGAGGAGCTCCAAAAAATAAAACGGGAGGGCGCCGAGGCCGAGCGGGGAGTTCGTGAGCATGATCGTCAGCACGCTTTCGCCGCCATAGATGTTGCCGTAAAGACGCATGGCCAGCGCGACCGGCCGGATGCAAATCGAAATCACCTCGATCAAGCCGATGAAGATGAAAATCAGGGCCATCGGAATGACGATCCAACCCGTCATGCCGCCCTTCACGCCGAAGATGTGTTTCACCAAACCTATCGGGCCGTTATAGCGGAACGCCCAGAAGGTGCTCATCACAAAGAACACCAGCGCCATGGCCACGGTCATGTTCGCGTCGGCGGTTGGCGGACGGAACAAGGGTTTGTCAGCGTGCTCCACACCCAACGGCGCGCCGGATGCGTGCCCCCAGCCGATGCTCCCCACGCCCGGAAGCAAGCCCATCAAGTTGGACACCACAATGAACAGGAAAAACGTGGCCACCAGCGGGAACACCCAACGCGCGACCTTCGGCTCCAGCAGGCCACTGGTCAGTTGTTCCAAACCTTCCACTGCGGCTTCGACGACGTTCTGCGCGCCAGAGGGAATCTCACTCATTTTCTTCGTCCCCATCCGGACGATGATGGAGATGACCGCCGCCACGACCCAGGTGTAAACCATCGAGTTGGTCACCGGCAGCGGGCCAATGTGGAAGAGGGTTGGCGCGTCCGCCGAAACCGGCGGGCCAGAATGTCCGCCGTGCGCCTCGGCAGTGGCACTGTGAGCCTCGACAGCCGGAGCGGTGGCATGTGCCCCATGCTCTGCTGCCAGCGCCTGTAAGAGCGGCAAGGCCACCAGCGCAAGAATCAGCAAGATGGTTTTGAGTTTCTGCATCAAGTCCTGGGTTTGCCACAAGCAGGGAATTCGGCCCGGTTTGCAGCCCCTGCTTCCATCGGAAGCGCGGGCAAAGTGTACCAAAGGTCCCGCTTCCACAAGTTTTTTTGCCGGTATGGCGCTTCAGCTTACCAGGCAACCGGCGGCGAAGCTGTCACGCGCCCGGTTGGATCGCTTTGAAGGAGGTGACGCGCAAGCCCAATCAAGTCCGAAAGGGCAAGCCGCAAACAGAACGACAACACGAAGCCGAACCTATGAAACCCCAATTTCCTTTGCACCTCGCGATCGCTGCCTTGCTGCTGGCCGCCCCGGTCAAGGGCGTCGTCACCCCGGTGGTGAACCCAAGCCTCCCAAGCGTCGCTTCCTCCAGCACGCCGACGCCCGAATTCGATGGTTTCATTCGGCGATTGGAGGCGTGCGGCGGCTTAATCCCCGCCTTCAGCCAATGGACGAAAGTGCTGAAACCGACCCTGCTGGACCTCGGTTACAGCAACGAGCAGATCAAACAGGTCAAGGGCGCGTTGAGCAAGAAGGCGGTCACGCTCGCCGACGCCCGGCTCTTCAGTGAACGATGGCAGGTCCGCTACCGCGAGCAGATCAACCCCGCCAGCATTTACGCGTTCCTGCGCGACGAGAAGCCGTCGCCGAAAACGGTTGAGCTGGCTGCCCGGTGACGGATTCTCTGCGCCGGACTCCAGGACGCATGTCACACCGTGGCGCGGATTGCTTTGCAGGAAGCGACACGGTTCGCAACGAACACAACGAACCAAGAAAGACGCTGAACCATGACCATCCTCACCATCTCCGCCGTTCTCGCCACGATCGCTGCATTGGGCTGGGCCGGCTTTGCCTTGAATCGCCACTGCCTTGCGCGCCATGGCTTCCGGTTGTTCAACCTCTGGCTGTTCATCCCGGTCGTGGTGGGTTATCTCCTCGTCGGAGTCGCCGCCGCGATGGGGTCGGGGGAAAACCTGACCGCGAGTGTCGTCGTCCTGCTGGTGATCACGGCCGCGCTGGCGTGGTACGTGAAGAGCAAGACGTCACCTCGCATCACGTTGGCGGTCGTGCCGCTGGTTCATTGTTACGGAGTGGCGGCCCTGGCCGGTCTGGCGGTTGCCATCCCGTTGGTCTTGTCGGCACTGGCAATCCGGTCGTTCTTCCGCGGGCCCACCTACCGGGTGCGGTTGTCCTGAGCCCGTGAAGAACCACCGACCCGCGGCAAACTCGACAGCCCGCCCGGACCGCAGCTAGACTCCGCCGCTAGCAAGAACCTGATGACAACCACGGATTCCAACTATTGCCCGGATTGCGGCACGCGCCTGGCGAAATCGGGTTTGTGCCTGCGGTGCGCGCTGGGCATGGAAACGCCGGCCGCTGTGGAGGACGACGCTTCGCAAACGCCCGGCACCCTCCCGCCCGGCACAACGGTCCGCTACTTCGGCCATTACGAATTGCAGGATGCGGGACGGATTGGGGGCATGGGCGCGGTGTATCGCGCTCGCCAATCCACGACCGGGCGGATCGTCGCCCTGAAGATGCTCAAGCCCGAGTGCCTGCGCGCGGCGGACGCCGGGCAACGGTTTCAGGCGGAGATTCGGGCGCTCACCCGCCTCGACCACGCGCACATCCTGCCGATCTACGAAGTCGGCGAGCATCGCGGCCAGCACTACTACACCATGAAGCTGGTGGAGGAAGGCAGCCTGGGCGAACAAATGGAGGCCGGGCAATGGGTGCTGCCGCAGGGCGCGGAGGGCCGGGAACTGAAAGACCGGCAACAGGCCATCGCACGCCTGATGGAACAAGTCGCGCGCGGCGTGCATCACGCTCACGAACGCGGGATTCTGCACCGCGACCTCAAGCCGGCCAACATCCTCCTGGACGCCTTCGGACATCCGTTCGTTGCGGACTTTGGGCTGGCGAAGTTCATGGATCACGCGACCGATTTGACACGCACGGAGGCCGTCATGGGGTCGCCGCGTTACATGTCGCCGGAACAGGCGCAAGGCCGGAGCCGGGACGTGAGCGCAGCGTCGGACGTGTTCAGCCTGGGGGTGATTCTCTACGAATTGCTAACGGGCGAAGCGCCGTTCAAGGGTGCCACGTCCGTCGAGCTGTTGCGGAGCGTGGTGGAAGAAGAACCCGTCCGGCCACGCCTGTTGCGCGAGCGGGTGGACCCGGATTTGGAAACCATCTGCCTCAAGTGCCTTGAAAAGGAACCGGCGCAACGCTACGCCACCGCGGCGGAGTTGGCGGATGACCTCGCCCGCTGGCTGGAGAACAAACCGATCCGCGCCAAGCCGGGCACGGCGTGGGGACGCCTGGTCAAATGGACGCGGCGCAAGCCCGGGTTGGCCGCTTCCCTCGGCCTCACCGGCCTCATGGCGCTGGTGGCGGCGATGTCGCTTTGGGCCTGGCACCAGTCCTCGGTGCAAGGGGGCGGTCACGCGTCGCGGAAGAACGACGGGCAACCCAGAGCAACCCTCGGGATCGTGCTGCCGGAGGGTGAGAAAATCCCCAATTGGGGAAAGACGCTGAGCGACGGGCTGGCCCGGCGGTTCATCGAGGAGTTCGCCAAACTCGATGGGCTGGAAGTTGCCGCGCAACCTGTCGAACTCGGTCCGGGAGATCAACGGTTCGCGGGCAGCGCGTGGGAAGCCGACGCTCCCATCGCCCGGGAAGGCATGCCGGACTTTCTCCTGAAGACCGAACTGATCGTGTTTGGCACCGCGCGCGTGGCGAGCCCCCGTCGTCCCGAGCGTTCTGCGGATTACCAGCCCATGGCAATCAAGAAAGCCTCGGAGGAAGTCCGGATTCGATGGCGCGTGGTGCGCACGGCAACAGGCCAGGTGGTGGCTGGTGGCAGCGGCACGGAGGTGAGCTTGCAGGACGGCGCAAGCTTCGTCATGCCGGAGAACCTGACCAACCTTTTCGCCGATCGCGAGTTCAACGCGAGCGCTTTGGGCAAAGCCGTGGCTGATGCGGTATCACAGGTCGCCCAGAAGGTCGGAACGCTTGCTTTGCCCGCCCCGGCCAAGCCTGCAGTAGGCGACGTGCCTCACGTCACGATCCAGATCACAAACGGCGTCAGTGTCGGTCAGGAGATGGAACTGTGGGAGACGGGCCTCGCCGAGTCCTTCAGAAGGATGCTCACGCAACGCATGGCCACGCTCACCAACCTCCAGGTCCTGGAGACCGCAGCCCTCGACGGCTTGCGGGCGACAATGGATCCGGCACAGAAGGGGAACTGGCACGGGAGCGATTACCTGCTCCGGGGCGAGGTGAGGCGGCTGGGTTACGTCGGTCTCGGACAGGGCCGCTCGGTCGCCGTCAGGATTGACTGGCGCATCGTCAATATTGCCACCCGAGAACTCGTGAACTCGGGTTCTGCATCGGGCCAGGCCCGGCTCCGGGACGAGGCCGCCGAGCAGGCGTTGTCCCAAATCGTCGAGAGCGTGAAGCTGTTGCGCCTGGCCTCGGCTAGGCCACCATCGCCGCGACCAGGCTCTTGAGTTCCTCGTCCACTTGTGCGGGATCGCTGACGGTGTCAGCCACGATGCCAACGAGCAATTCGCGGAAGCGTTTGTTGAGGCGGCTGACGCGTTGCCGGATGGCCTCCATCTTCACGCCATGGCGCGCTTCCAGGTCCTCGTAGGAGAATCGGGCCAGGGCCGCGCCGCCAGGCAGGTAAGGCCGCAGCGCATCAAACGGCAGCGTGGGGTTATTCTCGCTGTATTCCCGATCGAGGAGTCGGAGGGTTTGATCCACCACCTGTTCAGCCCAGGCGCGATCGTAGGCGGCGGTTGGATCGCTTGAATCCCCGGCGAGCGCCTGGAAGTGCTCGTCCGCGCCTTCGAAATCAATGGGAAGGTGCTCGAACTGCGCGCCGCGCTTCTCCGCCTGCTGCATCCGGTGCTCATTCGAGAGCACGTACTTGAAGTGCGTGAGCAGGAACGTGCGGAACTTCGTTTGCGACCGGTCGGCCCGCGCCACCCACTGTCCTTCGACGAGTTCCTGGAAGAACGTTTGCGTTAGGTCCTCGGCCTGGTGGTGCGTCTTGCCCCAAGAACGCGCATAGGAGTAGATCGGAAACCAATAGACCTGACACAGCGCGTTGAGCGCCTCGTTTGCACCCGCGCAGGCGTTCGCGTCGCCGGAGAGGGCAGCTGGGTTGACAACCGTCGTCCAGCGCGTGTTCGGAAAGTTGCTCATGGTCTCACGTTACGTTCGTCGCAACTGCGGGACGCCGTAGCGCAGCCCGCAGGGGATTGCCGGTAAAGCCTAGGGCAGCGGCAATCCGGTTCGCAAGCGGCAAAGCGGATGTGAAGCGGCAGAACGGAAGGCTTTGAGGTCGAACTTTCGCAGCGCTCGGAAAGGGCGTTCGATGTTCTCGCGGGCTTGAGACTCAAGCTCGTCACAAACCGGGCGGGATGGCATTGTAGTGGGCGAGTGAAGGCACTGGCATCACGGCTGGCGCAAGCCCGCCTGCCGGCTGCCGAGCGCAAAAGACATTATGACGAAAGAACAGGCACTGTGCGTGGTTCGTGATCTTCTGATCCTGGATGAGGCGTTCATCATCGCACCGGTGGGGAGCCCCAGTTGGGTTTCAGATATGTATTGGGAGCAAAGGCAAGCGGCCACGCGTCTGGTGGACTGGGTTGCGGAGCCGCTGGTGGCTATCGGTCTCGCCCGTCGCACCCTGTACACCGATGTTGAGGGCGAGCATGAGCGTGTGACGACGCTTCTCTGCCAACGCGCTCCCGAGATCGGGATTCCGCTCCTCTGCGCCCGCACCCATTCGCCTGACGAGCGCGTGCGGGGGGATGCACTCGACGCCATCCTCAAACTCGCAGGCCAACCTCAACAACGGGTGAGGTCTCCTCGGAATCCAATCGGACGCGTCCACGCGCGCCGGGTGACGGCGGCGCACCCCTTTGCGGGTTTGGCCGAGGAATACGTGCGCCCTCTCCAGCAGAGAATGCGGGTCCTCTCGAATGATCCCGTGGAGACAATTCGCGATTGGGCGCGAGCACATTCGGAACTGGCAGCAGACCGAGAAGAAGCGGTCGGTTGGACGCACTACCAGCGGGCTGGTTACCTGACGGCATTGGCCCTCTGGTCGCGGCGCGCGGGACCACGGATCTCGGCGGCGAAGTCCTTGCTCGAATTGAATCGCAAGCTCGGCCTCTGCTTCCTGGCGATCCTGCACACCCTGCAGTCAACCAGGCGACCCGTCGGGAAGGCGATGTTGGAATCCCTGGGCATGCTGCTTACGCGAAGCGAGCCGCTCGCGCAAGCCTGGCTGGAACTGCGCGTTGAGCGAACCCAGCTGAACCAGGTCGAGCCCGACGCCACAGCCGCTATCCGGCGGCTGCTGCATGAGCATGAAGGAGTGCGGGCGGTGGTTGAGGCGCTGACCGGGCGCTCCCGGCAGCACCAACTGGGCTTGAGGCGGTCCGGCAGGGCGTGACCGGAATCGTCTGTCACACGCCGCCCCAGAGTCCTTCTCCTACGGTAACGGACGAAAGCGAAACTGAAACGGCCATGAAACCCGCACGCAGCCAAATCGAGCCAGAACCGCAAGCCAGAGAGCCTGTGACGGGCGGATACCGATCCGACGAAGACCGCCGCCTGCGAGCCGCATCGTTCCACGATTTTGCCTTGATACGTCCCCCTGACTTTCGAGTAGCCTCCGCCGCATCGCAGTTGGCTGACTCATGCGCAGCAATCAGAGCAGGCACTGGCAACAAACAAAAAACTGATCACGTTCGACAACTCGCCATGAACTTATTTCAGACCTTCACCTCCATGAAATCATTTGCACCATCAACGACCGATACCCGCGTTCGTTGGGTTCGCCGCCTCGCTTGGCTCGTGCTGGCCGCCTTGGTGGGAAGCACCACCGGGTGTCTCACCACCTCGCCCTCGGGCACAACGACTCCAGCCGCGCCCCCCTCGGCCACGCGGTCCGTGCATTTCAATCGCGAGGACGTGAAACGCGTATTCGTCGTTTCCTCCATCCCGCGTCCGTATGCGTCCGGACAGGCCACGATCGAGAGCGTCTTCGTGGAAGTGCTGTTGCAGAAAGGGTACGCCGTGGTCACGCGCGATCTCCCCCTGATTGCGCAGGAACTCAAGCGCACTCGTGATCCAGCATTCGACCAAGACACAGCCGTCAGGCTGGGAAAACTGGGCAGTGCTTCGCATGTCGTGCTGATTGAAACGCCAGGGGCTCAGATCAACAGAAGCAGCGGAGCGACGATGTATCCCACCATCACCGCCAAGCTCATTTCTGTGGAGACTAGTGATATCGTGCTGATGGCGCGGCATGCCACCTTCAACCCGTTCGCCGGCGCCGAGTCCCGGGCCCGCTCCACCGCACAGCAATTTCCGTAACCGTTCGTTACACGCCGCGCGCCTCCCGCGATGCGGGAATTCACCTTCGACCGAAGGAACGCAACCACTCCGTACAGAAATCCCCCGAACATGAAAACCAAAACCACAATTCGTCTGGCAATCACCGGTCTGTTGACGCTGCTGGTCGCGGGCCAGCTGCGCGCGACGGCTGCGTCTGCGGTCGCGGGGGTCGAACCCCTGCCGGCCGAGTGGACGCGCGGCAACGTTGGCATCTTCATCGGCGTCGGCAAGTTCCGACAACAACACGCGCTCAACGGTTCGGGCAACGACGCCATCGTCCTGGCCCACGTGTTCGTCAACGAACTGCGGCTCGTGCCCCCCAACCGCGCGTTCCTGGTGTTCGAGGACGATCTGTCGCCGCAGGCGGCCCAGATGGTGAAGGACCTGCGGGCCCGCGGGGTCTCGGTGCGCGAGACGGCGACGAAGGCGGACATCATCGGAACGCTCCAGCAAGCGGCCAGCGTGTCGGTGGTGCCCGACTCGTTCCTCTTCTTCGGCGCCAGCAGCCACGGTTGCCAGGACCGGGCGACAGGGACGCCCTACATGTTGCCCAGCGACGAAGGCGACACGTTTGAGAGCTTCGTCTGCCTGACGACCGAGGTGCGCGACCCATTGAAACGGTTTGCCGGCGCGAGCAGGCAGATTCTCTTCGTGGACGCCTGCCGCAACAACATCAGCCTGCGCTCGAAGGCGCTGGGCGAAACTGGCGGCGCGCGTTTTCCGGTGGACAAAGCGGCGCTGGCCAACATGCAGGCCAACGTGCTCGTGGGCGCTTGTTCGCCGGGGCAGACCAGCCTCCTGGATACGCGCAACCAGATCAGCTATTTCACCAAAGGGCTGCGCGACGCGTTGCGCGGCAAGGCGGCGATGCCCGGTAACCCGCACCTCACCCTGGGCCAGGTGCTGGCGCACGTCTCCGTGGAAGTGGAAAAGGAAGTGGGCGATCTGCTCAAAGGCTCGAAGGACGAGGGCAACGCGCAGCGCGCCTGGTACGAAGGCGAAGTCTCGGCCCTCAGCATGCCTCTCGCGCGGGTATCGGGCGCGGCCCCGGCGGCCGGGCAAACGCCCGCCCTCGATCGTTTGCCCCAGCTCGTGGCCTGGTTGCAGCAGAGCCTCCGCGCCCAACCGGAAGTCATCAACGCCACCAACCGCGCCACGGGTCAGCAGGTGGCCGCGCTGCTCTCCAGCCCCGCCGGCGGCACTTACACGGCCTTGACCGTCGAATTGGAACTGCTGCTGCCGGCCGCAACCACGAACAAAAGCCAGGCGAAGGAATTGGCCGCCATGCTCCAGCGGTTTCGCGAGCGCGAGCAGCGGCGCACGCGCCTGCTGGCCGTCGTCAGCGGACTGCGGCAATCCCCCGCCGACACCACGGCTCCGGAACGCGACGCGCTGGAGCGGCTCGAAACCCTGTTGAAAACCGAGATGCCTCCGGCCGTTGACTCACTTTGCGACGAGGTCGAGAAGCACTTCGCCGCCGGCGACGCGGCAAAGAACCGGGCCGGGCTGGCCTGGTGGGTGAGCTGGGACCGCGCCCGCCGGCGGGACCAGATCGTCACGCGGCTCGGCGAAGCACAACGCCAGTGCGGCCTCAACGAAGTCGCGCTGGGTTACTACCGGGGACTGTTGCAGGCGGTCAAGAGCGAGCCTGCCGATGATGCGGTGCTCGGCGAAGTCGAGATGCGGTTGACGGCCGGGAGTTGCCAGGCCCTGGAAACCACCTTGAACTGGTGGCTGGAGCAGCAACTCGAAGGGCGGCGCACGAACCTGCTCGCGTTGCTGGCCGGCGCCCGCGCGGAGCATGCCGGCGCGTTGACGGGCCGGGCCGAATCGTTGGATCGCCTGGTGTACGTTCTCGGGAGCGTCTCCTCGACCCGCCTGCAGGACCTGCTTGCGGGCATTGAGAAACGGTTTTCCGCATCGCGCAAAGACCGGGCCAGCTTCGACGCGTTGCTCGGCTGGTGGCAGGAGTTGGAACGCCAGCAACGGATCGCCGAGATGACGGTGCTCATCGCCGGTGTGGCGACAACACGCCCGGCCGGAAATTCCTCGCAGGAATCGCTGACCCAGATCATCGGCGCGTTGGGCAAGTACGCCCCGGCTCAGGCCGATGAACTCCTGAACGAGCTGGATCGCCGCCTCGACGTTTACGACTCCGGGTCCATCGAGAGCCTGTGCAACTGGTGGAAGGAATATCGCAATCGCGAACGCCGCTTGGCCTGCATCACCCGGTTGGTAGAAGCAGCCAAGCGGTCGCCGACCGAGGCCCGGGGCGAAACATTCCGCCAGCTCACCAATTCGGTCCGAGTTCTGTCCGCGCGGGAAGTCGAGCCGATCCTGCGCGAAATCGAGGTCAAGATATCCTCGTCGGATTCGCTGACGCTGCGACAGCTCTTGAGTTGGTTTGAGAAGCGTTTCCTGGCCCCACCCAGTTGGAGCGTGGTGGTGGCCGTCACCGAGGGCGCGACGGATTCCAAGCAAGCCAACGATCTGGCCACCGCGTTCGTGAAGCAGTTCCAAACGAAGTTCTTTGGTGCCAAGGTCAAGTTTCATGAGCAGCCGCTTGAGATCGTTGACGAAGCGGAAATCGCGTCCTTCTGCCGGGAATTGGACGCCAAGGCGGTTCTGCTCATTCGCCTGCTGCCCCCGGAGACCCGACGTGACCCCAACAGCGTGCTAGGCCCGGTGACCGTCGCGGACGTGAGCGTCCAAGTTGCCGGGATCAAGGTTGGAAGTCCGATCCAAACCTCGGTGTTCCGCGGGAACTACATCGACCCGCGCAACAATCCGATGGAGCATGTCATCCGCAAGGCCTACGAGGATGCGGTGCAGAAAGCCAGTAACGACGCGAGCCTTGCTGAAGCGCTCGGGTTGAAGGCCGGGGCCGCAAAGCGGTAGGCGCTTCCCAGGGTTGGCTGCAGTCCCTCAGCCCGAAGAACGCTGGATCATCGAATCGCGTTCCTCTCGCTGACGAATTTCGCCTGAACCGAAGACAATCGTCCGAACTCAGGCGAACAGCGCCTCGATCGGCTTGCCCAAGCCATCGCGCGTCACGTAGAACGGGCGTTGCTCGATCTCGTAGGCCAGCTTTGGCGAAATGCCCACGGCCCGATAGATCGAAGCGTGCAGGTCCTCAATCACGACCCGATCCTTGAGGGTGCGGCAGGGGCGCTCATCAGCGGTCAAGCCGTGCAGATGGCCCTTCTTGACGCCACCGCCAAAGAGGAGCACGCAGCCGGCGTCCGTGAAATGCCGGTGCATGCCGTAGTGCTTCTCGCTTTCGATCTTGTCCGGCACTTCCACCTGATCCTTGACCTTCTTTTCCGGCTTCCCTTCGATCATCGCGTCGCGGCTGAACTCGCTGGCCAGCACGATCAACGTGCGCTTGAGCAACCCCCGCGCTTCGAGGTCGAGCACGAGTTGGGCGACGGGCGCGTCAATGGTCTGCTTCATTGCCGCCACGCGCACATGTCCGTTCTCGTGCGTGTCCCAGTTGAGGAATGGAATGTACTCCGTGGTGACCTCGATGAACCGCGCCCCGACTTCCGCCAACCGCCGCGCCAACAAACACCCCAGGCCAAAGCGGCCGACCATCTGGTCCTCGTACTTCGCGCCGAAGCGGTCCTGCGGAGCGTCGAAGCGTTGGCCAGGTTGGTAGCCGGGAACATATTTGCGGATGCTCTCCAAGGGTTCGAGCGCAAGGTCAAACGCCTTGGCCGCCGGCGAACTCAGCAGCCGGTGCGCATTGTCCAGCGAGCGAAGCAGTGACTCCTTCTGGTAATCGCTCCCGTATTCGCCCATCGGACTGGCCGCGAGCAGTTTCTTGTAGAACTTGTTGCGGTCGGCAAAGCGAGCCGGCGTCATGCCGCCGGGTGGACGCACAGCGTCTGCGGCTTGTTCGGGAAACGGGATTGTGAACGGGCCATATTCGCTCCCCAGAAAACCCGCCGTCGTGAACGCCTTCAACTCCTCGCCCTCGCCGACATCGTAGCGCTGGCCGATGTTGATGAACGCCGGTACCGCCGGGTTCAGTGGTCCGAGTGTGCGCGCAATGACCGCACCCAGGTGCGGTGCGGCGACGGTCTGCGGCGGCGCGTAGCCCGTGTGCCATTGATACTGATGCCGCGAGTGCAGAATGAACCCAAGGTCGCCCGCCGTGTAGGAGCGGATCAGCGTGCCACGATCCATCACCGCGGCCAGCTTCTCCAACCCCTCGGAAAACCGGATGCCGTCCACCGCCGTGGGAATGCTCGGGAACGTACTCAGGAACGAATCCGGCGCCATGCCTTTCTCGAACGGCGTGTAACGCTTCGGATCGAACGTCTCGGTGTGCGCCATGCCCCCACCCATCCACAAGACGATCACAGTATCCGCGGTGGCCTGTGGCTTTGCCGCCTCCGCCTCCGCCGAGAATACGGCCCGTGGGAAGCCAGCGGCCAGGGCGGACAGCGTCGCCGCGCTGGCGGTCTTCAGAAAGTCCCGCCGTGAGTAAGCTGAGTTCCTGTTCATTGTTCGTGGCTCAGTGAATCAGTTGAAACTCGGGCAACATTGTCAGGCTCCACAACAGGTCTTCCACCCCGGCCGCTTGAATCGGCTGGCCCACCAGACTCGCAGCCAACTCCGTTTCGCTGCGGCTCGGCTTGCGGCCCAGCGCCTTCTCGTAGGTGCGTTGGACAAAGGACTCGGAGGAGCGACCCGAGGCATCCGCGAGCAGTTGCTCCGCGCCCTGCTGGAGGACTGCGGCCAACTCGCGCCCGTTGGTCAGCTCCAAGGCTTGCAGGGTCGTGGCCGTCGCGGCCCGCGCGGTCACAACCTGCTCGCGGTTGGGCCGGCCCAATGCCGCTTGCAGGCTGTCGGCAGCCACCAAGGCCGCGCGGGTTCGGGCAAAGCCGTTGGTCGAACCGTCCGCGCGCGCAAGCTTCGAGGCGGGCTGGGCGAACCAAACGCCCGTGAGCGCGCCCAAGGCGTCGCGGAATTGCTCGGCAGAAAGCCGGCGCACCAGCGGTCCGCGAAAGATGAATTCGCCTTTCGTCTCCTCCTGGGTTGCCACGGCGGGCAACTGGTAAGCCTGCGAGGTCAGCAAGACTTCGATCAGGTGCTTCACGTCGTAGCCGTGGTCGGCGAAATCCTCGGCCAGCCAATCCAGCAAGTCCGGATTCCAAGCCGGCTTTTCCATGTCGTCCAGCGGCTCGACGAGCCCCCACCCGAAAAATCGCTGCCAAAACCGGTTCACGAGCGTCCGCGTCAGCCGGCCGTCGGCTCGTTGGGTGATGAGTTTTGAGAGTTGTTCCAGTCGTTCCACGCGGTTGGTTGTGTCAACCAAAGACCCCAGTTGCGGATAGATGAAGCTGGGCGATGCCATTTTTCCCGTCGGCTTGTCGCAATGAACCATTTCGAGCGGGCCGTCCGCATACACGCTGGCCAGACCGTAGGCATCCACCAGCCGCCAGTCGTTGACGAAACTGTCGTGGCAACTCGCGCACTTGAGGTTCACGCCCATAAAGACCTGCGAGATGTTCTGCGCCGCTTGCATCTGCGGCGTCTGGCTGGAGTTCACCACGCCCCGCCAAATGATGCCCTTGGTGAAGCCTTCGCTCGCCGGCGTGGGATTTACGAGCTCCGCCACGAATTGGTCATAGGGCTTGTTGGTTACCAGAGCGGTGAAAAGCCATTGCGTGATCTGCTTGCGTCCCCCGTCAATGTAGCCCGTGCCCTTGTAGTCGTTCCGGAGGAGGTCGTTCCAAAACGACAGCCAGTGCAGTGCGTAATTCTCGTTGTCGGCGAGAAGGCGACGGACGAGCTGGACGCGTTTGTCGCGCCCCTGATCTGCCATAAACTGCTCCAACTCATCGGGCGGGGGCAGCAGGCCCACCACATCTAGCCAAACGCGCCGGGCGAACAAACGGTCGCCCACGGGCTGGCCCGGCTTGACCTTGTGCGCCGCGAAATAAGGTTCGAGCAAACGATCCACCGGATGGCTCGCCTTCTTGGTTCGAGACGGAAGCTCGGGCCGACGCGGCTTCAAGTTGGCGGGCTCAGCCTTGGCGAATGTCACGCCCGCCTCCCATTTCACACCTTGATCAATCCACGCCCGCAGCAGGGCGATCTGATCGCGGGTTAACTTCGTACCCTTCTGCGGCATGACACTGTCCGGATCGAAACCCATGACCAATTCGATCAGCAGGCTCTCGGCACTCTTGCTCGGAATGACCGCCGCACCCGAATCACCGCCCTTGAGCAGTGTCTCGCGGGAATCAATCTGAAATCCGCCCTTGTCACGCCCGTGGCCGTGGCAGTTCAGGCAACGCGCCTCCAGAATCGGTTTGATCTCTTTGGCGAAATCCACCTTGCGTGCGGTGGGAGACGGCAATTGAGCCATCTGCTCCGGCGTGAGCGCGGCCCTTGAACTCGCGGCGACGGTGACAGTCAACGCCAGCAGGATGATTGAAAAACTCGGGTTCACTGGTTGGAACTTTAGCGCCGGCAGCATGCGAGCGCAAAACGCCCGATTGGGTTTTCCGTGCGGTAGCGCACATTCCGCATGGACGGCCAGTGCGCTGCCGGATAAGGTTCGCTCCCGTCGCGGCGGTGTCAGCGGACCCGCGTGACCTGCGGGTGTTGTTGCATGGCACTGCTCAAGTCTCAGTCGAGGAGCGGGCGCTTTTGTCCAATATGGAGAAAGCGCGCGGCCTGCGCTTTGGCGGGCGTGTTACTCGGGCAATTCCCTGCGTTGGCACATCAGTCCCCGACCGCCACAGTGCCATTCTTGGGCGTGCTCCAGACGGAGGAACCCCTGACGGTGGACGGCGCGCTGGACGAGCCGTTCTGGCAGCAATGCGAGGTTGGCACGGGTTTCATTGACACGCGCAGCCAAACACCCGCCGCAGAGCAAACGCTCGTCCGGGTGGCGATGACCCGCGAGTTCCTTTACGTGGCGGTCGAGTGCTTGGACGGCGACATGTCGCAGATTCACGCCACGGAACAACGCGAGGATCGGGTGTTCACCGGCGATGACTGGATCGAGGTGCATTTGGACCCGCCGCACAATCATCGCGGCAAATACGCCTTCTTTACGAACCCTTTGGGCACTCGCGCCGAAGGCAATGAAGGTCCATCCGGCCAGTTCAACTACGGCTGGTCCGCTGACTGGGATTGCGCGGCGAAGCTGCTGGCGGATCGCTGGGTCGTTGAGATGCGCATTCCGCTCAAGGTGCTCAACTTCTTCCGGAAGGACCACCAGCGGTGGGGGTTCAACATCACGCGCCTGCAGCGCCGCACCGATGTGACGAGCTTCTGGAGTTTCAGCGCCACGGACATGTACAAGCCGCGTCACTTCGGGCATCTCACGGACGTGAACCTGGCCGGCGTGAAGTTCGACCGCAATTGGGAGTTCACGCCTTACGTGAGCGCGTTGGCCGAGTTCGACGGCAAGACGAAAACCAAGCCCGGCGCGGGCATTGACATCGGCACGCGCCTCACACCGGCGATCACGGCGGCGCTCACGGTCAACCCGGACTACGGCCAGATCGAAGCCGACGCGGATACCATCGAACTCCGGGACACCGAACGCTTTCTGCCGGAGAAGCGCCTGTTCTTCCGTGAGGGCGAGGACCTGGTGAAAATGCCGCACCAACTCTACTACAGCCGGCGGTTCACGGACATTGACGCCGGTTTGAAGTCCAGTGGCTTCATGCCGGGCGGCTCGTTCCTGTTCCAGAACCTGCAAAGCGAGGTGGCGCATGGCGGCAGTTTCCATGGGAATTCCTCCGTGCTGTATCTGACTCAGCATTTGAGGGAGCGCTCGTACCTCGGCTACTACGGCGCATACTCCGCGCTCGACGAAGGCCACTCGGCGGTGGGTAGCGTGGACGGCAACATCTTTCTGAACGACGACTGGCGGATGCGCTTCCAAACTGCGGCGGCGGATGAAGACCTCCAGCCCGACGACGCCGATCCGCGCAACGCCACGGACTTTCTCGGCAATGCCGCTGTCCTTTACAACCGCTATCCTTGGTCGTTCGCCTGGTCCTATCTCGCCATCACGAAAACTTTCAATCCGCTCCTGGGCTACATCCCCCGGCGCAATCGGTTCGGGCCGGGGTTCAAGGCGGACTATTTCCAAACCGCCGGCAACGGTTGGTACAAGGAAGTGCGGGCGGGCTACGATTTCCAGTATGCCAACGATCACGAAGGCGACCGTTCCCTGTGCGACCACGCCGGCTATGTGACTACGATCTTTCGCAACGACGTGGGCATCGGCTTGCGTCAAACGCAGGATTACCACCGGCCATACCACAATGACCGCACCGCGTTTGGTCTGGATTGTTGGGCCTCGGATTACTACAAGGCGGTGAATCTGAACTACGCGCTGGGCGAGTTCGAGGAGACGCGGTATCACGAAGTCTCCGCCGCCAAGCGGATCAAGTTTTGGGAGCGTCTGCCCATCAGCGAGGAACTCGTGGTGCGATTCGAGGATCAACCCGACGGCACGCGCGACACCGTCTGGCTGAACCGCGTCGTGTTCGATTTCTTCCTGCGCGCGAACATGTGGATCAAGGGTTCGATCCAGATGCGCGCAGAGGAACTGCACAACTACAGCATCATCTACGGCTGGGAGTTCCGGAAACGCGCCTGGTTCTACGCCGCCTACAACGACGTCGAAGACGACACGGACGATTCCGGCAAGAGCGTATTCGCCAAGATCACTTACACGTTCTGATCCCCACGCGTGCCCGCTTTCTCATGCAAAAACCACTCCCCGCTTGACCGGTTTCTCCGGCCCGGCATCCTTCCGGCCATGTTTACGCCCTGTCGGATGCCATGCTTCGACGCCGACGCGCCTCGTAGCGGCGGCTCGGAAGAGCGCCGCCAACTTATGCCCATTCAACAGCGGCGTTCTGCCG
>CAZJTM010000046.1:0-32386 GCA_964548925.1 uncultured Verrucomicrobiota bacterium | reverse complement strand
AAAACCGGATCATTTGCTCGTCAGGAAAATAGATTGGCCTTTCTTCTTGATCCATGTAAACGATCTTTATGGTGGAGGTGTTGTGGTATTCCAACCTGAACGGCAGGCCGGCCGCCACCGTTGATGGTCCCAGTGAAGCCCCCACTGCGGTCGAAATCGCTGCGCCAATCTTGTAACTGCTCCATGTCTTGTCAGTAGTGACTTCCAGATCGTTTATCTTGGAATTTATTATTGTGAATAAAGTATTGGCGCTTGTTTGAACCCTGTTGTCGATTGTGTAATCAGTTTTTTGACTACTCCATGTAGTATTAAGTGAAGTGTTTCCGTCACTGATCCTTGCAAAAAGGGGAGCAACCGATTCAACTGCATAATCACCGGTGAACAGTCCCTCGGGACTGGTTGTGAGTGTCAGAAGCCATCTCGCTTGATTTCCCGGCCAGTGTTGGCTTAGGTAACCATTTGAGCTTGGAGGCACGTTACAGACAAAGACCTCGGATGCAAGAGACCCCCAGACTTCCCTTGAATTGGCCATATACACATAGAATTTTGTGTTGCCGTAAAAATTTACCTTCTGTTGAGCGATGAGCGGGCTGTCGAAAGATGCCTGGTTGTAAACATAGGCCGTATCCGTAGTCCTGACTGTGTGAACATTGCTGGCATCAACATCTCGGGCCCTGACTGTGTCCCCGCCGACAAAAATAACCCCGCTTGTGCCCCTTATAGCAGCTATTTTGAAGCTGGAACTGTCAACCGGCACAATCTGGATTTCAGCTAGCCCCTCAAAATCCACAGGATCCAGGTTTAATGGATTTACCGCCGATATATTTCTGCTGTATTTAAACCGCCCATACGCATCGGTCTCAACCTTTCCGAGATACCTGGTCCAGAAACCCGGCTCCGATTCCGTAAGTCTTCCGTGATCTGGAGGATTGTTCGACGCAAACATCCGCAATCTTAAATCCAGACTCTCCAGATAATTACCGGCAGCGTTTTCGTCATCCATTTGCCACGGCCTGTTGGTTTCAGGGTTTATGGCATTGAAGTTAAAACCGTCTACCATGTTTGCGATGTAGAGATAGTATGTTGAGCTGGGACTAAAAGGCCCATCCACAAGGTTTAATTTCCCTGAACTTAGGTCTGTGTAGCCAATTGCCTGCACTAGCTCAATCTCATCGATTACAAGATAGGAAGGATGCCCGCAGTTGGCTGTCACAAACATCCTGTAATAACGGTAGGCGGAATCATTGATGAACGTGAACCACCCCACCCATGTATTGGCTGTTTGGGTATTGTTTGATCCAGAATGGAGTATCGTCCAGTTCCTGTAATCGTTGGAGCCTTGTAGTTGCCATGCTCCAGGAACAGCGTCAGAATCGCTTTCCATTGATCTCCAACGATACTTGTTTATGACTTTTTCGTTGTTCTCACCGAAATCATAACAGATCCAACCTGTGGTGTTACCTGCAGATGTGAGCCATCGATTCATAAGCCCATATTCGTCGTTGAATGCTTTCCACGGCTCATAGTTGATTGTGTGGCTGCTCGCGGTGACCATACTTCCTGCTGACGCCGTCGAAGTAGAGTCAATCTCACTATTGTTTGCCAGCCCGTCAGCAATCCATACCCATTCCCCCACGACGACCGATTTGTCAAACCTTGTGACAGTCTGACCTTCTCCAATGTATTGTAGCTCTTCCGGAATGTAGATCTGACCGTAGGCGTTTTCTTTCTTTTCAAGTTTGACAGTATTCTGGTCGACAAATATTACCCTGAAGTCGCTGTATTCACGGAATGTCTCTGTGAGGGAAGGGCCCCTGGATATAAGGGATATGTCCAGCTCTCGAATGAAGCGTTTAAAAGCGTTTGTCTGGATTTTTCCCGCTATTCTGGCATTTTTTCCGGCGCCAATACCCGCTAGATATCCGCTGGCTGGGGCTGTCTTGCTAAGGAACAGTTTTCCCCTGAAATCCCATTGATCAGTCTTGAATTCAGGGCTGATCCTGTTGGCAAGGTACACGAAATATTCTTTGTTCGCCTCAATACCAATTGAAAACACTCGATCAGCGACATCGTCCCACATCAGAACTGGTAAGGTGTTGAATACGGAGCAACTTAATTCGGCCTCAACCTTTTCGCCATTGACCATTACATACCCCTTACCACCGGGTACGGGGTCTAGCGCCAGTTCTGTGGCCGATCGGTATGAAAGCTTGACGTCCGGCACGAAAAGCTCGATCAGCCCGGGTGGCAAATGGCGTTCAGGTTCGTCGTCGGCCAGCCCTCTGTGTGAAAACAGGCGTTTCCACTGAAAGCCATCCCAAATTATCTCTATCTCACCTTCAGTGAATCTGTGTGCCGCTCCTACAAAAAGACCTGGTCGAGGCAGCTTGCCAAGTGAATCAACACTCCAGAGCCAGCGTATGGGTTTCCATCGCTCGGTTTCACTGTCCCAGAAATAATAATCCCAGACCTTCCTGTTCTCTTTGGGAATGTGACGTAAGACTCTCCACATTTCTCCAAACGGTCTTGGCCCGGGTGGCAGGAATTGTGGACTCGACGCCTGATCCACTATCTCCGGAAATTCGATATATTCATGGCCATCCCACCAGAAATAGCGTGTTAAATCCCGGACAAGAGCCCTTTGACCATAAAGGTTTCCCTCCGGTGACATTCGGCCAATTTCGCGACCATAGGTTTTTCCGTCATACAGTAACGCCATACTCTATCTCTTACAGAACCCCACGGTTAGTCGTGTTCCACGTAAACAGGACCGCTGCAACCACAACCTGTAGAGAGTCCCGGCAGGTCAAATGGCTTGGTTACCCGGACTGCTGAATCAGCCCTGAAGTTCATGTTCGTGACGTTAGCGCCCTCCTCAATGTCGTGCTGAACCTCGTACGCGTCTATAGGTAGCCCGTAGACCTTCCAGAACTGCTTGGCCTCTTCGTCCCAGACCAACGCCCCACCAGCTACTTCGCTGCCAGGTAATGGATCTCTGGCCTGACGATAGCCAAATCCAGTCTTCAGAGCCAGTTTGTACAGCTTTTCCTTTTCAGCCTCTGTCATTGTTAGGACTCTTCTCTATGTTGAGTAGTCGCTCGTTTATTTCCTGAATGATCCTTTTGAGTCGGCGATTTTCATCATTGAGTAATTCCACCTTCCTGTCGGCAGGCGACAACTTACGCCTGAACCAGCAGTTTGGTGTTCCACTGGACGACCATCCCTCCGGATCAGCTTTCAAAAAATCCAGCATCTGGTTAACTACATATTATTCTTATTTCACGGCCTTTGGGCGTGACCGCTCTATTGGTTGTTCCAAGTTTTATTCGGCCCCTGCATTTTCGGAAAGGAGCCAGATTGACCGTTCCACCCTCGGTGTAGCTACCATTGCCCTGGATTGTTGCTCCTGTCTGAGGATCTAGAAGCTCATAGGTGTCGTCATCACAGTTCCTGATCCTGAATGTTCCATTTGCAGCCGTGTTTCCCTCTATTCCGGTCTGGACTACAACAGCGCCATCACAGAACTTGTGGCCTGGAACAGTCATTACTATCGGATTGCCATTCGATGCCCCACTGATCGTAGCCTCGTTAGGTGTTTCAAACATCCACTCTCTGTAGGAGCCATCACCAACCGCAACAGGAGTATGTGTCGGTGACGGATGTATCTTCACCCAATTCAGCCCATCATCAACGGAATAATATACCCATGCCGTCCTGGTACCGCTTCCATTTACCCCGTCGGTGGCAAGGTCCACATACATTGTCACCTTGTCGCAATCCCCTGACAGCGTCGCCTGCTTGCTTATGTAATTTCCCTGTTCCTTATTCAGCGCCAGTATGATGCCGGCTCCGCTCTCTTCTATGATAAACGTGCCCCCAACCCCCTTGACATCACACCGTATAAGCACGGATGTCGCCACAGAACTCAGCTCATCATTTATGAATGGTTCAAATGCCTTCCATGTTCCTCCACCATTTACTGAATAGGTCCAGTGCATCGTGCAGCCTTCAGGCATGAGTGTCGTTACCGCCAGGCAAAGCAGGCTGGCTTCAACACCGGAAACTTCCTGGAACTGAACTCTGGCGTTTTGCTGGAAATTGCATTTCACAATCTCGAATGTAAGGTCCCGGTCAACATGAGCCACCCATGTAGAATCATTCGGTGACTCAAACTGAACCCCATCGTACGGCTGTGAGTTAATGAAAACACCGTCAGTGTCTGTCTCTCCCAAAACAGCCTGCCATAACTTGTAGTTAAGGCTGTTGGTGACTACCACGAAACAGTATTCTCCTGGTCCGTAACCCACCGGGTTAGGAAATCTGAATGTGGTTAGCGCCTTGCCGTTGTTCGATGTCACAACGTCATTAGGGTAGAGCGTCTTGCTCTGGATGACCTTTCTGGTTGGATAACCATTGACTACTTCCCGTATCTCGACCGTGACCGGAAGGGTAGAGTCCTTATCCGAAAATGCGAGTTTAACTCCGATGATCCATTGAATTCCTTCGGTAACCGCAAAAGTTTGCGATAATGGATCACCGTAATGCCACTGAGTCTGGGTAAGTGTTTCATCGCGCTCTGTTACACTGAGAACCCCCATAACCATCTTCTGTCGGGTCTCGAGAAATCCCTGGGAAGTGAAAACTGATATGGCGTAACTTTCCTGCTCATTGTCATATTTGAATACCTTGATCGGTTTCTGACCAACCGTTATTCCTTGCGGGACTGCAAATCGAGCCGTGAAGGAACCTGCCCCATCAGCCAGGACCGTGTCATATACCGTCCTGTATTTGTGTAACCCCGTGCTGGAACTTCCCATCGGAATGAGACTGACAGGAACTCCATCAATCGAACAGGCGTATTCCTCTCCCGGCTTGACATTATGAACCATGAGCGAAATGTAGAATGGTCCTCCATCTTTGGTGGTGCGCATATATGGTAGAACTGTCATGTCTACCACCCGGTCACCGACCTCTACGAGCGTCCTTTCAGGAACAAGCGACTTATATGTCCCGTATCTTTCCCTCGCAGAGTTTGCGTTAGCCTGGGCGTAAGCCATTCCAGCTTCGGCGCCAACACCAAGCGCCCCAATTGTCCACCAGTGACCTCCACCAAAATCGCCGCTGTCTATCCCCTCCTGCCAGGTCCTGGTCGCCCAGCCTCCGCTCCTGTCAAACATCATGGTCCATGCCGACCACGTTATGTTCCTTGCACGCTCCGCGTTCTCGGCTTCTATCGCCTGAAGCTGGCTGTACTGTTCGTCATAGTTCATGTCCAGGGCTGGTATCTGCTGGGTGTCAGTCCAGAAATCGGAACTCGGATCGATTTCCATCTGCCCTATCCACCCAAAAACCTGGTGTGGATTGGCCGGAGTAATGCTGGAAGCCCTCAGTTGAGAAATGTAGGGGCTTTCATCGTAATCAAAAACAAGTACTCGTCCAACCCTGCTAATGTTCTCAGACTGCGCCTCATCAAGGGTTATTGTCTTGCCATTTTCATCAACGGGTAGTCTTATGCAGCGCTCGGCTGGGTCAACAGCGCAGTCAAAAGCCACACCATTTCTGTTGAAGCTAACATCCCCACCTGCGGTTCCAAGTAACGAATCCCCAAAAATGCCCTTGGCGTCCATTGCCGCTTCAGCTTCTGATGCTCTAACGGCCGCTTGATTTTTTGCCTGGTAATATTCCAGTCTGGCAATTCTCGCCTCCATCTCGTTTATCGCATGCTGGGTTTTACGCTGTATCTCGAGGGTCTGTTTTTGGACGTCCGACGGTTTGTACGTATAGGGAGGGATGAATAACTGATGGGTTGACATCGGACCTGCCTGGTTCGCAGGAGCCAGCGGCCTGATCGCAGGGGTTCCGCCTATCCTGATGAAACGCCCATCGTATGTTAAAGCTATCTTATCAATCCTGGAGAGATAAAAACGGTAATCCAACCGTGGCCCGTCACCTGGTATCGGCTTGGCTCCTGAAGTTCTGAAATCAATACAGTCTCTCAGATGCCATGTGCCATTCGGGGCTTGCTCTATCTGCTCATAGTCATCAAGATAGGATTCAGGCCCAACGTAGTCACCACTGACAATAACCTGCCAGGCTTCAAACGTTACGAAGTACTTTTGACCTAATACTGGCTGACCCGTTCCTGTATTTCCGGGAGTTGTCGCTGAAGACCAGTCTATCTGGGAAATGTTGTGTTCTAGTGAAGTGGAATTCTTCAAAAGCCTGAAGTTGCTATAATCTGACTCTTCCTGGTCCGAATGGTCCGACACCTTGGTTATCCTGATCACGTTGGTCGCATAACCCGAAGGTGTATCAATTCTCTCCCCGGAAACTGCGGCATAGACCATGGCTCCGTTGAAAACCAGATCATCTTTGCCGTAATCAGATGTCTTTGTTATTTCGGCGTTTTCAACCCTGATGCGCCTGAGACTGCTTCGGGTGGCGTTGCGAACATAGGTGTATTTCACATAGAGAGTGTCTCCATCACCAGGCTTGGATCCGCTCATCGCCATGAAATTGAGAAGGTTGTTTCCAGACTTGATGTAGTCATTGTTTAGAGTGTATTGGAATCGGTTGTCATGACAGTCTGCCAGCCCGTTTGGGCCTGTAGATACTCCAAGGATGTCCTGGACATTTTCATTGCCCAAGACGTCAACGTGCTCTAGCCCATCGTGAGTAAGTGTTTCCACCACCTCGGTAAGATAGGACATCCTGGATGTTGACTTAATGAATCTGTCACCTATCGGATAAATTCTCTGGCCGGTTTGGACGTATACTCCCGGCGTAATGCCCAGTATTTCATAGGCGCTACCGCTTATGGTCTCGATGGTGAGATCCTTGCCGTCCCGAGCCTGAAGATATAGCTTCCCGGACGAAGCCCCGCCATTTAGAAGTGTTCCCGTCGTCGGATAGGCATTAACTACATATTTTATTTGGTTCGCTACCTGTTCAGCGCTCTGTCCCGAGCCACTCAAGGTCACGGTGAAAGAGTTGCCCTGGCCGATTTTTAGTTTTACTTTCAGTCCGTTGACATCATAGTTTTGGGCGTTGCTAGCTATTACCAGGCCGCCCGTTGACAGATAAGACCCTATTGCCGCCGTTTCCCTCGAATCGGTATCTCTTCCCTTGGGGATGTCTATCGGCTGAGCTGCTATGGTTTCAAGTTCCGCCCCTGTAACGTATGCCTTGCCTGCCAATATCCGGGCCTTGAGGTTTGCCGGATTATCAGGGTCCTCTTCAATAACTAGAGGGAACTTTCTGACAACATAATCTCCTGAAGTGTCATAAGTCCGCCGTTCCATCATTTTGACAAGTTCTGAACGCTCGGTTACAACCTGAGCCAGCAGGGGCGAATTATCCAGAAATTCCCTTACTGGTACCATTCCAGGTTCATCCACGACCCATTCAACGTCATATTTGAGCCGGTAAGCCCCCTCCTCGCAGTACTCAATATCAACACCCTCATCAAGATTTCGAAGATAAGGATCTGTGCTATCCGTCACCACTGCTGGGGTAACTCTAAGTCCCACCGTCTCTTTACCCGTTCCAGCCAGCGTTACCTGTCCCTGGGGAACTCTGACGTACTGGCCGTCTATATAAACCCTACCTTTTAGGAAGCGCCATATCGTACCGGATAGCTTCTGCTCGTTACACCCCTCTATGACATCACCTTGCTTGTGAATCCTGTCCCCTATGTTCTTGAGATCCCGATGGTGTATCCATGAGGAATCCTGAAGCTCCGGTCTCTGTAAGGTTTTGCCAGGTCTCCAGAGTATGGCCTGCCAGTCCGGTCTTCCCGAATCGTTTTCATCAGGCGGATATTCCTGGACCGGAAGTTGGCCGGTGTCGTCAATACTCCAGGGGCTTGTCTTGGCCTCGCCTATCAGTTCAAACTTCTGACTGGCCTCCTGATGCTTGAAGTATCTAACAGCCTTGACTCCCGCCGGCACATCAACAACTTGGAGTCTGATGTAATTTGATGAATCGAGGACCGCAGCGCCATCGTTTACCAACACTGTCTCACTGGCGGTGGTTTCTCCAACGAGGCTTTTGAAGGTTGCCCTGTAGCGGTGAATTGAGCCTGAAACGGCCCCCATATTGGTGGCTCTTAATACAGGAGGGTCAAAATTGTCGTGAGCCCTCAGCATGTATTCATGCATTTTCTGATCCAATATACCCATGGTTCCCCCCGGATCTCTAATTAACGGAATTCAAGAAGGACTTCGACAACTTCTAATCTGGAATTTGTCATTACCGTAACAATGTCATGAGCAATGAATTCTAGCATTCCTTCGTCATTAACATTTTCAGGAGCTAGCCACGAATCCCCCTCGTGGCCCTCAGCAGGAACCAGGTTCGAAAATACACCGATCTGCCTGAAATTGCCGAAGGGCTGCCCCGCTGTGGGATCAAATCGCGCAAAGATGTACATGAATCTGGCGCTTTCGGCGATTGCATTCGCGTCCGGGACAAAGGCGTATTTTGTCCCCAGATGAGTGATGTCCTCGCCGGTCGAGACTATTTTGCAAAGTGAAACGTTGGTAGGTTTTACATAGATAATTGGTTCTTCGAAATCCGCAGAGCCAGGTTGTGGATCAGGCGGAGCCTGTTCATCATTCCAGGCTGTTGTCCTGCCTATTCCCACCCAGTAGACCGAATTCTGTTTGTGCAGGAGAGCCCTTCGCGCCCTCCCTGCGTACGTCGTAACTCCCATTTGTCATTCTCCCCCCTGGTTGCGCTCTATCTCGCCCCCAACCTCCAGTTTTATTTCAGTGAACAGATATGTGGTTGTCTGAAAATTAATCTGAGTAGCTGCTTCCTCTTCGGTCATCAAAGTTTCAAAATGTCCCGTATTTGCAGGAAATTCGATGTTGGCTGGAAGATTGCTGTCCGTTGTCAACACACCCTGAAAGACGCTTTCCGTCTGCTCGATGGTAGTCCTCAGGATTGCTTCAACCACTTGTGTTATGGACTCCGCATCCCTCAATTGTAAGATAACGGTCAGTCTGTCAGCGACGCCCAACTCGGACGAGCACGCAACAAACCTCTCAGTGGACCTGCACGAGACAGAGTTAAAGTCGAATGAGTTAGCCACGAACTGGAACGTTTTTCTGCTCAGTAGCGCTTCCATTCGATTGTAAAACTCAAGCGACGTTGGATCCGGGTCGGAACTGGGATGGTAAAACCTCGATCCACGATAGGAAATATACATTTCAAGCCCTATCGCTCCATGCCCTATCTTTCCTTCTGGCGTTTGCCCGGAAATGTGCCTGAACACCTTAATGAAAGTTCTGTATACCTCCGCCTGAAGTATCGCCGATGCTCGTCTTTTGACCGGAAGTTTGGGACGGTAAAACCTTTGTCCATTATAGGAGACATCAAGGTCGAGACCTATAATCCCGTATCCTGCCATCCCATCGTGTATATCATTTGTAAAATGCCATTTGATGGGGATAAAACTCCGTCGAATCTTGGCTGAAGACTTGTGTCCTGTTATTACTCCGTCGTAGCCATTTGTCCCCAATGCGCCGCAGCCAAGCCTTCCCTCTAGAGTGTCGCCCCCATCTCTCCACAATGCGGCAATTGCTGATCTCTGGATTCGCCCTAGCGATTTGTAACTCGAACTTACAGAATCATCGAGATTGGAATCGATTTTACCGCAACCAATCTTCTGGTTCATTGTGTCCGCTGTCCACAATGTCTGGCCGTGTGCCCATTGCCACCCTGTCTCAAAAACAATCCCGTGGGCGAAGCTCCTGACAGTGAACCAGATCTCTCCCGCCGGCTTCAATTCTTCGATCAACAGCTCTATGTCTGAAGGAAAAACATGTGGGGCTCCAGCGTCCTGCAGGTAGATCACAAACACCCCTTCATGCCAGAAATCGGCGTCAACGATCCTTGATTTCGAAAGTTTTCCCTGGCGTGAAAGCACTATTATTTGGGATGCCTGATCCTGGACATGATATCCATCAGCGTTTATCTCGCGTAATTCATCCCCTAAACGGGCATAGGATCCTTTACGGCTGTATCTGGTTATAGCCGTCTCGATTTTCTTACGATTCCACTCAAAAGATTTGTCCGATCTCCATACGTGACCCTTGTTATTCCCGGCAATCCTGAGATACCTGTCAGGAACGGTGTCCGGATTTTGAATGGCAGTGATCCCCTTGACCAGGCCCGCTAGTCGCAGCAGTTCGTTATCCTCGCCCTCGAGAAAGCCTGCGAGCGTCTTATGAGGGTCAAGCCTCCTCCAAATCCCCGGAACCCTGCTTATTAACGGCCTTTTATTCAAGTAATTCCCTTTATGAGCCTCTTGTCAGTGTGACGGAACCCATGACAAGTATCTCTCCAGATCTAGCCACCTGATTACCGGTTGGAGCATTAAATTCAACCCAGGAGACACCCTGGACTCCTGAAATCAGGGAGTGTAAATCGGAAAACCTGATGATCTTTATCGATTTAGTCGCGTAAAGGTTGTATTTTTCATTTAAGGCAAGTCTGATCTGAGTAAATACCGAATCAGTCATACGAGGTTCAGCGATGCCAACGGTGGCGTTAATGTTTACACTGATTTGCTTCATGTCCTTTAAAATGTATCGCTTGGGCCATGATCCGAGATGTCCCTTGTCGGCGCATTCCATCAAAATTCTCTCCCTCAGCGCCTGGGACATGTGTCCCCCGCCTTCAGGGGTGACATACAGCACAACATGCCTGTGGGGCCATTGACTGTCCTCGCTCCTGTCGTATGCCTCAACATATCTAACTCCGGATACGCTGAGTACTAGAGCCTCGTAATCCTTCAGTGTTACTGCTCGTCGCTGGGTCCTTGCCACTGCGGGTATTCGGTAGCGCAACTGCTCCGCCGTTTCAGGTCCCCCTCCACCGGTGCTACTCGTCTCATTGGTCACCGATACGTTATACTCAAGCTCGTGTGGACAGACTGTGATTGTCTGCGCCCCTGTATTTCCTCGTTCCTTGGCTGTCTTGATGAATCTTGTCTTCAACGTTTGAGGCAGGTTTGTAGAACCGCTTTTCCTGTTAAGTGTAAGGAATACCGTGTCTGAAATCCCATCTATTGGGTCGGCGTGCAATTCCAGGCAATAATGACGGTCCCCATCGAATGTCCGGTAAAAACTTTCTACCTCTGTCCAAACCTCCCCGGTTGGCTCACTGGTGACGTAGCAGGTATAAGCTGCGACGTCGGTGCCAATGTTGTATTTTAACCTTTGTGAATGATCCTCGACTCGAAACTCATCAATGTTAACCGTATTCTCCACAAGTTCGCCTTGTGTGATTCCAACCGTAACCGAATCTGTCCCTGCCGGAAGGACTACTTCGTCATCAGTCAGGTATCCAGCACCGTCAATCCTGGAGAACCTTGTAAATTTTGGAATCACTATGTCGCCCTCGATTCCCTCAAGCCTCGTTATCGTCACCAGGGTTCTGGATGCCGAACAGAGCTTCGGCAGGATATCCAGATTCTTCCCTATCCTGATAAGGTTCTGTCGGAACTGCGCATGATCCACAAAATTCTCGCTGAATGCATGATCTATATAGAAGGAGAGGAAGTCCGATTCGCTGCCGAGAAGTCTGATCAATGCCACACCAGCGTTTGAGTGGTTCATGTCGGTCAGGTCCGGGCACAACCTTCTGAATTCGCTCAAAAGCGCCTCGAAGCGAGCGCTAAAATCCCTGCCGGTGTAATTAATCAGCCCCATCTAGTTTCTTGAATACCTTTCTGTGGAAAGTTGTGTCTGCACTCTGGCCAACGATGGCATTCGTATTCTCTGTCCCATCTCAAGTTCAAACGCCGGATACATCACATCCGATGACAACCCCTGTTCCGCCGCGTCCTGAACATAAACCTGGGCTGGTATGTGCCAGTGTCTTATATCCCCATACTCTGACCACGCTATAGTCAACCAGTTGTCTCCGTATTTCACCTTGTAGAAATAGTCGTCGTAAGCCGGCGCAATATATTTAGGCGGATCAATTCTGTTAATACTTGTTCCATCAAGTGATGCCTCGGCTGTATGGAAATAGCGGCTGTAATAGTCATGTCCACTCGAATCAATCTCTGTGGCCGGATATTCGGTCTGACGAGCCTCCCTCACTGACACAAAAGGCGCAACGAGGTTGCCGGTAACCTGACCGTCGATAAACTCAATGAAAACCTGTACCGGAAGCTGCCCAAAAGTCTCTCTACCCCTGTTAGAAGGCCATGAAACCCCACCCCTTTCAGGGACAACAGCTCTGTGCTCCCATCGTTTGGTCGATTCATGAAAGAAATATTCAACAAGATACTTCGTTTCTGGAGCATTGTTCTCAAATAGGATTGCCTGTTCGTTGCTCCCGAAATCAGGTAATGTGTCATGTTCACCTTTTCTGGTAAGCACAATGTGTGCAATGGATTCTGCTATTAGGTTTTGAACTGTTTCACGTACCTCACGGACCGTCCATGATTCATTAAGATAGGCCAATGATACACTCGTTGAGTCACTTGATCCGGCCGAAACGGACAACTTTCCAGTCGCTCTGTCTATCCTGAATGGGAATGAAACCCCTTTTCCGTATGCGGGAATTGTCCTCATGATGGTGGTGTATCTTTCTTGGGAGGTCGATAACCCTCATCCTGTTTCTCGCGTTGTCCATACTGGTGAAACGCCTGTCCGAATATGTTCTTGGCCTCACCAACATAGACCTGCATGTCCAGTGGCTCTATTTTCCCGATCATCTGTTTTGTCACAAAGATCCGGTCATGATCTCCATGGAAGTGCATCTGGGCCTTGCCAGCCGCCAAAACTATCCTGTTTTCAGCGGCGTCAAGCATGATGACCGGTCCAGCCCTGTTAACCGCTTCACCAGCCCATATCAGAACGACACCCCCGGAGCTTTGCGCTATCGTTATAATCCCCTGAGCCAGAAGATCAAAAAGAGCTATTGCAGACTGTCCATTACAGGTGTTTGCAACATCTATACCGTTGCCCGTCGCCATCATCCTGGTGCCACGGGTATGTCCATCTCTATATTTACTGCCATTTTCCTTGTTTTCGTCGGCATCAGGAATGCTTCCGGGGGCCGTAAAAAAAAGCCCTTGTCCGGTCCAGTCCATTAACGCCATCTGCTCCTGACCACCATTATCGTCCATCAGAAGCGTATGACCTGCCTCACTTTTGATTTCCCGGATCCGGGTCTTTCTTCGTAATGAGCGATTCCTGGCCTCCCTTGGTATCCACGCCTCTTCGGGTTTGGGCTTTTCAGCCCATGCGGGTCCAGGAATGCAGTATGGTTGGAGGTAATCACCGCCTAGAAACCCGACGTACGCCGCCTGGCCCGGAAGCATGGGCCACCATATTCCGGCATCCCCATCATCATGAATGGATCCTTGCGGCACTCCTATAACCTCACACCAGTTCAGCCAATTCTCGCTTCCCACCGAATTAAGGCTCGGAACTTCCACTTTTACTCGCCCCCGGCCCTCCGGGTCTCTCACGTCACGGACTATCCCCAAATGCAGTGAACACGCCTGCTGAAGATGGTGTAGTTCTGGAGGCAATGAACTTTTGAAGTCGCCCATCTCTGTTAATCCACCTTGTCCGATGGCGGGGTAGGGGGCGTAGATGATCTGTATGTTCCGTTGGCGATCGCCTCGGCCCTCAACAGTTTCTTGGCCTGATTTATGGCCCAGGTCTTCGTTTTGACCCCTTCTCCCGCCGATCTCGACCTGACAACTCTTATTCCCCACTTGAATCTTCTTACAAGAAGTTCGCCCCCAGGATTGCGTTGGCCATAAGACACCGTGATCTGTGAAGGGCCGTCAACCTCTCTGCATCCCACAAAAATTACATTTGGCTCATAAATTTTCGCATACATGACAATCGGCTGTGTGGTGGGTTTACCCTTGGAGTCCAGCGAAGGTCGCATTAGATTTAGCGTGGCAGTGAATGGGGCTCCCTTATCATAACGCTGGGATGACTTTGTAACGTACCATTTGCCCGATCCCTGAGGCCCCGCGTTAAGCACCGTAATGCACTTCTTCGCCTCGATCCCGGCCAGGCCCACCAGATCGAGACGACCTGTGATCACCTGATTACCTGCCCTGTTGCGCCTGTTTATAACCCGCAGTTTGTCTATGTGATTGAAGTCTCTGTTTATTTGAGCTTCACCGGTCCGATCCCCCGTGAAGGACTCTGCGGCCCTGAATTCCTTTCCGGCAGTGTATCCATCTTGGCTTCCGATTGGGGTTGAGCCTACTTCCAGGTTTGATTCTCCGGCGATATTCCCCTGGTAGTCAGGCGCATCCTCCGGATAGTCGTCGACAAATCGATTACCACCATCAATTACGTTACTGACTGTTTCCTTCTTGCATCTCGTCTGTCCCATCAACCATCGTATTGCCGCATGTGAAGTCATGTTATGCAGCGGAATTCGCTCGGGCATCTTTTCTGCGCCGCTCAGAAGCACTTCCGCTTTTGCTTTTATCCCTTCAATTATTGATTCAACCATGCTTGAAGGTTTGGCGTCTTTTGATGAGTTTCCTGCATGAGTCACTCCGATCAGTCTCTCTGTTACGTCATAAGACATGAGGTCAATCAATGGAGGACCTGACGTTTCATAACTCTCATCCATGTCCTTAACGCGCATTACGATTGGTTTGGACATCGATCCATTCCAGTAGCCATACCTGAACGTCACGTATGTTTCAGTCGTGAAATATCCGGCAAGCTTCCCGTCTGGATTCCCTAGTGTTATCCGTAGGCTTGACATTCCGTCTTCAACATCGTCAAGCTGCCAGCCAGTGCAAAAAGGCGTGTAGTTCATCCCGTTAATCGAAATGAAAAAGTTCGGTGTGTTCAGATAAGTCGCCATGAACTTCTAGATTATCTCCTCCAGCGTTATCCTGACCTTTGCTTGATATGGCAGGAGTGTCTTCGGATTGTACAGGGGACCATACTCAACATTGATTTTTGTAATGAAACATGTCGCCCTGATGGCGTCTCCTAGTATTAATCTGACCTTGGTCGTTCGTCTCACGAATTGCCCCACAACTGGTTTGGTAAGCCTGAAAAGCGCCTCCACCGCATTCGTAACCCAGTGATCTCCACGGTTCATACGGCTTAAAGTGAATTCCAGGGAATAAATCTGTGGATCACCGCATCCATACTGCTGTATTGGAGCCTCCCTGCCCGCAAGTCTGAGGTGATTGAAGGGAATCGACTTCTCACGATGAAGCTTGTGTGGATTCCACTGAAATTCGATCGCCCCCGAAATGGAACTCTCAAGAGGTATAATTAGGCCACTCGTATTCTGGACATCAGCGTCAGTCATTTAAATTGCCGTATTGTAGCCGAATGGATCAGCGCCGAATGCCTGATAATTGGTGATTCTGTTGCGCTGGATGATCTCCGATATTATGTGGGCCAACTCACGACCATCTATTATGAGTCTGTTTTCGATCTGAATGGGACTTTCATCTCTCGGTCCCGAGGGAACGGAGTAATTCTGAAGAAATACTGGGACCTGACTTGCCGCAGGAACCTGCTGCGGCATTATGGAATACTGGTCCATGCCAGCCCCACGAAGTCGCCTGTTAAGTAAGGTGGTCTCTTCGTAATAGTCATCCTTGGGTTCGTCAGGAGCCAAACGCGACATTTCCTCAGTCTTCGCTCCAGCCATACCCTCGTCGGAAATCGGTCCTTGCATGGTAGCCGGAGCTATCGGCTCGTTTTTCCATATTCCCTTGATCCACTCAAGAAAAGCCACGTTACTTTCGTAGGCTTCAACCTCAGGGTCAGTCAGTTGATCAAGCTGCGGTAATGACGTCGAAGCAAGGCTTCCAGGCTTTTCCGACGCGTCTGGATAAAACATTTTGTAGGCCACTTGCGCCGGCCAGAAAAGGAAATCGGCAAGCTTTTCAAAAAGCCATCCAAGCTTTCCTAATACCCAGGCCCCCATTTCATAAGTCTCATTCATAAGTTTCCAGACCTTACTGATTGTCGACTGGACCGACCCATACATGTCCTCAACTATGGCATACAAAAACTTTCCAGGAACATCCCAGTCGAATTCGAATGGGTTTATAAGCTTCTCAAGCATCTTCGATGTATTGGGCATTAGCGGAATAAATCCAGTCTCACTGTCATCTCGGCCCCAGTTCCACGGAAGCGCCTTCTTTATCCCCGCGAGTGATTGTTTTAGAAGTTTGTTCTGAAAGTTAAACCCGAGCGCAAAGTATTCGGGCATTATCATTATGTCCCATACTTCTCCATACGCCTTGCCTATTCCCTCCCTGAGTTCCCGTGTCAGGTATTCTCCAAACATCGCCTCAAAAGGCTTTTGATATTCTTTTTCGAATGCCTGGATAGCCTCTTCATATTTTAGACCTCGTGCCTGAAGCATACGGGGAAGAGCAGAATAGGCTGAAAGGAAATCCAGTGAAACTGATATCGGATCAGCTATTGAATGAGAAAGAGGTGAATCCGCCATGGTCTGGAAGAACCTCGAAAAGGAGTTGGATATCCTTGCCCATGCTGTTCCGGCGTCATCAAGCATTTCTGCCGCCATGCTGGCGACTTCGTCATAGTCAGCCTTGTTAATAAGCTCCATCTGTTCCTTGAAACGGGACATCGATCCTTCCGTAGTCAAGGTCCTGGTCACTGACATGAAATATTTGGACAACCCAAGATCTTCAACAGGCAGGGCGCCTTTCTTCTCCGCAAGTCTCAATGCCTCTCCGAGAATTGGCATGTTTTTCTGGAACAGTTCCGGATCTGAGAACCACTTCTGAATCGTTTTTGTTAGAATTCTGACTTTTTCCTCATTCAGACTCTTGGCTTCCGCTTTGGTCATGTCATCTCCGGCGGCCTCCCATCGGTCAGTCGCCCAGAGAATGGTCCTGGCGAAGTCAGCCGGAGCGGAAAGGAATGTTTCCTTGGTGGCCCTGCCTATCTGTTCTGCAGGAAATCCAGCGTCTTTTATCGATCCGAGCAGGGACAATGCCGCCGGTATGTTCCACCCCTTCTCCAGCAACTCCGGCAGCATGTATTTAAAAGCTCCTGCTATACCCGGACCCCAAACGGTTGAAATCTGGATCGCCTTTGCTGATTGAGCCGCTATCTTCTCCGTCAAACCTCCAAGATCAACCACCCCGTAATCCTTTACCCTGGCTGCATGCCCGCTCTTGAGCAATTCGCTCACATCCTCAGGAAATCTTGTCATGAGCTGCAAAACAATCCCTGTCATTAAATCGGCGCTCTTCTCAGCCGAAAGCTTCGATAGCTTGCCGAACCGAATCGCCGCCTCATTCATTCTCCTGATGTTGTCAAATCCGACCCTGTTTACATCGAAGGCAGAAGCCGTGGAACTCATCGCATTGAGACATTCTTCTGCCGTTACATTCCATAATTTCATCGAAAAAACGTTAGCCGCAAATTCCGCCTGTTTTCTTTGGGACGATGTGAATGCTACCGCTGTCAACTCTCCCAGCGCATCAGCTAGCTTGGCTCTTGATCTTCCCATCACAACATCCGCAAGGGAGTAGAAAATTCCATCGAGAATCTGGGAATACATTCGATAACGGAGCATGAAAAACGCCGAGCGGTCGAAAAACCAGTCTTCAAGTCGTTTTTCCACTGCTGATTTTTTCGCGCCCCGTTTTTCATACATGTGGGACTCTCCCGACTCGTCAATTCTTGCTAGCTTGAGGTTTCTGGCTGCGCCTACAGCAAGGTTGTAGTTGCCAATTGCCTCTGTAAGATTTCTTATTTCGGTTGAAGCCTTGAATGCCATCCCTGCAGTGTAATGGAGGCGAGTTATAAGGTTGTCTATTTTAACCCCCCGCACATCACTTAATATCGATCCAAGACTCTTGTCCGTCTCAACCGCCTTCAGGTTCAAGTCCGTTATGCTTCCGAGCCTTTCCTTCATGCCGGTCTTACCTGCAAGCTTCTCGATGGAGTTGCTCTGAAAATCGGATGCGCCTTTGACAGATGTCTGTATCCTCCGCAGTGTATCGTCAAAGGATTGAGCAAGCAGGTTGTGCTTGTTGATGATTTCCTCAACACCAGTGACTACGTATTCTATGCCAATGGTCTGGTCGATCCCCTTATTCCTTCTTCAGTTTGGATTCTTCGAATTCTCTCTGCTCGAGATACAATCGCCACATCACCTTGCGTTCCCTGTAAGACCATTTCATAACTTCTGTAAACGGCTGTTTCAGGTGGTAAACAAGATTAAAAACCTCTCTGTCGAGATATTCCTGAGAATATCGAGCTTCCGGAATAAGCGGAGTAACATCCTTGTATCCCCATTTCGTGTGCTCAAGCGTTACCCCGCCGGAAGTAAAAAATCCCGGCTCGAAAGGAAATTGATCACCCACAAATGTCCGCAGTAGGGACACTCAAGATCAATTACTGTGTTGTAACCACATATAAGTTTCTTTCGGGTTTTCCGGATTACTTTGTGATCAAGAAGAGGCAATGAAACCACATCCTCGTAAAAGAATTCCTTTGTCCCGTTGAGCTCTCTCAAACATTGGAAATCCGATTGGTTGGGATCGAATTTGCCTGCAGCCCTTTGTGAAAGGAGAAGCTTTTCCTGATGACCGGTCAGTAGCCCTACTGTTGCCATGATCCCTGATCGTGGAAGCCTGACTGTTATCGTCGGATCCTCGCTATCCCTTAGCTCCTCAGGTAGTTGAATGACTTCAAGTTCGTCCAGATTCTTTATGTGATCCGATGTCTTCCTGCAGTCCTTGTTAGGGCAGGGCACATCTTCAAGTTCCAGGATGTTCCCATAGTGCGCCTTGTAGTTCTTGACAAGCGCCCACTCCTGGTCAACCACAAATAGGTCTAGAATGGTGTTCTCGTCGATATCCGTCCTGTCGCCGATGCTCCTTGTCAGAAAAGCCAGATACCTGGGAACTACCTCAAACATTCTCCGGTTATTTGAAAGTAGGATCTTGTTGGCGGCGCCATCTCCCGCTACAACCGTCATCCGTTCCTTTCTGACAAAAAGGTCAAAACTCGACGTAAATTCCTGTTTCTGAATGTCTTCCATAACTCTTAGGACCTCTTCTCCTCTACACGGTCATAAGCAATTTCGATCTCGTCGATCACGTCTTTGTCCCACGCAAGCGAACTCTTGTTGGCCACGGTTCCCCCAACAACAAAAGCCCCATGAAATGTCCACGTCCTCACTGCGTGGTCGGTTGGCTTGTTTTCATAGCAGGAGAAAGTGAACTTGTATTTGTCCGGCATCTCTCCATTTCCAGTGACAGCGTCCTGAGCCAGCCTCATTTTTCCATACCAGAAGGTGGCTGACTCTCCGTCGCATGGAACTACATACCTCAATACGGCATTCTCGAACTCGAGTCCTCCCGCTTCCTTCGTCGGATGGTTTTGGCCCATGCCGGCGTGCTTGGTTACTGCTATCGTTCTCTTTCCAAGAGAAAATTCCTGTACCAGAAGGCTGTCAAAACCGTTCACCTCAACGCGGAACTTGAATTCCTTCATCCTGTGTATCGACGCCGTGTTATTGGCCATGTGTCTCCCCCAGCCTAAGCCCTGATGTAACCAGGCAGCGTTTTTATCTCGTTGAACTGTTCGAATGCGTCGCCAGCTCTGGTCAAACCAAGAGTGAAATCAAGGTAGGTGATTGCCTCGGTGGCCTGAATCAGTGCCCTGGCGTTGTATATGCCCCTGGCGATATCCAGTCCGGAATTGAGCACGGCGTTTTTTAACTCGCCACCCGAGAAGTACGACATTTCATCGCACTGCACGGCAAAATCGAAGATCTTGTACTTCGCCTTCCAGTCTTCAAATGCTGGAAGCAATTCACGGTAGACCTGCCTCCATGTCACCGGATGATTAGGGTCAAACAGAAATAGCCACAATATGGGCAGTAGCGACCTGTTCATCATTGTTATCAGACGGACAACGTTGAGGTTTCGCGTTGAACTGGCGTCCCGCTGTGTCGTCCTCTGCTCCCAGAACATTCCCCCTTCGATCCCCTGCATCTTGGATATGAAAAGATAATTGATCCCATGTTCGGCAAACAGGTCGGCATAGCCTGTCGAGCGGTAGCTCTGAACATTAAAATCTATGCCCTCCATAAGAGTCACTGTCCCGCGCTTGGCCCCAACAAATGCTATGTGTTCACCATGATTGTTGTCATTCCTGCAGATGACCGCTGCCAGATGCCCGAGGCAATTGATGTGTTTTCTCGTGTCATCCATGTCATCGTAGACTAATGGCATCCCGTAGAACAGCGCAAAGCGGTGACTGTTGAATGCAGGGTGGCTCCAGGGAGCATTTCCTAGTCGCCAATCGACCGCCTCCTCTGGGGTCATGTTTGCCGGAACGGCTCCGTATGCCACAAGGTCCTGCCTACTCTCGGCATACGCTGTCATGGCATTGTAGACAGTTACTGAATTCGTTCCAGGGATCATGAAATCCATCGAAAGGTTCCATACCTTGTCGATCGCATACATCCCGGTCTGGAAAACCGGGCTGCCAATCCAGTCGGAATCCTTCATCGGGTCCCCATCACTGCCTCCCGTCATGGGATACCCGAATAGATTCACCGCAGGCCGGTTGGCCGGCTCTACATTTTCGCTTCTCTCATCTGTTACCTTAACCAGGTCCGATCGTTCGTTTATGTAATTTGGAGCATAATACTTGGATTCGGGATTCATACTGAGATCAGTATAAGTTTCAGTTAGTTCTCCCTGTAATCCATAAATTACCTTTACTGAAAAATGGTCCTCGGATTTCAACACACTGTCACTGATCTGGATGCGTAAATGATTTCCCCAACTGCCAGGGTCTTTGGATTCAAAGGTTAGGGTAGCCTGGGCTTCGCCGCTGTATCCAAAGTGTGTTTCCATGTCAAAACCCAGTGTTGTGGCTGCCGTTGAGTCTTCCCTGATCTGGATACTTCGGGTATTGCCTGTCTGCGAAGTGACAAGCCGGAGTTTGCCACCAACAGAATAGGCCCTTGCGTTAAGAAGTGGCGCCAGTTGAGAGGCCACCTGCGATGAACTCAGCGAAAATGAGCCTGTCGAACGGTCTATTGGGACGAGCCTGAAACCCTGATCTGTCCCCTCGTTCACCCGGATCACAAGTTTGTCTGTCCCCTCATTGGCTGGATAATGCTGAATCCCTAGCCCCAGGGTCGAATAGGCGTCTTGTCCATTGGCAATGTCGTGGATTGTTATGGAATCTTCGAGATTGTTTGCCTGGATAACAATTTTCTCGTGGAGAACCGACGCCGTTAGGCCTTCCGTCTGCTCGTTTATCTCTTCCACGATTGTTGCTGCCGGTCGTGATGTCCCCGGAGAAAGTGTCACCAACTGGTCATCGCCCTGCCCGACAGTGATCATCAGCTTGTCATTGATCTCGAAGCCAATTGTAAACGGTCCGACCTCGGTTCCCTGGACCTTGCCTGATGAAGCCTGTATGAATACGTAGGGTCCTGTTGCAGAGCCTGTGATCGATGCCGGTAATGGGACCGCTCCCCTGTCATTGACGACAACCTTGGACGTCTTGGCTGTGATGGATGTCGGGTCATGAACGTCAACGTAGCTGCAGGCCCTGATTATTATCAGCCTGGCGTTTTCCCTCAATGCCATCTCTGCGATGAGTGGGTCCGTTGTCCACGGTACTTTTCTGCCGAATTTTCTGCTGTAGGCAACCTGGCTATCAACGATCTGTGGTATGCCGACCGGACCTCGCTCTGTCTGCAGTACCATGATGACGTATCCGGTAACAGTGGCATCCACGAAACCCGACATGTCATTGGTGTACCAACGGACCCTGGCAGCGCCTAATGTCATTTCTTCCCCCCGTAATCTGCTCTGCTAGAACAGCTTCCTGATCTTTTTCTCTTTTATCAGTCTCTCCACAAATGCTGTTGGTAGGACCTTGTTCAAAACAGGCCTGGAGGTGTTTCCCAATCCCCTGAACGGGCTCAGGCTAATCGGCTCTCCTCCGTCCACTAGGGGAATAGTCTGTTCTATGGGCTGGAGATTCTGAATCCTGACGTAACCCGGGTTTACTTCACCCACAGGTTCCCCTGAATCAGACACGATAACCGACTGGCGAGACTTTTCCTTGGCTTTTGACATCTGTTTTCCCCCCACATAAATGATGATTGTTCTCTATTTTTCGTGTGACTCCGTGACCTCCATTGCCAAAACAGGTGTTTTTATGGAGGGAACAGTCCTTTCCGGGACGATCCTTTCAATCCAGACTCCCTCCACGGCAAGCACGCAATCCACCTCAAACAATGGCACGGATAGATCGTCCCGGCTCTCGATCCTGCTCAGGCTCATCAATGGAGACTGTCCAGCTATGTTGGGCATGTATCCCGGAGGGAATGCCTGCACCAGCATCAGTTGAAGATAGTCCGCATGATCTTTTTGGGTGGCAAGCACGTTCAAATAATAAAATATGTTTATGGCCACAGGATATGGCTTGATCCTGTAATATGATGGTCCTTGCCTCTCCTCAAATTCACCGGAACCCGTCTTCAGCGGATTCAGTCTGATGATATCAAGTTCTTCAGACGGCTCGAAAATGATTCCGTCAGGCCTGGCTCGAGAATAATCAATGTCGTAACGGGATCGCTCGAAGGCTATGCATGGGTACTCCGGTTTCCCCTTGTCACGATGAGGCTCATATCTGTAAACGGTGATAGGCCTGTCATTATGGGCTATCCGTCTCAGACGCTGATATATGAATTCTTCGACTATCTCGAACATCTCAGAATGGTATGTCATTCACGTGCAATGACATGCCCTTGTTACCCTTTCTCCGGCCAAATATGGCATTTAAAGTCTTTCCGAGCGCAGTCTGGAAATTTATTGCAGGTATTAGATCCGACTCGTTGAATGCGGCCTCCACAAATGGCCGCGCAATCCTGCCGTACTGAGCCACAACTATCTTGTCATAATATCTGTTTCTGTATTTCTGGCGGTTTCGGAATCTCCCGTTTTTTACCCTTCGGGCTACTCGCTCCCTCTTGTAAACCCCGCCTTCTCCATGCTCATTCCAGTAAGCAACCTGGGCTAGGTAATTGGTGTCATGCGACGTCAATCTAGGGCCATGCGGTCCACTTGGAGGGGCCAGTAGCTTCCGTCGACGGTTTGGAACACGTCCTTTCCAGACTTTGCCTTTTAGCTCACCAGGATAACGGGCTCCTTCATGCCAGCCTATCCTGCCGGCTAAACCGTCCTGTTCCAGCTTGAGTTCTTGGCTTATTGAATTGTAGAGCAGTGATGTCCTGAACAAGGGCATGGTCGAATATCCACTGTACGACTTCCATTTCAGGTATTTCTCCTCGTTGTGAGGCCATTCTCCCTCCTTCATGGATGCCTTAAGGGCCTGCACAAGATCCTTGTTGGTCTGTTTTCCTGCAGTCCTTGTATAGGTCAGGAAATTCTTCTCGAATCTCCGTAACTTTACCGGCACTGCTTTTCCCTCGGCGGATATCCTGACCTTGATTCTCAATGCTCACTCGTCCGTATCAAATCCGAATGTCGATCCGCAAACTGTCCCGGCCTTTTCAACTGCCTTCCTCAGAACCAGTATCACCGACGGACTTGGGTCCAGATTAAAAGCCTGTGGGTGTCCCCCCACTACATCCCATCGCTCCGAGCCCAGTATGAAGTGTCCCGACATATCAAATCTTCCAATTCCTGCCGATTCCATTTCCGCTCTCTCAAACCGGAATATTCTCTGCTCCTGATCTTCAACGCCGGCATAAAATATCTGTATACCTTCGGCGGAAAGTCTGGTGTCAGTCCACCTTAACGCTGTTAGAGGGTAAACATTTCCTTCGGAGGACACATACCTGACCGTGACCGAATCAGAGAACTCGGTAGCCTTCCTGGTCATCCTGACAAGGCTGTTCCTGATCTGTGGTCTCATCCCGGATTACGCCCATTTCAGTAAACCAACTCCAGGCCAGGGTTTATTTGTCTTGTCCTCTTCAACTGACGTAAGCACTCCCGCTCCCCGCCCCGCCGTAGTCTTCAGTGTATCGATCGCTTTCTGCAATGCCTTGAAGAACTCTCCACGTGATGGCAGCTTGATGACCTCTGGCCCCGTCCTGTGCTCCTGGATTTCGTCCGTATAAACCAGGGCTAACCTCGGAACCAGTGATTCAAGCGTTAGGGCCGCCACGTATACCTTTTGCTTGTCGTCCATCAGGAAAGGTTCAAAACCCTGTAATGCTATCTGCGCATCGATAACTTTCGGAAGGTCGTCAGAAAGGCAGGCGTCTATAAGCATTACCGGCCTGATATTTATCTCGACCAGTTCCTGGATGTTCACACTCATTCGTTTGTCGTCCTGAGCCTTTCCTGATATTCCGTTAGAGCCTCAATCAAGTGTTCATGTTTCTTCGAATTGCCCCTTGTCCTGAGTCCCAGTTCCCTGACTGCAGACAGTATGTCGGGGTAGGACATGGACCTGATTTCATCATCCGAATATATCCGCCTCGGATTTGGGGCTGCATTCTGTGTCGTTTCTGAATCCGATGTTTCCTCAACCAGCAGCCCCCCTCCTTGAAGCCAGGCCCTCGTTAGGGAGCCTATCTTCTTCGGAAACAACACCACATCGTTGCCCGAAATCTCGAATCCAGTTTCCGGATCACAGAAGAGAGCCGATCTATTCCTCAATCTGATAGTTTTGCCCATCATATCTTCCTAGACTAGTGGCTGCATCCATGTTGGGAATCCAAATTCACTAATGTTCTTCGACTTGTCTATTACTACCCTTGCTTTACGCTCGACGGTTGTGAAGCCCGACATCAGTGACACATAGGTTCCGCTCACCTGTCGGCTCATTATCCTTTCGGCCTCCACCAGCAATGGCCTGAATACCAGGTAGAGCAGACTTTGAGTCGGATCGAACAGCAATATTTTCCCATCACCTATCACTGAACTGATAAAATGAGGCATCCTGTTGGGAACAACCTGATTTCTTGTCTCCAGGTTGACAAGGGCCGAACCAAGCCCGCCCGAAGTGGGTTTGAACTCAGCTAACGCCAAAAGCTGATTTGCCATCCGTTCGTTGGTTATCATCGAACCCCAGTTCGTTCCGATCAGCTGGGCTCTGACCCATGCGGTTACAAAATCCTGGAATCCCATAGAGGTCGGTGTTTCAACCCCGATTACCGTTACAGCGTCTGTTCCTCCTGCTTGATCACCGTTAAGGAGAACCGACACCGCGGATGAGTACAGCAGAGCATTCATTTCCACGCCAACTCGTCGCATCCATTGCTTGAGTAGTGGGAGCTTGACGCTCAGTATAAGCTCGTCAGACCAGTCTATGCCTATCGACCTTTTTCTGAGTGTTATGGTTTTCTTGCCCCATTTGTACCGGGAGATCGGAGCAGTTTCAGCCTCACCGATTGGCTCCAGTTGAGGATTTTCATAATCTACCCATGGAGCCGATACATCCAGCGATGAAACATGTTCAGTCTCCATAATCAGATCCGTATAGCTCGCATCGGCTTCCATGCCGCGAACGACAAAATCCCTCACAATCTCTGGAGCAAGGTATGTGACATCCCCCGATAGCGAAAGCAGGTGTCCCAATGTCAGGTTTGCGTCATTGAGTCCGAATTCCTGGAAAAGCTTCCCCCATGTCATCGGATTCGAACCGTTTTTAATACCGTTGCGGTTCATGAATGTGATTAGATCAATCTCCTTGCCCGGTGTGGCGTCTCCTCCCCTGTATTCCTGCAAAGGACCGTAAACCTTCGTTCGGAAAGTATTCCGGAGCCCAAGTTCATTACTCATTTCTCCCCCCTCTAGACCATCTCGAGAGTCTCGACAAAATCGCCCTCGGAACCGGATTTGATGACAAGGCCGCATATTGCCGCTGGACTGTGGTTTTCAGAATCATAGGCGTACACCTTTGATCCTGCGCCAAAGACAAATGGACCAACTGAAACATCCTCTCCAGCAATCCGATTATCCCTTCGGCTCAAGAAACGTGTGGAAACTGTGCACGTGGTATCCTTGTACCTGTGGGCGCAGACTACCCCAACCACCTTTAGCGAATTGGTCTGGCTGATTACGTCAACTTCGTTGTCATCCACAATCTCGACAACGTCGCCTTCCTCAATCGTCGAAGGACACCCAAAGCTAACCGCTATTATGGTCTTAAGCTCCTGAATCATTATTTCCCCCCAAATACCCTGTTGACGGAATCCTCTGTCTCACTGACTACAGTTTTCCCTGGCGCGTCCGAGGGAATCTCCTCGGAAACTGATGACCTAACCGGGCCGAACCTGCTGTTGGCAATCTCCTTGTAAAGGTTGAGTTGTTCCTCTATGAAATCCAGATCACTCGATCCAGCTATCCGGTTACGTATCCTTCTGTCATTCATGGAAAGGTCCGCATCAGGCTTGACCGTCGCCAGATCAAACCACTTCAGCGCCTCAGCTTTCTGGTAAGCGAGAAATGATTTGCCCTGTTTGGCGAAATGGAGCATCTCGGGAAGTCTTTGAACGATCTCTTCTGATTTCAGCCCGGTCTCATCCTCTCTGATAACATACCGCTCGCACTCATAAAGACCTGTCTGAAGCGCTATCAGAATCCTGTTAGATTCTTTAAGGTTGTTGAGCTTGTTGTTTATTGTTGACATTGCGCTGTTTGCGTTGAGATCTCCGTCAACCCGCAGATCCACTCCGAGCATGTTGCAAACCTCGCCGAACATCTCTTCCCAGTTGGTCATCTCTTGCCCCCCGTCTGTTTGCGCTTTTTTATAGATATCTTTGGCCCCAGCGACGTAAGACCCTGAATTGTTTGCCGTGTTGACTCTTGGATGGCGAAGCCCCGAATTCGGGTCTGCCCCAAGGCCGAATGGAACAAGCGCCATGTGATCAACATCCGTGATGTCTACCGGTATCCACCGGACTTGTTCACCGTCCACCATTTCTCCCTGGGAACGGAGGAACGTCTGCATGTCCATTTTATCGTGGCTACGGACTAGCCTGGCCGATATCCCCACCGAACCCGACCTTATGATCCCTTTCCTCAATCCCGCCGCTGCCTTCGCGTCGTATTCCGAATCGGCCACCACCCAGGCGTTCACACCTGCAGGAATGTCAGACTCATCTTCCCATTCAGCATTCTCTATCCATCCAACAACATCCTTGATCGAATACGAATGATCCCATCTAAGGTCCGGCTTTACGAGAATGGCCCCGACCATCTTGGCCATTACGGAGTTATCGGCGCTTTCGTAATCTACCAGTTGGGGTTCGTCATATCCGGTGTTTGGCCAGGCCTTGACCTTCGACAGGATCCGCCATTTCTGACGGACAAGTGAACTTTCCCCTCTTGGTTCATCAACGGTTTCCGCAGCATCTCCATCTTCAACGGAAACTTTTTTCTTGTTGTGCTTTATTGGCTGGACACCACGACTCTCAGTCATGATGCTGTGTCTTAATTCAAATATACTGCGACCATCCGGGCTTTTCTGACCCGTGTCAAAAGCATGGTTTAACCGCTCTGTCATAGTCCCCCCGTATGACGTTTACTTACGTCTCGGCTCCTTCCCACATTCTTGGGACGAAAGGCTCCAGGGCGTAAGAATTTCTTCGCCTGTTGAAAGCAGCCACATAAGCGCCCGACTCCAGGCTCTTGTCCTCATGTCCAAGAAGTCTTCTGGCTTCTTCCTTGGATATGAGCCCCGCTTCAACCTGCTGTATTATGGCTTGTGTCATCATCATTTTCGCTTCACTGGTCTTGAAAACGTCCCCGCTCTCATCATCCTTGAATTGAACCGAAATCCCTATTTCTGACATGCCATTCAATGCAAGATTCAGTCGGTGCGCATGCTCCAATGCTCGTTTTACGCCAAGTTGAAAAATCTTGAGCGACTTGAACATCTCTTCGTAAACAACCGATGCAAGTGAATCCGAGGAATGGAAGGACCAGCCGAAGAATATGGGATCCCTCTGGAGCGCGCTAAACATTCCTTGCAGCACCAGTTGCAGAATGTCCCTTGCTCCTTGTGCTCCGGACTGAGTGGATTGAAACGTAAACTTGATGTTGCTGAATCCGATTCCAAGACCGTTATTAAGGTTGCCGACAACAGTTTCTGCTATCTTTTTAAGGTAGGCCCCCGCCTTCTGGTCATAAACTGCTTGAGTCTCCCCTGGTTCCCGAGGTGGAGGTTGGACCTCAGCAAGCATTACTCCCAGGGATGATATCTTTGACATCCATACTTTGATCTGGGCCATAATATCTCTATGAGTAGCGCATGCCTCAAGCGCAGATATGATTGGCGGAATGGGGTAGGGGTTGCTGTCACGGAAAACTAGTCCGTGATAGGACGTCTGCACGGGATTCAATGGAATGAGTTTTCCATCCTGCTGTTGTGTCAGTTCTATTTCCCCCTGATCGTTTTTGTGCCTGAATCTCAACGTTTTGATCGGCACAAGGAACGCACGCTCGATCTTGTTAAAAGCTCTGTCCGGAGCCCATTCAACGCATAGCGCCCCAGTCCGAGCCAGTTGTGAGATCATTGCGCTCACTACACCATCCATGCCTCCTCCCAGAGGAAAGCATCGGGCTGCGAACTCGTTCGAAGCCTGTATCGCATCGTTGGCGATTTTTTCATTGGGAGCCTGGATATAAAGCTTGTGAGTTACGTTTGACAGGGCCACTGTGGTGTGGACGTACTTCGAAACGTAGGGATCGAGTATTGCGACGTTGTCTATTATCTCGAAAATCTCGAATGGAAATGTGGCCGGTAGAGCATAGAGCTCTTTCAGACCACGTATGCTGTAACTTCCCGTGTCGCGGCTAATCCGTGGAAGCGCCATTGGAAAGCCTTTTGGCGCTTTCTTTCTAGGCCTGCCAAAAAAAGTTCGCAAACGCTCTGACACAGACATCAGGCTACCTTCATGAAAATGGGCATGGTCATGGGGCCTGGCGCTATTCCAAGTTCAAACGCGGCCAGGCATGCGCTGTTCATGGACATCCCGAAATGGTTCACTATATTGGAGCCGGAATTGTAGACCCTCTTGGTAATCCCCTGATTGTTGGTCTCATAATTCACCGTTAGCGCCTTTAGATGTCGCCTCACTTCCTCGACGGTATGCAGTTCACGGTCTGATGTCTGGCTTCTCGAAGGAATCCTGATGAGTCCCTGTTCCATCTTGTCAATCATCGAATCAATGGACTCTGTCCTGTCAACATGGATTGTGTCGACCTCAATGGCGCCGTCATGGAGTTCAACGCCCCTCTTGAAATCTTTTCCACCGAAATATTGTATGACGACTCGTCCCTTGTGACGGGCTGCAAATCCCTTGCTGGAATGCTTGTTTGGCATGGCGTCGATGGCGCACAAATGAACTCCGAACTGTGACATTAGCGAGTCGAGCCTACTCCAGTCCTCTGTCTCCTCGAAATAGACAAATATCAGTTTGTTAGCGCTTCGGATACCAACGGACACGTGCAAGACATCACCCTGATCAACTCCCATGTATGCCCCGGCTTCGCTGTAGCTGAAACCGAAACCGCTCTCGATCTGATCGAGAAGAGTGTCGGTGATTCTGACCGACCCTCCTCCGTAACCGAACCCCATGACGCTGATGACAAACCTGGCCATCTTGGCTTGAGATGTTCGACTTGCCTCATACTCAGCCATGATATGAGATGCGTAATTCGGGAAATCCGGAGGCTTGATCTGCGTGTATAACTGACTTAAGTGGTAACCGCGGCGTTTTCTGGAAGGATGTTTTGCGATCCATTCACCCTGTTTCATGTTCAGTGGTGTATGACATTTCTGGCATCCCCGGTAATGAGTCATGCCATCAGGAAGTGATTTCTTTCTGGATCTTGACACCGGAATGAAAGTTTCGGGAAAATTTAGCTCCAGGCAGTTCCTGTGTGAACATGATGGGCATATTAGATGCCAGAAAAACTGGTCTGTTGTGTTGAATTCCGCGTCTATGTTCTGGCCTGGGAGGTCTGGTTGGGATAGGTGGTGAATCCACTGTAGGTCGCTATGCATGACCCTGTCGCGAGCTAGAGCCCTGTTTTCATCTTTCATTTCAGATACTTCATCTAAAACAATGAAGTCCCCGTCCGTGCTCTTTGCGCGCGATTTGGACCATAAGCCTCGGAAATAGATGCTTCCATGGGGTCCCAGTTGTTTTAATTGGACATTGAATGTTGAACGGATTCTGGATGTGAGATACGGTGAATTCTGTATTATTGGATCGCATCTGTCATTGGCGAAGTCGCTGACTGAACTGTCGTCCTGAAAGAAATAGATGGCCTTTTTGTCAAGTTCATCGCAAACATAAAGTGCCTTTAAGAGAACAACTGTGCTAATTCCGACCTGCGCTCCTTTCAGGAATGTCTGATCAGGCGAATTGTCTTTAAGAATCTGAAGAAGGTACTCGTGTCTATCGAGCGAATAAGGTTCGCCTCGAAGTTTTATCTTGGCCTTTGATATCCATTCTAAAAGGGATATCTTCCGGCTCCTGTTGCTGATTGGCAAAATGTCTCTTATTGTCAATTAGTTCACGTGATTCATGTTGCTCGCAGCATCGTCAAAAATATGGCACAGCTCATTGACAAGTTGGGGTTTGTTGCCGAGAATGCGCCTGATTTCGCTCTTGAGTTGCTCTCGGGCTGTTTCGAGGAGTTTTATCCTGTCTGAACCAGCTTTGACCTTCTCCTGTTCCAGCTTTTCGAGGGTTTGTTGAGCCATCGCGATTTTTCCGATTGCGGACGCCATTGTGTGTAATTGCTGCATGGCTGATCTCGAATCGGCTCTGATCAAACGGATGGAATTTAGGGATTTACGCCACAGCAGTTCTATGGCCTGTCGTTCCGGAGCAAGGTTAAGAAGCCCCTCAACGTCTTGAGCCGGTGTCATTTCAATCTCTGGCCATTCCTTGCGGCACCAGTTGGCGATGGTCGGTCCGTAAAGGCTGTAGCCTTCCTTTTTGAGAGATTTTACAAGATCAGGATACATACCCCGTTCAACCCACCACTGCTTTACTCTTGCCAGGAGGTGTTCCGGTAGCTGACCTGGGTTTTTGCAATGGATCAACGGCTGTTGCGATATCTCTCTGTCCCCCGAAATATGATTTTTCTTCTGAGATGAATTTGACAACTAGGCTCGATTGACTCCTCACACTTCTATAAAGTGATAGCGGGCGATACTGTAACTAATGGTCGCGTACGCTGTTAGCAGGGGTGGGTTTGGCTAGCAGGATGTGCGAGTTATCGCCCGTTATCTGCGTTTTTCAAAGAGTAGCCGCATGCGCCTTGAAAATGCGCTATCTTTGGTCGGCTTCTCTTAAGTGCGTGCAATACAGATCAGGTCTGTGTCTGTCAATTGGATATTTCAGGAGGGAATTTGGAAGTGCTGTCGGACAAAATCCATGGCGTCATGAATGAAGAAGCCCATTATTAGAGGCGATTTACTGTATACGGGATTGTTGAAATGTTTTTGTTCACGAAAATATTCCAGGAGTTCCTGTGGCGTGTCGAACCATTCGATAGCATCTTCCAGCCTTTTTTGAAATTCAATAACACTTTCGTGGCCGGGTTCGCAGAACATTGGAGGCAGACCTTCGGCATATTGGTCATGAACGGAAAGAAGTCCTAGCCTGTTATCCCTGACAAGTAGCAAGAGGTGAACCTCTCCGCTATCATCCTGATTTCTTGTGGCATTATCAACTGCGATATAAGTATTGGTGACTCTAAACAGCTTCCGATAATCGGAAACCTTGTCAAATTCGGGATTCAACAAGTTGTCTATCTCACTCATTCCCCACATTGTGGCTCCTTTTAACATATTGAATTAACAAGGGGTTAGTGTCTTTAGAACTCTGTGTCGGCTAAGTTAGATTATTAAATGACCACTCAAAATGTCACTCGTCTCCTGACCCTCGAACCTTTGTTCGGCATCGCCCAGGGACGTTTTCCTCTTTCACTTTAATCCAGGCTCGCAGTCAAGAAAAAATCCAGAATAAGTTAAAAAATTTTTTTTACTGAAAGTGATCATAAAATTGTTTCCAAAATTGTAACCCTAGGTTATTCGGTCCTCAAACAAAAAAACAAATTAAATCTCATTTACATTGAATCCTTTTTCTGTGAGTATTGTCTCGGCGAATAGCTTTGGCAGCTGTTTTATGAGAGCATAACAAAAAGTTGTGGCGCCTCTGACTGGTGACCAAAAGTGGGTGACTTTTGGGTGACCCCACAACAGTATCAGACAAATATCAGTGGTTTTTAAGCAACGGTCGGCTTGTTAACATATTGAAATCATTCAGCTGGATCAGAGTTTTGGCGAATGGGGTTCAGGTGGTCGCTGGTTCAAATCCAGTCGCCCCGACCAATCCTTCC
>CAZJTM010000045.1:0-32860 GCA_964548925.1 uncultured Verrucomicrobiota bacterium | reverse complement strand
CGCGGGCCGGGGTACGCCGCGCGATCGCGTCAGACCAGCCGTCATCGCCGTTGAGAAACAGTTTGCCGCTCGCGGGCAAAGCTTCGGCCAGCTTTCCCTCCTCTTCGGCCACGCCTGCGAGGTCGCCGAAGAACTCCAGATGCTCGCGGCCGATGTTCGTGATGACACCCAACCGGGGCTGGGCCATCCGCACCAGCGGCGCGAGTTCACCCGGATGGTTCGTGCCGATTTCAACCACCGCGGCCTGGTGTTGCTTCTCCAGCCGGAGCAAGGTCAACGGCACACCGATGTCGTTGTTGAAGCTGGCTTCGCTCGCCAGGGTGTTGAGACCACGCCGCAACACCGACGCGATCAGTTCTTTCGTGGTCGTTTTCCCGTTCGAACCAGCCACCGCAATGACCGGCAGACTGAATTCGGCGCGATACGCCGCCGCCAGCCGGGCCAGCGCCGTCCGCGTGTCAGGAACGGCGATGACCGCGCAACTTGGCGGCGGCGAAATGAGCTTGCCCGGCTCCACCACAACCGCCGCGGCGCCCTCGGCCGCCACGTCCGGGAGGAATTGATGCGCGTCGAAGCGCTCGCCCCGCAGCGCGATGAACAAGTCGCCCGGCCGCGCCTCGCGCGAATCGGTGCAGACCCGGTTAACGGCGGCCTCCGGCGAGCCCCGCAACAGTTCCCCGCCACAACTGGCGGCGACAAAACCAAGCGAACGAGGGTCCATGGGGTGTTGCTTTGAAGCCGAGGTGGGCGCGCGGGCGCGGGGTCAAATCCCGGCGCTCGTTCCCAGCGACAGCACGCGGCCCAGCGCGGCGGCGGAGTTGCTTTGGCGCTGGAGTCGTTCCTCCAGCGAGGCGCTGACGATCGGAGCGTCAGTTTCAACCAAGACCCTCAACGGCGGCGCGGGTGGCGGCGTGGATGCTTTCCGTCGACCGGACAAGGCGGCCACGAAGAGGCGGTGTGGAATGAATGAGTGGGTGTTCATGGAGTGGGTTCAGGTTCAGGGTTTGTGGGCGGCGACGGCCTTTGCGGCGGGCGGGTTGGTCCGATCCGTCAACGAGCGCGCAAGGCCGGGTTCTTCGACGCGCTGGGGACGGATGTTGAGGTAATTCGAGGCCAGTTCGGCGACCTGCTTGAAGATCGGCCCGGCGACGTCTCCGCCATAATGGCCCCGCTGCGGCTCGTCCAACACGATGGAAATGCACAGCTCCGGGTCGTCCGCAGGAAAGAAACCGATGAACGAGGAAATGAACTTGCCCGGCAAGTATCCCCCGCGTCCGGGTTTTTGCGCGGTGCCGGTCTTCCCCGCCGCGTCGTAATACTCCATCGCCGCCTTGGGTGCGGTGCCGTCCGGGCCAGTGACGGTTTTCAAGGCTTGGATCATGTCCTTGGCGGCAGCCTCGCTGATCACGCGGCGCACGGCCTGCGGCGAGTACTTGGCGACTAGATGTCCTTCAGCGTCTTCAAGCCGGTCCACCAGCATCGGGCGCATGAGCACGCCGCCATTGGCGATGGCGCACATGGCCATGACCATTTGCAGCCGCGTCACCGCGATGCCGTGGCCCATGGGGATTTGCGCGAGGGAGACCTTGTACCACTTCTCCACGGGCGGCACGATGCCCCCCATTTCCCCAAGCAGCGGAATGCCCGTCTTCTCGCCAAAACCGAAGCCGCGCATGTACTCGTAAAGCCGCGCGTTTCCCATCTTGATGCCGATCTTGGCGGCGCCGATATTTGAAGATTTGGTGATGATGCTCTGAACCGAGAGCGGCCCGTAGGCGTGATGGTCATGGAGCGTGTGCCCCGCAAAGCCGAAGGCGCCATTCTCACAATGAAACTGGTCGTTGAGGTCCACGAGGCGATCGTTGAGCGCGCCGGAGACAACCACGATCTTAAACGTGCTGCCCGGCTCCATGATGTCGGTAATGACGCGATTGCGCCGCGCGTCGGGGGACACGTCTCCGGGCTGGTTCGGGTCGAACGTAGGCAGCGTGGCCAAGGCCACGATCTCGCCCGTTCGAGGTCGGACCGCGATGCCGGTGATGCTGATCGGCTCGTGTTTTCGCATGGCGTCGGCCAGAGCGGTTTCGAGGTGGTGCTGGATGACCGAGTCAATCGTGAGTACGACATTCAAGCCGTCCCGCGGCTCGACATCCTGGTTGCGCAGCGGCACGACTTCGCGGCGGCGACTGTCGGTCTCGGTCACGCGCCAGCCCCGCACGCCACTGAGTTTGGAATTGAACGACCGCTCGATGCCTTCGACCCCGGTGGTTTCGAGGGCGCGCTCGCCGTTGATCTCCACCTCGCTCATGCCGACAAAACCCAGCACATGCGCCGCGAGGGAGTGGTTCGGGTAGATGCGCAATTGATCATCCAGCGGGTCCGCAAAGATGGAATAGCGGCGCAAGTTGCGATAAAAGGTCTGCCGCGCTTGGGGCAGGCTCTTTTCGTTCAACCCGAAGTCCAGCTTGGCCATCGTTTCCTGAATCTTTTGGAACGTTTCGGTGGGCACCTTGCGCTTGAGCACGACATAGCGATTGGTAATCACCTTGCCGGTCGCGTCGTGGCGCAAACGCGGCAACAGCTTCTGGTGCAGCTCGGCCTCCGGCATCTGCAACAGCGGCGCGATGGCGCGGGCGATCTCCGGTTGCCGCCCGCCAATCAGCGTGGGGTCCGCACAGACGGTCTTCACGAAGACGCTGGTGGCGAGAAGATTGCCCTTGGCATCCAGGATATCTCCGCGGCGCGGCTGGCGCAGGAATTCGCGTGTGCGGTTCTCGCGCGCCTTCTCTTCCAGTTCTTCGTGGCGCAGCACCTGCAGGTCCACCAGCCGGTAGCCCAAGCCGGCAAAAGCGAGGCATATCAGCATCGCCAGCAACAGGAAGCGACGGAACGGGACTTTCTGGGCCATCGTCAAAAGTCACCGCGCGCCCGCGGCGATCGGTTCCTCATCCGACGGCGTCACGGGCGGCGGCAAAATGGTTTGCATCGAATTTCAGTTTCCGGCGTTTAACGCCGGGGTTTGGTTTTCAAAAACTCTACCGCGCGCCCGCGGCGATCGGTTCCTCATCCGACGGCGTCACGGGCGGCGGTAAATCTTCATGGGCCGGTCCCGCCGACGGCCAGTTGCGGCGCGGCGGCTTCGGGCGGCGGCCAGTTCGCCGGTTCCGGCAGGCACAGCACCTGGGCGGGCTGGGGGGGCACGAGGCCGAGGTTCAACTCGCGCACGCGCCGATCCAGGAACGCCGGGGACATCAGCGTCGCCAATTGGCGGCGCAGCCTTTCATTGTTGAACCGGAGTTCCGCGAGCCGTTGCTCGCGCTTCTTTTGCAGTTCGCCCAGTTCCCGAATCTGGTTCTTCTGCCAGACATAGCCCACACCCGATCCACCCGCCACCAGGCAGATCAAAACGGCCGCCATCGCCGGTCCGAACCGGACCGACGCGGCCTGTTGTCTTCGATTCTGCGCCATTCAAATCTTCTCTAAGATCCGCAACTGCGCGCTGCGGCTGCGTGGATTCACCGCCAATTCCGCCTCGCCGGGCTTGATCGCTTTTCGATGCGCCCACCGGCCTAGCGGCGTTCGCGGCTGCCGCAATTCCGGCACGTCCACCGTTCCCGGGAACGTGTAATCGCGCGCCAGTTCGCGGCCAAATTCCTTCACCAAGCGATCTTCCAGCGAATGGAACGTGATTACCACCAGGCGTCCGCCGGGCTTCAGGACCGTCCACGCCGCCTTCAGACCGCGTTTCAAAGAGCCCAATTCGTCATTCACCGCCAGGCGCAACGCCTGGAACACTTTCGTGGCCGGATGGGTTCGCCGCCCGGCGCGCGGCGCGAGGCGTTCGATCAAGTCCGCCAGTTGCCGCGTTGTGCGCCATGGCCGCTCGCGCTCGATGGCACGCGCGAAGTAGCGCGCTTGCCGTTCTTCGCCCAATTGCCAAAAGATCGTCGCCAACTCTTCCACACTGGCGGTGTTTAACAGATCCGCCGCGGTCCGCGTTTGCCGCGTGTCCATGCGCATGTCCAGCGGGCCGTCGAGTTGAAAACTGAAACCGCGCCCGGCGGTATCCAGTTGCGGTGAACTCACGCCCAAGTCCAACAGCACCCCGTCGCAACTGCCCGCCGGCAGCCAATCCGCCAGTTCCGCAAAATTGCCGTGGCGGATTTCAAACCGGCCCGCGAACTCCGCCAACTTCACCCGCGCCGCTTCAAGCGCCGCGCCATCGTGATCGCACCCAAACAACCGCCCACTCGGCGAACTCGCCCGCAGGATGGCGGCTGCGTGTCCAGCCCCACCGAGCGTGCCGTCGGCGTACCACCCGCCCGCCCGGGGCTGCATCGCGTCCAGCACTTCCGCCAGCATCACCGGGTTGTGGATGAATTCGGCCACCGCGCATCGGCCTCGCCTTTCTGTCAACGCCGTTCCACCCCGACGATGCGCTCCGCCAGGCGATCCAGCGCATGCTCCGCCCGCTGGGCCGCGCCCGCGCCGAAAAGCAGACCGGTTGGAGAAACGCCGCCCCGCGCTACCAAGGTCACGTCGGCCTCGTGGAGGGTATTACGTACCACTTTCACGTTGTCCAAGGACAACTCCGCTTGCACCGGTGTTGCCACCCGTCCGTTGGTCTTCCCGGCCAAGCGCGTCGGCTGCGGCCGCAACTCACCGCCGATCTTTGGCTTGGGGGCAAACCGCTTCCACCACCCAGCCAACGACCAAGAATTTTTGCGCGCCGCCGGTGGGGTTGCCGGTTTGATTTCGCCGACCGGCGGTGGGGACGCTTTCGCCGAGGTGAACGGATCGCCACTGCTGCCGAATTTGGGCAACAGCGCCTTCCGGCGCATCTGGTAGGACGAAGGCTCATCCCGCAGACTCGTCAGGGCCTTACCCGCAGTGAGCAAACGGCACAGGCTCATAGATCACTCCATCAACTCCAGTGCTTTCTGTGTCATCACGCTGTCCGAAGCTTCAACATTCTTGTATCGCTCCGGACTCCAGATCTCGAATCGGTCCAGCAACCCCACCAAGACGGCTTGATCGGTAATGCCGGCTTCGCGGGCCATTTCTTCGGGCAGACAGAATCGCCCCGCCTTATCGAGCGGCACCCGGGCTGATTTGCTGCCGATGAATCGTTTGAGAACAGTCTTGTTCGGGTCGTTGTTCGGCATCTCGTTCAGGGTCTGCAAAAGTTTCTCCAGTTGGTCCGGAGGCAGGACGCGCAAACACGGGCCTTCTTTGCCTTTGGGCCAGACTATCATTGTGAACTCAAAATCGGGCTCGCTCGGACGCCACTTGGCAGGCACCGCCAAACGACGCTTTTCGTCCACTCCATGCCAGAAGCATGAAATGTAACGGTTCTGCCGTGTCGTAGCGTTGCTTTCCACAAGTTATCCACTGCGCGAGCTTTGTAATCCACTTTGCCCCACAGCGCCCCCTTTTTAACCACTTTAACCCACTCCCTGTCAACCAGAATCCGATCTCACTATTCAGAAGTTATTCACAGTGCCCCCATGCAGCCGCTCATGCATAAGCGCCTCGCCACCCTTGTTGCCCCCGGCAAACAGGCCCAGCACTCATCACCGCCGAAGGTGTCACTCTGGCGCTGCGCTCCAAGCAAACCGCCTTGGAGGACCGCAGCCCGTCCCAAGTCAGGATGACTGGGAACAGTCCCACATCGCCCCACTCGCGCCTCCCGGACGCCACCGTCTCGCAATGCCGCCGTCGCGGAAACGGGGCGTCTGCGAGAAACGGCTGAATACTGGCCAACAGGCGGCGCGATTGCAGAAACCAACGGCCCGGCAAAGCAGCTACACCTTGCCCATGAGCTTCAGCGCCTCGAAGCTGCGCTTGATGGCGTCCAACGGGTCCTTCCCCGACTCGTGCTCAACCACGTACCACTGCGTCGCACCCTTGCTTTCGCAAAACTCGAACACGCCTTTCCAATCCACCTTGTCCTCGCCGATGACCGCGTCCGGGCCGCCGCCGTTGGCTTTGAGATGGATGGTGATGGCACGACCCGGGTATTTCTTGAGCACGGCCACCGGATCGGCGCCGCCTTCCGCACAATTACTGGTGTCGAGTTGCATCACAACTTCCGGCTTCGTATTCCCGAAGAAGATGTCCCAGGCGCTTTCGCCGTCAATCTTCTCGAAGTCGTGCGCATGCGCGTGATAACCGGTCCACATGCCTTGGCCCTTCACTTTCTCGGCGACCTCGTTGAAAAGCTTCGCCTTGTCGAGCCAGTCCTGTCTGGTCTTGCCCGTCATCCACGGAACGATGAGAAACTTGTTGCCGATGGTGCGGTTGAATTCAATGGTTTCGTTGAGTTTGTCGGCGAGCACCGATTCGTACGGAGTGTGCGTGCCACAAGCGACGAGCCCGAGATCATTGAGCATCTTGCGCAACTCCGCCGCGCTGCGCCCGTGGTAGCCGGCGAATTCAACGCCCTTGTAACCGATCTTGGCGACTGCGGCCAAGGTCCCGGGCAAGTCCTTCGCGCATTGTTCGCGCACCGAGTAGAGCTGCACCCCGACAGGAATCTTGCGACCGGAGGCGGTTCCGGCTGTGGACCTGCAACCGGCGGTTAGGGTCAAGGCAGCGGCGCCAAGCGCGCTGCGGCGGAGGAAATCGCGGCGGGAAGTTTCGGAGCGAAGAGAGGTCTTCATGGTTCGTACTGCTTTCGGTTGGTCGGCAATGTGTTGTTCATCGTAACGGACGCGGCGAGGCTAGACAGGACAGCCAGTGGGGTCAAGCAGCAGCCAAGGCAGCAAACTAGCCAGCGCCAGCCAGCGCCAACGCGAGCCGGCTTGACCTTCGCGAGGCGGAGGTTCACAGTGGCATTACCAGTTGAACGACAGATTATGACAAAGCCCGCAATTCATGGATTTATTCCGGCTCGACGGACGGTTTTAGCCCGCCCGGCATTCACACTGATCGAACTTCTCGTCGTCATTGCGATCATCGCCATTTTGGCGGCCATGCTTCTGCCGGCGTTGAGCAAGGCAAAGGTCCGCGCACAGCGCATCAAGTGCGTCGGCAATCTGCGGCAACTGGCCTATGGCTGGAAGATGTACTCGGGCGACAACAACGATCGGCTCGTTTCCTCGTATCCGGGAGTGGGCAGTTTGCCGATTCCGGCCTACCTCGCCTCGTGGTGTTACGGCAACGCGGAAAGCTCCGGCTCGGCGGGCAGCTATTTTTACGGCGGGGCGGACCCCAGGGGAATTCAGGCCGGCCTGATTTGGCCCTACGTCAAACAGTTGGAGGTCTATCGTTGCCCGGCGGACAACCGCTCGGTCCGGATGGGCAACAGCAACGCGCCCATCGTGCGCAGTGTGTCCATGAATTCGTGGCTCTACGGCCGGAGCTATGGCGATCCCAATGGCGCGTGGGATTATCAGAGCGCCGTTCCACCCGGCAACCCCGCGGGCACCGGAAGGCTCAAGTATCGGCTATTCGTGAAAGACACCGATGTCAGAATCCCGGCAAGAACCTGGGTCCTGCTGGACGAAGACCCGTTGAGCATTAACGATGGCATGATGCTGGTGGACATGGAAAACGGCAACGGATTGGTGGACCTGCCTTCACGTCTCCACGATTACGGATACGGAATCAACTTCGCCGATGGCCACGCCGAGCTTTACAAGTTCCGCGACAAGGGCTGGGCCAAGAGCTGGTCGCCGGGCGGTCCCGGTGCCAACGCCAAGAATGCTGACTGGCAGCAGATCCGCGAAGTCACTTCCCAAGCGACGAATTAGCCGGCTCGCCCTGTCTTGACCGAGGGTTGGTCCTGACAGGGAGAGCCCCAAACCGCCTGTCGGATCGCCAAGATGAAGCGGGCTTTGTCAGTGGCGCGCTTGGAGCGGCAGCAATGAGTCTGAAATCGTTCTGCTAGGATCGTTCAGCCGCGTTCCCCATCCGGCAGTCACCCTTGTGGTCCTCAAGAAAGGAACTTCGCTGGCGAACGGCAAGTGGGCGAAGACCTGCGGATTCGCCAATGGCCATTCCGAAAAAGAGGTCGAACCGCCGGAGGGTTGCTGAGGCTTGGGAACGGGAGCACCTCTTACTCCAACGGCTGAGCCGTGTGGTCGGAGCAACTCAGGGCGGGAGGGCTTACTTCGATTTCAGCCGCGTTTCCGTGTCCGTCTTCACCGTCAAGTTCTGTTTCTGCCCGGCCATGTCCACGGCCATGGTCGCTTCGGAATGCGCCTGGAGGGTTGCCTCCACAGGCAGGAGCTTCGTCAAATCAATTGAAAGTTCCCCAACGCCCTCGCCAGCCAACCTGGTGAGGGCGAGCGTCGCCCCTGGCATCGCAGGATTCTGAATCTTCTGGGGGCCGGCCTGTTGGATGTGGGTGCTCTTCATCTTGAGCAGATCACCTTCCGCAGACACCCATTCGTAGGTGGTGGTCTGGTTCAGGGTCATGCCCTGCGACTTGACCACCTGTTTGACCTCCCATTTCGCGCCGATGCCGATCGCCTCCTCGGGCAGCGGAACAGTCAAGCGCGACATGGCGTCCTTCATCTGTTCCACGGACTGCTGGGCCAACGGATTGTCACCCGCGGATCCTTTGACTTCAGCGGTCTTGCCGAGGCCGCGATGGGAGGTCGTGCCTGTGCTGGTCATGCCTTTCAGGCCGCCCAGCACACCTTTCATCAACTCCGCCATTGGCGAGGCATCCCCGGCTTCATCGGCCAAACCGGCGTCGGCGATCACCATCTCGTGAGCAACGTCGCCTTCGGCGGAAACACCTTTCACCGTCACATCCATGAGCATTTTGATGGTGGGCGGTTTCATCGCTTGCGTCGTCGCGCCGCCCATGTCCACCGCCGTTTTCGTAATCATCTCCACTGTCTGTCGGTCCCCAGGCTTGACCTGAAGGCGCAATGTCCTGCGCGGCTCGGCGCCGGGTTCGATCAGCCTCACCTGCGCCGGTGTGGTCGTGGCGGATAGTTTGGCTGGGGCCTTGGCCTCAAGCGGGCTGCTCGTGGCCGGCTCCGCAACCGGAGTGGACGGCGGCCGGGAAAGGTCGGCCAGCTTCCCGGCGATGTAGTTCAACCGGTAGGCAACCACTCGAGTGTTCCAAGTCGGATGATCCTGCTTGAGCTGCAACAACCCGTTCTGCGCTTCGCGGTACTTGGCCTTGGCAGAATTCGTCTCCCCGCTCTGGCTCAAGGCATCCGCCTGGTCAATAATGGCGTAGAGGCGCAAATACCGTTCGTCCGGTCCTTCGGCGTGGAGGGACACCGCAAGGGCGAGCAACACGCACACGGCCCAGCCGAACCACCCTGCCAGGCGAATGGGAAACCGCCTTATCCGAGCGCTGGGTGCGGGACCACTGGTTTTGTCTGTCTTGAACATGCGGCGCAATCTACGGCGGGGCGGTCCAGCGTCAACCGAAAAGCCCAAGTGGCATGCGCCCAGGAACCGCTTGGCAATCTCCAGCGGATACAATGCCGCTCAAAGCCACACTTTTGAAACTGTGTTCTGACGGCCAACCCACTCGCCGAGCGCCGTTTGACAAGCACCTCCGACGTTCTGGCCACATCACCGCGTCAACTTTGCCCTGATCGCAAAAAGTCAGTCGGATTTCGTCACGGACGGTTGTTTAATGGGTGAGATGCAAGCGAAGTCCGACACGCAACTGCTCCGCGACTACGCCGAGCACGGCCACGAAGTCGCGTTCCGCGAGATCGTCACGCGGCATACCGATCTGGTGTACTCCGCCGCATTGCGCCAGTTGGAATCCGCCGACCTCGCGGCCGACATCACCCAAGGCGTCTTCGTGGACCTCGCCCGCAAAGCCAAACCGGTGAGCGACCGGTTGTCGGCGGAATCCTCGCTGGTGGGGTGGCTGTATCGCAGCACCCGCTTCGCCGCGCTCACCCGCTTGCGCGACAACCGCCGCCGCGCCACTCACGAAAGGCTGGCCATGGAACAACTCCTCACCAACTCCGAATCCCCGCCTGCCTGGGAACACATCCGCCCACTGCTGGACGAGGCTCTTGACGGGTTGGACGATACCGACCGCGAAGCCGTGTTGCTCCGCTACTTCAAGAACCTCGATCTTCGCTCCGTCGGCGCGGCGCTCGGGGTCAGCGATGATGCGGCGCAAAAGCGCGTCAGCCGCTCTGTGGAGCGCCTGCGTGAGTTCTTCGCCAAACGCGGCATCAAGGTCGGCGCGAGCGGACTCACCGTCCTGATGGCTGCCAACGCCGTCCAACCCGCGCCCGTCGGTTTGGCCGCCACAATTTCCGTCGCAGCCGCGCTGACGGGGACGACTCTCGCCACGACCGCAACCGCCACCGCCACGAAAGCCATTGCCATGACCACCCTCCAGAAGACCCTCGTCACCGTCACGATCGCCGTCCTTGCCGGCGCGGCGCTGTTCGAGACTCGCCAAGCCGCGAAACTGCGCCGAGAGGTTCGCGCGTTGCAGGAGCAACAGGCTTCGTCACCCAATCCGGTCGAGAGTTTGAAACCAGGACTTGAAGGGGACGCCAACCAACCGGGGACGACGAGAGAGCGGGAGCGAAAGGAAAACCTCGGGGAACTGCTGCGTCTGCGCGGCGAAGTCACACGCCTGCGGCGGGAGGCAGACGCCTTGTCGGAATCCGCCACCGAGGCCCTCGCGTTTCAGGCGCGTGTCTTGGACGTGCTCTCCAACACCCCAATGGTCCGGACCTTTGTGGCCACGTCAGTGGAGACCGTGCCGTGGGGGCAAACGATGGTGCTCGGCGGTTGGAGGATTCAGCCGGGCAAACGAGCCGTTGTTCTGGCGACTATCGAGCGCGGGGACGACGCCAATCAGGTCAACATCAGTTCCAAGTTCATCGAATACTCGGAGGCGGTCGCGGGCCTTGCCAGATTCAATGCGGATTCGCCATCACACTCCACCACTCGTGCCCTGAGTCCGGAGCAGGTCGCGGAGGTGCTCAAGCTGGCGCGGGACTCCAAGGGCGTCGCATTGATGGAAGGCCCGGGCGTCACCACCGCCAGCGGCCGGCAGGCGCAGGTCCAAGTGGTGGACATCTACCAACTGCCCTCGGGGGAAAGCTATTTCACAGGTCCCGTGCTCGACATTGTACCCACGGTTTCCAGCGACGGCCAATCCGTTCAGGTTGTGTTGACCGCGCAGATCAACGATCGAATTCGCCTGCCCGAGTTATAGCTCACGACAGGCGGAGGCGTGGCATCTCCAGAATGATTCTCGCAACAACACCACGCGGTCGCCCTTGCGGGCCATTGGCCGCAAGCCAGGCGCTCAGTCCACAACTCGCGCGGCTCATAACGCCTTTGCGGCAATGTCCCGCCGGAAGTGCGCCCCTTCGAAACGAATCGCTTCGACGGCAGCGTAGGCGGCCGCTTGCGCGGCTTTCAAATCCTTGCCCAGCGCGGTCACGCCCAGCACCCGTCCGCCGCTGGTCACGATTTGCTCCCCTGCCCTCGCCGTCCCAGCGTGGAAAACTTTCGTTCTCGGCAGCGCGTTCGCGGCGTGGAGGCCGGTGATGACTTTGCCCTTGGAATAGCTGCCAGGATAGCCGCCGCTGGCCATCACGACGCACACGCTTGCCAGCGGACTCCACTTCAGTTCGGTCCTCCCGAGCGTGCCGCTGACGCTGGCATCAAGCAGTTCAACCAAGTCATTCTCCAGCCGCGTCAGATAGACCTGCGTTTCGGGATCGCCAAAGCGGGCATTGAACTCCAGGACCTTTGGGCCGGCCTTCGTGAGCATGATGCCGGGATACAGGATGCCGCGGAAATCAATTCCCTCCGCCGCGCACCCGCGCAGGAACGGCACGAGGATCGCCCGCCCGGCTTCGGCCAGCGCCGCCTCGCTCAAGAACGGCGTGGGGGAATACGTGCCCATGCCGCCGGTGTTCAGGCCAAGGTCGCCGTCGAGAGCGCGTTTGTGGTCTTGCGACGTGGGGAAGAGCTTCGCCGTCTGGCCATCGCACAGCGCGTGGAGTGAAATCTCCATGCCTTCGAGGAATTCCTGAATCACGACCCGCGAGCCCGCGGCGCCGAACGCCTTGCCCACCAGGATTTCGTCCACGGCCCGCTCTGCTTCCGCTTGGTTGGTGCAGACCAGCACACCTTTGCCCAAGGCCAGTCCATCGGCTTTCACGGCGCATCTGTCGCCGAGCGTGGCGCAGAAGGCCTTTGCCGGTCCGGCCTCTGAAAACGTCCCGGCCTGGGCAGTCGGGATGCCGTATTTCTCCATGAACTGCTGCGAGAACACTTTCGACGACTCGAACTGGGCGGCCCTCTGGTTCGGCCCCCAAATGCGCAGGCCATGTTTCTGAAACAAATCCACGATGCCCAGCGCCAGCGGGTTGTCCGGGCCGACGACGGTGAAATCTACCTTCTGCTCCTGCGCGAACGCGAGAAGCTTGGGCAAATCTTCCACGCCGATGGGGACGCATTCGACGCGCTTCGTAGGACCGGCATCCTGCCTGTCTCCAATTTCACTGGTAGATGGAGGCAGGCTGGAAGCCTGTCCTACGAGTTCCTGTGCGATGCCGGCGTTGCCGGGCGCGCACCACATCCGCGTGACGTGCGGCGACTGCGCCAGTTTCCAAACCAGCGCGTGCTCGCGTCCGCCCGAACCGATGACGAGTATTCTCATGCGGCGCGCATTGAACCAAGAAACCGCCGCAACCGGAAATGGTTTTCGCGCCAGGCGGGGAAGCCTCCCGGGGCGCATTTCAGTTTTATCCAAGGAGCGCCAACATTGCTGTCTGCCTGTGAGCGGAGAAACCGTCCGCGGGCTCGCAGAAATGTCGGCACTCCGAAAAGCCTTGCCAGCCTGCAAGTAACCAAGATGCGCCCGGGCTCATGGCTCATCTGAGCGGCGCATTGACACGCGCGGCGAACCCGCCACGATGGCAACGCATGGCCACTTCATGCCACATGACAAGCGTCAGGTTCGTGCCACGATGGATACAATGAAGCGTTGCATCACGTCGGGCACTGTCGCCGGCCTCGCTGTTGTCCTTGGGCTCAGCGGGACAAGGGCGCGGGCAAATGATGCGCCCATTCTGCCAGAGCCACCGAAACCGTTGATGACGCGCTGGGCGGCACAGGTCAGTGCTACCAACATTCACCCGGAATACCCGCGGCCCCAATTGGTGCGGCCCGACTGGCTGAACTTAAATGGTCTGTGGGATTACACGATCCGAGGTCAACAGTCAGAAACCCGGGGTCAGATTCCGCGGGATTGGAGCGGACAAATCCTGGTCCCGTTCCCGGTCGAGTCGGCGCTGTCGGGAGTGACCCGCCGGCTCGACGAGAAGAGCGTCCTTTGGTATCGGCGCTCGGTGGCGGTACCGAATGCGTGGCGTGGCCGGCGGGTCCGGCTGCACTTCGGAGCTGTGGATTGGGAGGCGCGGATCTTCGTCAACGGACGGGAAGTTGGCCAACATCGCGGTGGCTACCACCGCTTCGGTTTTGATATCACCGATCAACTCCGCTGGGACGGGGAGGAGCAAATCGTCGTCGCGGTGACGGATCCGACAGAGGGCGATCAACCCCGGGGCAAACAGTCCCGCAAGCCGGAGGGCATCTTCTACACGCCCTGTTCGGGCATCTGGCAAACGGTCTGGCTGGAGCCCGTGCCGGACGTTTGTATTGACAAGCTCACGCTGACGCCCGACGTGGACGCCCAATCGTTGCGGCTGCGAGTGGCGGTCAACAGCCTCTCCGAGAGCGTCCGTGTCGAAGCGGTGGCGTTGGCCGCCGGCCAGGAAGCGGGCCGGGTGTCTGGCTTGGCCAACGCCGAATTGAGATTGCCCATCGCGAAGCCGCGACTCTGGTCGCCGGAGGATCCGTTTCTGTACGACTTGCGGCTGACGCTTAAGGACGGGGATCGCGAGATCGAAACGGTGACCAGCTATTGCGGTCTGCGCAAGGTGGCGTTGGCCCCGGATGCCCAAGGCATCACGCGGATCGCGTTGAATAACCAATTCCTCTTCCAAGTCGGCACGCTGGATCAGGGCTATTGGCCGGACGGTGTGTACACGGCGCCGTCGGACGCGGCGTTGCGCTCGGACATCGAGTTCCTCAAAGCGTCTGGATTCAACGTGGCGCGCAAGCACGTCAAGGTGGAGCCGGATCGCTGGTACTACTGGTGCGACAAACTGGGGTTGCTCGTCTGGCAGGACATGCCCAGCGGCAACAACGCCACGCCCGAAGGGCGGCGCAACTTCGAGAACGAGTTGCGGCATCTGGTTGGCGATCTGGAGAATCACCCTTCGATCATTGTCTGGGTGCTCTTCAATGAGGGTTGGGGCCAATATGACACCGAGCGCCTCACCCAAGGGCTCAAAAGCCTGGATCCCTCCCGGCTTGTGAACAACGCCAGCGGTTGGACGGACATGCGCGTGGGCGATCTCATTGACGCGCACAGCTATCCCGGGCCGGATTCGCCCGAACCCGAGTCGCGCCGCGCGGCGGTGTTGGGCGAGTTTGGCGGCCTGGGCCTGTTCGTGGGCAATCATGCGTGGTCGCCGCGGTGTTGGGGGTACCTCATGCTGACCAACCAGCAGGAGTTGGCCCTGCGGTATTCCGATCTGCTCAAGACCGTGTGGACCTTGCATGAACTCCGCGGCTTGAGCGCCGCCATCTACACGCAGACGACCGACGTGGAAACCGAATGCAACGGTCTGCTCACCTACGACCGCGCGGAAGCCAAGATCCCCACCGACGTGCTTCGCGCCGCGAACCTTGGCTCGCTGCGCGGCCCCCCGATGAGCTTCGTCTTGCCGGACGCCATGTTTGCCCGAACGGTGTGGAAGTTCACCTTGACCCAACCGGCGAACGATTGGGCCTGGCCGGATTTCGACGCCGCCGGGTGGAGTGAAGGACCTGCGGGTTTTGGCACGCCGGCGACGCCGGGCATTCGCGTGAATACGGTATGGAAAACCCCCGACATCTGGTTGCGCGGGAGTTTCACTCTGGCCTCCGGAGAGCAACGCGGGCTGAAACTCCGCGTGTTTCACGACGAGGACGCGCAGATTTATCTCAACGGCGTGTTGGCGGTGAACTTGGCCGGCTATTCAACGGGCTATGTTGAAACGGACATTTCGCCCGAGGCCCGCGCGGCGCTGCGCCCCGGACGCAACATCGTGGCCGTCCATTGCCACCAAACCACCGGCGGACAGGGCATTGACGTAGGCATCCTCGTCCCCCAAGAGCCTCCACCCTGAAGGCACGAAGATTGGAACACTGATCCAGAAACGACCGATCCGCCGGTGGATTGCCGGAAAGACACCCCACAAACGAGTCGCAGACAGAACGAATAACACGCATATGCAACGAAACCTGATGCCTCTCTGTAAACTCCCGGCCTGGCTCGCCACGCTGACGGTCTTGAGCTTGTCACTCCCGATCGCTCACACCGCGTCGGTGCCGCGCCCGGAGCACCCGCGTCCCGACGCCTTCCGCGAAAACTGGGTCACGCTCAACGGCGAATGGCAGTTCGAGATTGATCAGAGAGGCGACGGCGAGGCACGCGGCCTGAAGTCCGGCAAAGACCTTTCCTCGAAGATTACCGTGCCGTTTTGCCCCGAGAGCAAGCTCAGCGGGATTGGTCACTATGACTTGATGAAGAACGTCTGGTATCGCCGCCACTTCGAATTGCCGGTGGCCATGAAAGGCAAACGCGTGCGGCTGCATTTCGGCAGCGTGGACTACCAGACTTGGGTCTGGGTCAACGGCCAACTGGCCGGCGAACACGTCGGCGGTAATGTGTCTTTCAGCTTCGAAATCACGAAGTTCCTGCGCGACGGCCAGAATGAGCTCGTGGTCCGCGCGTTCGACGACACGGCGAGCGGGCGGCAGCCCACCGGCAAGCAGACGCACACCGTCAGCGAAGGCTGCGTCTATACCCGCACCACCGGCATCTGGCAGCCCGTCTGGCTCGAAGCGGTTGGGGCGTCGTTCGTCGAGAGCTTCTCCCTCGTGCCGGATCCGGACCGCTCGCGGGTGTTGATCGACGCAACGGTAAATGAGGAGGATCAGGGGTTGATGCTGACGGCTGAAGCCTTCGCCGACGGCACGAGCGTCGGCAAAGATTCCTGCCCGGCCTCATGGCGCAACAACCGGCTGGTGATTGACCTCAACACAAAGAAGCTCTGGGAGCCGGGCAAACCATTCCTTTACGACCTGAAATTCACGCTGTCACGTGGCGGGGAAAAAGTGGACGAGGTCGCCAGCTACTTCGGGCTGCGCAAGGTTTCCATCGAAGGCCGCGCCATCCTGATCAACGACAAGCGCGTCTTCCAGCGGACGATCCTGGATCAGGGCTTCTATCCCGACGGCATCTGGACGGCGCCTTCGGATGACGAGTTGCGCAAAGACATCGAGCGCTCGATGGCCGCCGGCTTCAACGGCGCGCGGTTGCATCAAAAAGTCTTCGAGCCGCGCTTCCTCTATTGGGCCGACAAACTGGGCTACCTCGTCTGGGGCGAGTTCCCGAACTGGGGTTTCAACTACCGCCCGGAGAACTACGCCAACTACATCAACGAATGGACCGAAGTGCTGCTACGCGACCGCAATCACCCGGCCATCATCGGCTGGTGTCCGTTCAACGAAACGCCGGCGGAGGCGCAGGAAATTCAGAACATCGTCTGGCGCGAAACCAAGGCCATTGATCCGACGCGGCCCGTGCTCGAAACCAGCGGCTGGTCACATGGCATCCAATGCGCGGAAGTCCGCGACGACCACGACTACAACCAAAATCCAGAGACCTTCAAGCAACGCTGGCAGGAATTCTTCGAGGGCCGCAGCGGCTCGCTGATGCCGGCGCGCTACCTGGGCGGCGCTTCGGCGCGGGTGGACTTGGGCGTGCCTTTCATGGTGAGCGAGTTCGGCGGCACGTTCTGGGGCGAGCAACAGGGCGGCTGGGGCTACGGCAACGGGCCAAAGAACCTCGACGAATTTTACGCCCGCTACGAGGGCCTCGTCAGTGCGTTGCTCGACAACCCGGACATGTTCGGCTTCTGCTACACACAGCTCACCGACGTCGAGCAGGAGCACAACGGACTTTACTACTACGACCGCCGGCCGAAGTTCGATCTGAAGCGGCTGCACGCCATCACTTCGCGTCTGGCGGCTTACGAGAAGGAAGGTCCGCGCACCGGCCGGCCGGCGGCGCGCGCCGCAAAAGCGTGGCAAGTCCTCGTGGGAGCGGCGCCCGATGGCGAGCTTTGCCAGCCGTATCGGTTTGCGACCAACGCGCCCGCTGCCGAGTGGACAAGCGCGGGTTTCGACGACACTGCCTGGCCCTTAGCTCGTGCGCCGTTCGGCACGATTGCCAATCCCCGCACGTCGTGGACGACGAGCGACATCTGGCTGCGCCGCACGTTTGAGTGGAACGGCGGTGAACTCAAGGACGCCGCGATCGTCATCTTCTGGGACGAAGACACCGAAGTGTACGTGAACGGCCAGAAGATCTGGAATCGCAGTGGCTTTGTGACGGCTTACGAGATGTTTTCGGTAACAGACACGCTGAAGAAGGCGTTGAAGCCCGGGCAGAACACCCTGGCCGTGCATACGCGCCAGACCGGCGGTGGCCAGTTCATTGACTTGGCCCTGCTCGTGGAGCCGTGAAGGGCTAATGCCGAAGCCCACTCACGAGATTATGTCGGGGCCTTGGACAGCTCTTTGCCGGGCTGGGTTGTTGTTTCTGATGCAACTGGCCGCCTTGCAGTTGCCGATCCGGGCGGCGCAGAGCTCCTCCTTGGTGGGTTACGACGGTCATCCGTTTGTCACGAATCCCGCGCCGGGACTGAAGTTCCAGCGTAAGAAAACGCCAAGCCTGACGGGCATTGATTACGCCTTCGCCGGGCAAACCGCGCATGGCGTGGCGTTGCTCTCCCACGTTCCGCCCTTCTCGTGGTCCAATCCACTGCCTTTCCAATACACCGAAGGGCAGACTGCGCCGCGCACGGAGGTGCGCGATCCGTGCATCATCCGCGAGGGCGACACGTTTTACCTCGTCTTTACCCTGTGGCCGTTCCGCAACCGCGAGGAAGACCGGCTGGCGCAGCCCAACCAGGGCGGGTCGCCCGGCATCGCGCTGTATTCGTCGCGAGACTTGACGACGTGGAACTTCGAGAACTGGCTCGTGAAATCCTCCGAGTTGCCGGAGGATTGCCCGTATAAAAACCGGTTTTGGGCACCGGAGATTCACAAGCTCGGTGGGAAGTTCTACCTGATTTTCACTGCCGACAACTGGCTGAAGAAGGAATTCAATCCGGCCGGAACGTGGGGCACGGCCGGCTATGCCTTCGTGGGTGTGGCGGACAAGGTCACGGGACCGTATGAGCACATCACTTACATCGCGGGCGCGGCGTGCGACACGTCGCTGTTCGAGGACATGAACGGGAAGACTTATGCCGTGATTCCGCGTTACAACATAGACGTGCAGGAGATTGATCTTACCGGTCTGCCTCGGGGCGAGGTAAAACTTCTGGGCAAACCCACAAGGATGATCGCCTGCGAGAACGATGACATCGGCATCCAAGCCAAACCGGATTACCTGGAAGGGCCGTGGGTCGAAAAAGTCAACGGTCGCTATTGTCTGTTCTACGCCGAAATCTACCGTGACCCAAAATACCCAGAATGGCTCGGCTACTGGACCGGGGTGGCGTACGCCGATCATGTGCTCGGGCCGTGGAAAAAAGACCCGCGCGGGAAACTCTTTCTCGGCGGCCACCTGGCCGTGTTCAGTGGCCCAGACGGGCGACGCTGGTTTTCCTACCGCGGCGAATCAAACGACGCGGCACACGGCCGGCTTTGTATTGACCCTCTTGACGTGGATCAGAACGGCACGATCCAAACCGCCGCCCCCTCACTGAAGCCTCTCAACCGATGAACCAATCACCCATGCATCGCTCACTCCATTCCGGTCTTTGTCTGGCAAGTCTGTCGTTGACTCTCCTGCCAACGTTTTCTCCCGCCCAAACCACGACCGCCGCGATCAAAACCGCCATCCCCATCGTTGCGCAGGGCTTTGACCTGCGTGACGTCCGCCTGCTGGATGGCCCGTTCAAGCAGGCGATGGAACTGAACCAGCAGTATCTGCTGTTCTTGGAGCCGGACCGGCTGCTCTCCGGCGTCCGGCAAAACGCCGGCCTGACCCCGAAGGCGCCGCGTTACGGCGGCTGGGAATCGCAGGGCGTTGCGGGCCAGTCCCTCGGCCATTACATGACGGCGCTTGCCCAACAATACCGCGCCACGAGCGACGCGCGATTCCGCGAACGCCTGGACTACATCGTGGACGAACTCGCCGAGTGCCAGGCGAAAGACCCGACCGGCTACGTGGCGGCCATCCCGAACGGCAAGTCGGTTTTCGAGGGGCTCAAGGCGCGCGGTGGGCGCATGGAAGGTTGGGTGCCGTGGTACACCATGCACAAGCTCTTCCAGGGTTTGCGCGACGCGCACCGGTTTTGCGGGAACGAGAAGGCCAAGCAGGTCTTGTTCAAGCTCGCGGATTGGGCGGACGCCGTCACGCGGGATCTCACCGAAGCCGAAAAGGAAACCATGCTCGGCATGGAGCACGGAGGCATGCCGGAGACACTGGCGGATGTCTATGCGCTCAGCGGCGACCCGAAGCATCTGGCCGTGGCGCGGCGGTTCTGCCACCGCTTCGTCATGGACCCGCTCGCGCGCGGCGAAGACCGGCTGCCGGGTTTACACGCGAACACGCAGGTGCCCAAGATCGTCGGCGCGGCGCGGCTTTACGAACTGACCGGCGAGGATTACTTCCGCAAGGTCTCGCAGAACTTCTGGGACATCGTCGTCACCAACCACACCTTCTGCATCGGCGGCAACAGCGAGAGCGAGCACTTCTTCCCGGGCGACCAGTTCCGCCAGCGGCTCACGTCAGCCACGGCCGAGACCTGCAACACCTACAACATGCTCCGTCTCACCGAACCGCTCTTCGCCCGCGAGCCGTCCGCGCGGCTGATGGATTACTACGAGCGCGCCCTTTTCAACCAGATTCTCGGCTCGCAAGATCCGCGCACGGGCATGTTCACCTACTTCCAGGCGCTCAAGCCCGGCCACTTCAAGCTCTACTCGAATCCCACGAACGCCTTCTGGTGCTGCGTTGGCACGGGCATGGAGAACCACACCAAATACGGCGCAGCCATCTACTCGCACTCCGCGGACGCGCTCTGGGTGAACCTGTTCATAGCGTCCGAGCTGAACTGGCGTGAGAAGGGCGTCGTGGTGAAACAGGAAACGCAGTTCCCGGAAAGCGAAGCGACGAAGCTCACCATCACGTGCAAGCAACCGACACGGTTCACGCTGAAGGTGCGCTGGCCGGCGTGGGCGGCGTCGTTCGTCGTTTCAGTGAACGGTTCGCCGCTGAATGTAGCGGGCCAGTCGGGCGAGAGTTACGTGCCGATCGAACGCGAATGGCGCGATGGCGACCGCGTGGAATTGCGCCTGCCGATGAAGCTGCACACCGAACCGCTCCCGCACACGCCGGACACGCTCGCCGTGCTCTACGGCCCGATCGTGCTTGCGGCGGAGCTTGGCACCGAGGGCTTCGATCAATTCAACCTCTACCAGACCGATCACAACCAAAACCTCTATCGCAACGCGGCAACGCCCACCGCGCCGGTGTTCGTGAGCGAGGACGACTTCTTGCAGAAGATCGAACGCGTGTCCGGCTCTATGCTGGCTTTTCAAACGAAGGGCCTTGTGAAACCGCGCGACGTGACGTTGATTCCGTACTACCGGATGCACCACCAACGCTACTCAGTGTATTTCCAGAGCTTCACGCCGGCGGGATGGGAGCGGCACGAAGCTGACCTCCGCGCCGCCGAAGAGCGGCGAAAGGCGTTCGAGGCGCGCATCGTGGACGATGTGAAGCCCGGCGAGCAGCAGTCCGAAGTGGACCACGTGTTCAAAGGCGAGCGGACCTTCCGTGGCGGCAGCGCACCCAAGTGGCGTGACGCCCGCGATGGTGGTTGGTTTGAATATGCGCTGAAAGTCAGCCCCGATCAGCCGATGGAACTCCAGGTCACGTACTGGGGCAGCGATGAAGGCAATCGTGAGTTTGACCTGTTGGCTGACGGCAAAGTTTTTGCCACCGAAAAGCTGACCGCGTCCAAGCCGAACGACTTCTTCGAGAAGGTGTATTCCATTCCGGCGGACCTCACGCGTGGCAAGACAAGCGTGGTGTTGCGCTTCCAAGGCAAGCCCGGCAACACCGCCGGCGGCGTGTTTGGCCTGCGCATGCTCAAACCGGCTGCTGCGGCAGCTTCAGCCAACACCTTCATCCCCGACTCGTTCAACAATCCCGTTTACACCGGTTATCTCGCCGATCCGTATTGCTGGTATCACGAGGGCACGTATTACGCCGTTGGAACGGGCAAGGGGCGGAACAAAGCACAGCCGAATCTCGACGTGCCGATGATCAAGTCCAAGGACCTGCAGCACTGGGAAGAAGTTGGCCGCGTGCTGGAATTGCCGCCCGACGAGCGCGGGGGTTGGGTGTGGGCGCCGGAGACGGCGTTCCACAACGGCACGTTCTACCTCTATTACCACGCCAACGGAAACGGCAAAGGCTTTCGCATCCGCGTGGCGACCAGCAAGACGCCCGAAGGCCCGTATCGCGACACCGGCACGCCGCTCACCGACGTGACCCAGAACGACTTTGCGATTGACTCGACCGCTTTCCGCGACGACGACGGCCAGTGGTATCTGTTCTACGCCACCGATTTCACCAACCACGACGCCACGACCTTCCGCGGCACGGCACTGGTGATGGATCGGTTGCTCGACATGACGCGGCTCGAAGGCAAGCCGGTCCCGGTGATGCGCGCCCATTGGCCTTGGCAAATCTACGAGCGCAATCGCAACATTCGCGGCGAGGTGGCGGACTGGTACACGCTGGAAGCACCGGAGGTCGTGAAACGCGGCGGCAAGTACTACTGCTTCTACTCAGGCGGCAACTACCAGAACGATTCCTACGGCGTAGATTACCTCGTCGCGGACAACATCCGCGGTCCGTGGACCGAAGTCGGCAAGCAGCGCGGTCCGCAAATCGTCCGCTCGATCCCGGGCAAGGTGTTCGGCCCCGGCCACAACTCCATTGTCAGCTCGCCGGACGGCAAGCGCGATTTTCTCGTGTATCACGCCTGGAACGCCGCGCGCACGGATCGTCAGGTATGGGTGGACCCGATTGTCTGGACGCCTGATGGCCCGCGTGTCGAGCGCTTCCGCGAACGCATCGCTGAGATGAGCCGTTGACGCTGCCTTGAGCCTCGGCGCTCGCCCGCATCGCAAGTCCTGTAGCCATTTTATGCCACATGACGACCGGGGCCTTCGCGCCTAACTTTGGGCACTTCACTGTATGCACAGTCATCGCCGATTGTCCTTGAAGGCGCGTCGCGCGCCGGGTTTCACCTTGATCGAACTCCTGGTGGTCATTGCCATCATCGCCATCCTGGCGGGCATGCTCCTGCCAGCCCTCTCACGCGCCAAGACGCGGGCCAAGCAGACGTCTTGCATCAACAACATGCGGCAAATCGGCATCGCTACGGTCATGTACGCGACCGAGAACGCCGCGTATCCCGGGTGTCTCTCGGTGGTCCGGGGATTCTACTACGTCTGGCCGCCGCGGTTGCTGAAGTTGATGGGCGACAACCGGAAGGCCTTTTCCTGCCCGGCCGCGCTGGCTGAAAGCGCGTGGGACACCAACGTGAACAAGACCCTCGGCGCCGTCGGACTGGACGGGAAGTTCGATCCCTACGGGATCAGCGAGCGGACGCGGTTTTCGCTGGGCCTCAACGACTGGGGCTTGAGCATCAACGCAACTCCGCAACTGGGTATGGGCGGCGACATTGACGGCGGCTGGTTTCGTGGGGTGTTGAAAGACACCCAGGTGGTCAGCCCCACACAGATGATCATGTTGGGGGACGTGCGCGCACTGGCGGATCCCAGCGCGATTGCCTTCAACGCCAACATGGACCCCACGGCCAACTCGCCAGCCCACACGGAATGGCCGTCCAACCGGCACAATGGGCGTGCGGACCTGCTCTTTGTGGATGGCCATGTGGAGTCTCCCAAGCGACCAGAGGTCATTGATCCCAAGCAGAACAACCCGTGGCGAAACCGGTGGAACAATGATAATCAGCCGCACAACGAGATCACGTGGACGATTAATCCCGTCTGGGCCAGTATTATTGACAACTAAACGGCGACTTCATGTGGAGAGCACTGTCCGATTGCCGATGATGTTGTTGCGCGAGCGCACAGGCCGGGACATTTCTGGGTGGGCAAACCGGTGGGGACGGCATCGCCGCACATTCCCCGTGTCTTTCCCTCGTAACAACGGATGAAGCCGAAGATCATCAACCTCCTGCTGGGCCGCCTGTTGATCGCTTTGGTGCAGTTTACTGTGCTGTGTGTCAGCAATGCCGCCACCGTGGCGTACTGGCGATTTGAGAACGGCCCGGCCGGCGCTCCCGTGCCGCACGCCGGAGCGGCGGGCGCCTTTGACGGCAGCACGCTGGACGTGTCTGGCAACGGCAACCACTTGTCCGCATGGACTCAAGGAGATTGGGCCGGCTTTGCCTATCGGGCGGATGTGCCATTTGCGTCCATCCCGCAGAACGGCGATACCAACCGATTCAGCGTGAAGAACACGGGCGCGTACCCAGCCATGTTTACTTCGCCCACCAGCAGTTCACCCACAGGCCTCAACGCCCGAACGATCACGCCCGCGCAGTTTACCATCGAGGCATCTTACAAGCCGGAAGCCAACGGCGGCTATCGCACTGTGGTCGGGCGCGACGCGCGCAACGTCTCCACCTCCAACGGCGATCTCGCGGCGCTGTATCTCCAGGTGCGCCCGGACGACAGTGTGGGCATTGCCTTCACAGATGTCTCGGGCTACACGCATCAGGCCTACTCACCACCGGGCTGGCTCTATGGCTTCAACTTCGGCACGAACCCGGAGGGAACGGGCGCGCCGTGGTATCACCTGGCCGCCGTCAGCGACGGTTCATCGCTCAAGATGTACGTGAACAACGTGCTGGTGGCGTCCAACAACATCGCGCTCAGTGGCAGTCCCAATCGCGCGCTCGCGAAAGGCAGCGTGAATGGCAGCGACTGGACCGCCGGTGCGTGGTCGGTCGGGCGCGGGCTGTATGCCGGCGGGCACACCGACCGGGCTTACGGTTTCATTGACGAAGTGCGCATTTCAAATTCGGCGCTCACGCCCGGCGAGTTCCTCGCGGCACCGCGGGCGCGCATCAGCCGCAGTGTTATCACCGGCACCACGCTGACCTTGAACGCCACCGGCGGCCAACCCGGTGCGACGTGTTATTTGCTTCAGTCTGCCAACCTGAACGCCTCCGTTGCAAACTGGTCGCCGGTGGGCGTGAAGGTACTCGACACAAGCGGCAACGCCACGTTCACCACGACCGTCAATCCAGCCGGCACGCCGACGTTCTTTGCGGTGAGAGCTGCCCTGCTTGTCCCCGTTCAAGGGCCGCTCACGTACTCACTGGCGGGTGGCTCGGAGAGCTGGCCCGCCGACGTCCGGGCGCGCATCGTCTATGCGATGGACGGCGCGGTCGCGCAATACAACCGCTACGGCACGTTCCGCAAGCATGTCACGGCCAACTACAATCCCGGCGTGCCCACGGCCCAAGGTAATTATAGCGGTTGGATTGACTTCGGCGGCAACGCCGCCTACCAAAACTACCGCACCGCGCTCCACGAGATTTCGCACACCCTCGGCGTCGGCACGACCTGGCAATGGGGCGCAAACCTCTCCGGCGGTGTGTGGACAGGCGCGAACGGCGTGGCGCAGATTCGCGCGCTCGACGGCCCCGCGGCGAACATCAATTCCGACGGCACCCATTTCTGGCCCTACGGATTGAACTATGAAAGCGAGGGCAGCACGGAGAACAACCGTCGGCATGTACTAATGGTGGCCGCCTTTCGGAAAGACATGGGGATCGAGTGACAGTCAAAACCATGAACAGGCAGCCCATTCGGTTTTCGTCTTTCGTCTTTCGTCTTTCGGATTTCCTGCGGTCATCCTCCCTGGTCGGGTCGTTGGCCAGCATCCTGATTGCGTTGGGTGGTCTTTTCCCCACAGCGTCGCCGGCCGCCTGCCTCACCAACCCCCTTATGCAGGGCCAGGATCCCACTGTGACGCTCAAGGACGGCTTTTACCACTTGGTGCAGAGCGATGGCTGCAACATTCGGTTGCGGCGGTCAGCCTCGCTCGGCGGCCTGGCCACGGCGACAGACACGGTGATCTTCTCACCGGGCTGTTCAGAACTCTGGGCGCCGGAGATTCACTGGATCAGCAACCGCTGGTATCTCTATTACACGCTCAACACGAATCTGAACACCGGCGGCATTGACCGCCGCGGCTTCGTCGCGGAGAGCGCGGGCACGAGTCCCTATGGCCCTTACACGAGCCGCGGCGTGATCTTCAAGGACTATTGGAACATTGACGGCAGCGTGTTCGCCTGGAGCAACCAGCTTTACTACCTTTTCTCGGGTGAACCGGTGCGCGGTCAGCAGAAAATCTTCATCGCGCCCATGAGCAATCCCTACACCCTCAGCGCTGCGCCGGTCCAAATCTCCGCGCCTACTCTGAGCTGGGAAACCATCGGGGACCCCGATGTGAACGAAGGGCCGTGGGGCTTTCAGCGCAATGGCCGCCTCTTCATCGTGTATTCGGCGAGCGTTTGCTGGACGGACGATTACACGCTGGGTCTGCTGACCCTCACGGGCACAAACCCGCTCAACCCGGCGCACTGGACGAAGTCCGGCCCCGTCTTCACCAAGAAAGCGGGCGCTTATGGTCCCGGGCACAACTGCGTTCTGCAGGATGTCTCCGGCCAATGGTGGAATGTTTATCACGCGAACAACAACTCCGGCGAAGGCTGCGGCGGCCTGCGCCGCATCCGCGCGCAGCGCCTTGCATGGACCGCGGCCAACATGCCCGACTTCGGCTCGCCCGTGCCGACCAACTCGGTCGTAAACGAAGACGCCGATTTTCTGGTGGCCCGATTCCGCTTGGAGGAGGCGAGCGGTGTAATCGCCAGCAGTACCGTCTGTGGCCGCACGGGATCAGTCCAGGGCGCGCCGGTGTGGACGAACCCCGGCCTCAAACTCAACGGCAGCACGGATTACGTGAATTGCGGCGAGGCGCTGGGCAACGACGTGCAACACGCCCTCACCCTCGCGGCCTGGATCCGCGCCGACGCGTTCGCCGACTGGGCCGGCATCATCACCAAGGGCACGAACACGTCTCCCTACGCTCTGCAGGTTTGGGGCGACGGCTCGCTGCGCTTCAGCGCGAACTGGGGCGCACCCCCGGGCGGCGTGGGCAGTGGCTCGTGGAATTCCGTCGCGAAGCTGCCGCTTGGTGAGTGGGCACACGCCGCCGTGACTTACGATGGCGCTGCTGTGCGCTTTTATCTGAACGGCGTCTTGGACCTCAACCAACCCGCCGTGGCGCTGCGTTTCGGCGTGGTGAACGAGCCGCTGTTTCTGGGCGCCGACTTTCCGGGGGGCGACGAATTCTTCAACGGCACGATCCGCGATGCCCGGGTTTACGGCCGGGCGCTGACAGGCGATGAAATCGCGGCGCTGGCCAATCGGCCGCCCGCACTTTTGCCAGTGGCCGACCGTGTGATGGGCGCCGGCCAGACGCTGGTCATCACCAACATCGCCAGTGATCCGGATGCCGGCCAGACGCTCACATTCAGCCTGCTCACCGCGCCGGTTGGAGCGAGCGTGAACCCCACCAATGGTGTGTTCATGTGGCGGCCCACCGTGGCACAAGCGGGTTCAACCAATCCCGTCAGCCTCAAAGTGAGTGACAGTGCCACGCCCAGCCTCAGCGCAACGCAGAGCTTCTCGATCACCGTGACGAACCTTATCCGCCCTCGGCTGGGCGCGGCGGCCCTGAGCGAAGGCGCGTTCCAATTGATCGTGGATGGCGACCGTGGGCCCGAATATGTCATCCAGACGACGAGCAATCTAAGCCAGCCGATTGTCTGGGAAACTCAGTTCACGACCAATCCGCCCGCTCTTCCGTTCGCGTGGACGGACAGCAGCACCGCCGGTTTCGGCGCGAAGTTCTACCGCGTGCGTTACGAGTAAATCGAAACAAAACAATTGCCCGCGACACCGCTTTTCCGGTTGAATCAACCTCAAGATCAATCATGAAACTGAACCAAACCCTCCCACTCCTCGCCTTGTTGACCGCCGCAGCTTTCGCCACCTCCGCCCGCGATCGTTGGACGCCGGAGCAGGCCAACGCTTGGTATGCCAAACAACCCTGGCTCGTGGGCTGCAACTTCGGACCCAGCACCGCCATCAACCAACTCGAAATGTGGCAGGCGGACACCTGGGACCCAAAGACCATTGACCGCGAACTCGGTTGGGCCGAGGACCTCGGCTTTACCAGCGTGCGGGTGTTCCTGCACGACCTGCTCTGGCAGCAGGACAAGGCGGGTTTCCTCAAGCGCATGGACGAGTTCCTCGCGCTGGCGGACAAACACCATATCGGCGTGATGTTCGTGCCGTTGGACGCCGTGTGGGATCCGTTCCCCAAGCTTGGCAAGCAGCGCGAGCCCAAGCCCCATGTCCACAACTCCGGCTGGGTGCAAAGCCCGGGCAAAGAAATCCTCGGCGACCCGAAGCGGCACGACGAGTTGAAACCTTACATCGTCGGGGTGATCTCGCGCTTCAAGGACGACCGGCGCGTGCAGGTCTGGGACATCTTCAACGAGCCCGACAACCCGAACGAATCCGCCTATGGCAAGGTCGAGCTCCGGAACAAGGCCGAGATGGCGAACATGCTTTTGAAGAAAGCTTTCGCCTGGGCGCGCGAAGCAAATCCTTCGCAACCCGTGACGGCGGGTGTCTGGGTCGGCACGTGGGGCGACCCGGCCAAGTATTCGCCGATGGAGAAGATCATCTTCGAAGAATCGGACGTCATCTCCTTCCACAGCTACGCGCCGCTCGACGAAGTGAAGCAGTGCGTCCAAAACCTGAAGCGGTTCAACCGCCCGATCCTCTGCACCGAATACATGGCCCGCCCGCGCGGCAGCACCTTCAAGCCGATCCTGGAGTATTTCAAGCAGGAGCGCGTGGCGGCCTACAACTGGGGCTTTGTGGCCGGCAAGACCCAAACCATTTATCCTTGGGACACGTGGACGAAGACCTACACCGCCGAGCCTGAAATGCTGTTCCATGACATCTTCCGCCCGAATGGCAAGCCGCTGGTGCCAGGCGAGGTGGAATACATCAAGAGCGTGACGGGGAAGAAGTGATGGCGGTCAGTTTGATTTGGGCTGCAACTGATAGAACTCCGCAGCAGCATCCGGCCAGGGCAGCGACAAACTCCAGCGGCCGTTGGAGAGCGTGGCTGGGTTGGTGACGGGAAGCCAATTTGCCAACGCGCTCAGAGCCGGAGTGCGAGCAAGCTGGAGATTGAAAGCCGTCTGAGGCCAGGAAAACGTCAGCCCGGCGTCCGACTTCTGCAATTCCACCCGCAGCGGGGCGGCATTGGTGAAAGTGATGTTGTCGAATTGGGCGTTGCACTGGAAGGCGCGCACGCCGATCTGCCCGCGCCGGTGCGTGCTGTCGCTCAAGGCAAGCTTCGGCGTGTTCAGATCGTTCACGTAAACTTTCAGCGTCGCGCCCTGCATCGTGACCTTGAGACGATGCCAGACACTCGTGCCCACGGTCGCCGGCGCAGACGCGAGTTGAGTCCAAGCGTAGTTCATCCGCCCTAGCATCACCGATCCACCTGGATCCAACCCGACGTAGTAGCCCGCCATATCGTCTGGGCCTGTGTAGTCCGGGTTCGTTGCCCGGAAAACCAAACCGGCATTGCCGGAGGAGGTGGTGAGCATCACATCCGCCTCCAGCGTGCCATCCGTCCAGAAACCATCGCCGGTCAGCGCTTTGCCATAGGAGTTGGTGTGGTTGAGCAAGTAATGCCCGCTGCTGACGGTGATATTGCTGCCGTACCGCGTCCAGTTTACGTCCAGACCGTTGTTGAAGTTTTCCACAAACGGATTTGGCCAAACGATCGGCGGTGAAAGGTCGCCGAACCGCAGCTTCAGCGTGGGCGCGACCGCCAGGACGCCGAGTTCGTTGGTGCGCGTGGCATACACGGCGGGCCAGGAGAAGGCAAAACCGAGATTCCACGCCGGCGGATCCATCTTCTGCCATGTCTCGCCGAAATCTTCGCTGAACGAGACTTCGTTCTCGCACGAGGTCACGAAAACGCGGCCATCCGGCGACGTCGTTACAAACGGCCCGCAATGCTGGCAGGGGATGCGCGTGCCCAGGCCCGAAGGCCAGTTGACGCCGGTGTCGGAAGTCTTGAAGTACACGTCCGCGTTGCCGCGCCCGACCACCTCATAGACCAGGATGTACTTGCCGTTGGCCATGCGCGCCATTTGCGACATCCCGGGGCGCAAGCTACCGCCACCCGGCTGGGCGACCGCCCAAATTTCGCTGCCCCACGTGACGCCGTTGTTGACAGATACCCGCGCGGAAATGATCTGGCTGTAGGCGGGAGAATCCGTTTGGTGGCGTTCGTTGGAGTAGGTCACCACGAGCCGGCCATCGTCCAACACCCAGAAGTCCGGCTCCCAAAGCCCAAGCGTGCCCGCCCCTTCGCTCGCGTCAATGTTGCTGAGATAGTTCCACGACTGGCCGTTGTCGGTGCTGCGATAGACGGGCAGGCGGTAAGACAAGCCAGTGATAAGCGAGCGCATCGTGAGCAGGACATTGCCATTCGGCAAGGCGACCAGTTCGCCGTTGTCCAGCGTGCGGCCGGCTTCAATCACTTGCGAAATCCGGGACCAGTTTCGGCAGTCATTTGTGCTGCGGTAGATGGCGAGGTAAGTGTTCGTGCCGCTGGGGAAGATCGTCGAGACGCAGAGCCAGTGGCCGTTCGTCAACTGAATCATCCGCCCCCAACCGCCACTGGCAACATTGACGGTGCTTCCCCAAGTCACCGGTCCGGATGGGCCGGCGACGGCGTTCCCGGCCAAAACCGGCAGAGCGACGATCAAAACGCAGAGGAGAAAGCTGGTTCTTCGACGTTTGTAGTGGGTAATAAGTGCTCCGAGGGGCTTGCGCGCAATGGTTCGGCTGGCCTGCGGCAGCCGCTTCGAGCCGTCTCGCAGGCGAATCGCCGTGGAGGCGATGACCGCGGCGGCCAGACCACAGGTGCATCATCAATCTATAAACATTGATGAAAGCGCGCTTTCAAGGATCGGCGAGGCACGGGAAACTGGCCTGGCGTGTGGCGCTTCAACGCTGGCGGGGTGGGGCTCATACTGAACTGTCTGCCCCGCATTCCGCTGCTGCGAACCCACGGATACCCACTAGAAACGTCGAGGAAGCGCCAAACTCTACAAGTCACAGCGCTCGTGCATGAGGCTTACCTCCGACTCGTCAGCAAAGACGATCCGCAGTGGGATGGCCGGCGGCATTTCATCGGCGCTGCCGCGGAGGTGATGCGGCGCATCCTCGTCGAGAATGCGCGCCGCAAGTCGCGCCTAAAGCGCGGCGGTCAACTGGAGCGCGTGGACGTGGAGGCGGTGGAACTGCCTTCGCCAATGCTCGACGAGGATCTGCTGGCCGTGAACGATGCACTGGATAGTTTGGAGAAAGCAGACCTGCATGCCGCTCGCTCGGGAGGACTACTGGCGGCGTAACGATCCAAAGGTGAACCAACTGGAATCTTCATGAACTGCTTCTCCGCATGCTTCGGTTTTGTCGGCTCAGCATGACGCGCAGATCGCACTGCTTCACAAACTCGCCATGAACCGTTCCCTTTTTTCCATCACTTCTCCAAATGTGCTCCCAGAGTCTTTCGATTAACACCCTCGCCGGGCGAGCGAGTAGAGTGCCGCCATGAAAACAAGCCGTGCCGCTCGTGTAACCCTGAGAATCCGGGCCATCGCTGTCTGTCTCGCTGTTGTCGCCACGGTCGGACTATCCCCCACCTTGGCCGACTCTCCCGCTGTGCGCTGGGTGCAAGCTGCCGCCCTGCAGGTCCAATACTCCCGAGTGCCGAGTCTAAGCATCGGCGACTTCATGGCCGCTCTTCGTTAGTCGGAGGGTACCCACCGCCCTTCACATCCCCACAGACAACCCCCGCGCATCAGATGAAGAAACTCGCCCTCGCGTTGCTATTGCTTCTCGCCGGCTATCCCTCTAAACGCTCTCTCCTATGACCACGACCAAGAGAATCCTCATCGCCGCCGGCGCCGCCGCCGTGACTTTCGCGCTCCTATTCTTTGCTTGCCAACAAGTCCATGCGCTCATGGGACTCCCGCGCGGTTTCGCTTTGATTCCGTTTTACCTGCTCCTTCCTGCCTATGCCCTAGGAGAGGCTCTTTCGAGCCGCACGACCTTTCTGATCACCGGCTTCCTGGAGTTCTTTCTCCTGTGGTGGCTCGCCCTTGGCTGTTGGGAATGGATCCAACCCCGGAAACGGTCCTGACCGAATCGCCCGATTTCCACCCGACAGCACTCTATGAACCTCACCTCAAAGTCTCGCGTGCTGGGTTTCGCCGCATTGGGTTACCTAGTCACCATCGCCTTCTTGGGATGGGAGTATTTCACAGTGATCTTGTTCAGCCATCCGCACCCAGAGGAGCTGTTTCTCCTTTGGGGGCCGCTGGTCCCGTTCGCTTTCGCGGCCATCGCCGCACTGCTCGCGCCTTCGCCGCGCTGGTCCATGGTCGTCACGACGCTGACCGCCTTGCTCACCATTGTCGGCGCCTACCTGTCCTTTGGGGTCGTTCGCGATGAGTATTTCATCTTCGTATACGTGTTCGCCCTGATGGTCGAGGCGACCCTCTGCCTGGCCTTTCTCATCGTGGTTGGCATTGCCCGCATCGTGGTGCGACGAAGACCGGCTGCGCCTCACCCTGCCTGACACAAATACTGGAGCGGGGCGGGCCATGTCCGTTGCCAACTCAATCATCACCACCTGCCCGCCTTCCTGCTCCCTCACGACTTCCCTTAACCTCCTCGCCTTGATCACCACGCCTTTGTCACCACCAGGTATGAGCACTGAGCACCCCAGCCGGAGAATCCCAGGCGGATGGCGAATGCCGGTGCTGGCTGCGGTGGGGACGAACCTGTTGACGCTGGCCATCGGCGGCGCGCTGCTCGTGGGGGCGACCTTCGGCCTGGCCAAGCCCTACGCCGTCCTGGGCCTGCTATGGCTGGGCACAATCGGCCTGCCGACCACCGCGGGCGTGGTGGCTGTCGCCGCTCTTTGGGGACGCACCCCATTGCTGTCGGGCATGGCCGGTTTTTGCGCCGTCGCCGTGCTGGCGGGACTCACGCTACAAGTTCTGGTCTTCATTCTGTCCTCGCGCTGGCTGCGGTCGCGGGAACGCCCGATCGCTGCGGCAACTTGGCTGGGGGGGGCGGGCGCAGGAGTCGTTCTGATTTTGATCGCAATTTCAGGACTCTGGATTACCCAACCCCGTCCCACGGATCCGGCGGTCGTGATTGATGGTCACGCGCACTTGTTTGGCGATTCAGGCTGGCCACCGCGCCACAGACTGAGTTGCGGACTTTCGCCTTCGCAAAAAGCCAATGCCAGCTTTCTGGCCCTGACTCGGCTGCTCCGTTTGCCAAATCCCGGCGACTTGGACGAGGCTTATGTTCAAGCCTTGGTGCGACAAGTCCAAGAAGTTCGAAAGGTGATCCCCCAATTCCGCGTGGTGCTGCTGGCCCAGGATTGCCGCTACACTCCGGAGGGCGAGCCTGACTGGAGTCAACAACCTCCGGCAAAGCCGGAGGCTTGTAAGTTGTGAACCGCCCAAGG
>CAZJTM010000044.1:14019-33245 GCA_964548925.1 uncultured Verrucomicrobiota bacterium | reverse complement strand
GGTTCAGTTCCGGATCCGCGCCCACGGGCTCTTCCCAGCCACGGCCCACGATGTCCACCCGCTCGGCGCTCACGCCGTGTTTCTCGATCAACAGGCGCTTGATCTCCGCCGCGCGATTCTTGCTCAGCTCGACCGAGCGCAACGCCATCGTGCGCACATACGGCTCGCCGCCGGTCTTGCGGAACTCCTCGACCTTCGAGTTGTCCACGTGCCCACGCAGCAACACCACCGAGCCGGGGCTGACTTGCAACAGCTTCTTGATGACTTCCAGGTTCTTCAGGTTCGCGTCGCTGGCGAGGTCCAGCGCGGCGGAGTTCGGCGCGAACAAGAACCGGATGTCTTTGCTCAACAGCGGATCGCCTTCCACCGTGGATGTGCCGGACGAACGGATCGGCGCGATGGCCATCTTCTGATCCTTGAACGCCCCGGACTGCTCCAGAGCCTTTAGGTGCTTCAACTCCACGAAGCGGTCGCTGTCCACCGGGTCTTTAATCAACTGGCTGCCGTAGGAATACACCGCCGATTGGTAAATCCCGCCGAAGCTGCCCGCGGCGTCAATCGCGCCCGAGAAGAACGCCAGGTTCTCCGGCAGATTCGAGAGGTGAACCTTCGCCAGTTCGGCTTTGGTCTGGTCGCGATCCCACTTGAACGCCTTGCCGATGAGGTCCAGCCACGCGGTCGGGTTGTCGCGCACGGCGCGGTTGCCTTCGAGCAGGCCGTTCACCAGGCCGGCCACCATTTCCGGATGCTGCTGGGCGAAGCCTTTGTTCACGACGAGAATGTCCGCCACGATGAGCAGGTTCGCGCTCGTCGTGAGGATGTGCGCGCGGCCGTTGCTCGCCTTGACGATCTCGCCGGTCTTCGGCGCCCACGTCACGCAGCCGGCCAGGCGCTGTTCGCCCTGCAAATCCTGGAGGAAGAAATCACCCGCGGCGAAGGCGTCCGCGCAGAAGACGAGGTTCAGCTTGTCCGGGTCGGGCGTGGTCTTGAGGCTGGGCAGCATGTTGATGCTGAGGCCGGCTTCCTGCGCGAGATAGCGGATGAAGAAATCCGCCTCGGTGAACTGCGCGGTGGCGAGGGTGCGCCCTTTCAGTGCGTTGATGCGCTTGATGTCGCTGCGCACGACCACGCCGTCCGCGCCGCGCGAGAAACCGATTTGCGCTGGCACGATGACCTGAAACTGCCGGCCGTACGTGGCGAGCACGTCCACGGTCGTGGCCGAGGCCGCCATCTTGCCGCTGTTCAGGGCGGCCCAGCTTTCCTCCTCGCTGAGGGTAATCTTCACTTTGAACCCGTGCTTGGTGAAGAAGATCGAGTTGGTGTTCGGGTCCAGGCCGCCGTTGGCGACGATCAACCCGGCGTAGCCGGCGTATTCGCTGAGCTCGATCAGGACGGTGTTGTCTTTGGGTTCGTAGGCGGCCGGCGCGGCGAGCGCGGGAATTTCCGTTTGCGTCTCGACCAACGCGACTGGCTTGCCGGCGGCGTCAGGGGCGGGTGTGGCAGACGTAGCTGTGGTCGTGGTCGAAACCGGCGGCGGCTGGCTGGGCGTGGCGGAGAGACGTTCCCACCACTTCCACGCGCCGACGGCGACGATGGCCAGCACGAGGAGCGTCAGAACAATTTTGCCGCGGGTGGTCATGGGGTGAAATGCGAAGTGCGAAATCCGAAATCGGTTGGCACGGCTCGCCAACAATCCCAACGGGATTGTGTCCACCAGCCCAGGGTTGGAGCGGAGCGACTACCCAGGGTAGCGCGTGCCGCGCAACCCTGGGCTTGGTTACGGAATCCCGTTGGGATTCGGCCGGAATTGCGCCGCGTCGTCCGCCAGGATTTGGAGTGCGCCGGCCCTCCGGCGCTTTCCGCGCGGCCAAAGCGGCAGGGGGCTGCCGCAGTCCAAGACGCTGGCGCGAACTGGGCGAGGAGCACCAAGGTGATTTTGCCGCGGGTGGTCATGGGGTGAAATCCAAGGTGCGGAATCCGAACTCCGAAGGAAATCCCAAGCGCGAAGTCCAGAGGGTCGCGCGCGTTCGTAGCGCAGACTGGCGTCCCGAAGGGACGCGATGTGAATAGCCGTGGGTGCCAACCCACGGTCGCTGTTGCCCGATTCGTTTGACCCCTGCGGGGTCGCACAATTCTTCCGACCGCGTTCCGTGGGTTTCACCCACGGCTATTCGGATTCGGCCTCTTCGAGGCCGGGCAGCTGGTAAGAAACGCGTGGTTGGCATGGCTCGCCAACAATCCCAACGGGATTGTGTCCACCAGCCCAGGGTTGGAGCGGAGCGACTACCCTGGGTAAACGTCCCCAAAACAATTCCAACCCCAACGGGGTTGTGGCGTGTGGTGCGCGGCAATGGACGCAACCCCTTCAGGGTTGTGTCGGTATTGGACGGGTTACCCAGGGTAGCTCGTGCCTCGCAACCCTGGGCTTTGTTACGGAATCCCTTTGGGATTCGGACGGAATCGCGCCGTGGCGTCCGCCAGGTTTTGGAGTGCGCCGGTCCTCCGGCGCGTTCCGCGCGGCCAAAGCGGCAGAGGGCTGCCACACTCCAAGACGCTGGCGCGAGCCGGTTAACGTCGGCCAGCACCGGGTGCGGTTGAATGACTTTGCTGCAAGTGGTCATGGACATTACTCAGTGCGCGACGCCCGGGTCTTTGCGGTCAAGAAGCGACGTACTTGGCTCTCAAATACCTTTCCAAGAACTCCATTTCGTCTGCTCCACCTCTTACGTCAACGGACTCTTCACCGACAAGCTGCCATTCATGGTCGTAGGGCATCTTCACAGTTCCGTATCCAGAGTCCTTCAACTCCGCCTGGCGCATCGTGAAAAACTGGTCGCGCGCGTCCCAGAAGAACTTCAGTGCGTGAGTGTGTGTGCCAGCCACCAATTCCCACGCACTGTTGAAGTGAGGATCGTAGTTGTGCTTGTGAATCGCCACGCCGCACGATGCGAGGTTGAGAGCAAGACGCAGAACCCGCTCGAAATGCCGAACTCCGTGTTCGCAGTCCTTTCTATGACGGTCTTGTTCCGTTGGTTCCATAGGTCAGCATGTCTTCAAACTTCATTCAGCGGCGCTCTGCCGAGTCGCCGCTACGTCATTTGGTTTTCGGCATTCGGTTTTCGAGCTTGTTTCGGAATTCGGAATTCGGGTTTCGGATTTCCGCCGTCACTCCAGCGTAAACCACTGCGCCTCCACCCGTCGGTTCTTCTCCATGTCCGGGCCGAGGGGTTCTTCCCAACCGCGGCCCACGGTGTCGAGCCGCGCCGCGTCAATGCCGTGCTTCTCGATGAGCACGCGCTTGATCTCCGCCGCGCGTTGCTTGCTGAACTCGATCGCGCGCATCGCCATCTGGCGCACGTAACTGTCGCCGCCCTGCTGGCGGAACTTGTCCACGAGCGAATTGTCCACGTGCCCGCGCAGCAGCACCACCGAGCCGGGGCTCACCTGCAACAGCCGCTTGATCGCTTCCAGGTTTCTCAGGTTGTCCTGATTGGCCATGTCGAGGTTCGCCGAGTTCGGCGCGAACAGGAAGCGGATGTCCTTGCTCAGAAGCGGGTCGCCCTCGACGGCCGCCGCGGCGCCGCCGGTGCGGATCGGCGCGATGGCGACCTTCTGATCCTTGAACGCGCCGCCTTGCTCCAGCGCCTTGAGATGCTTCAACTCCATGAACCGGTCGCTGTCCACCGGATCTTTGATCAACGGGCTGCCGTAAGCATAGACCGCCGATTGATAGATGCCGCCAAAGCTGCCCGCGGCGTCAATCGCGCCGGAAAAGAACGCCAGGTTCTCCGGCAGGTTCGAGAAATGCACTTTCGCCAGTTCGGCTTTGGTCTGTTCCTTGTCCCACTTGAACGTCCGGCCAATGAGGTCCAGCCACGCGGTCGGGTTGTCGCGCACGGCGCGATTGCCCTCCAGCAAACCGTTCACGAGGCCCTCGACCATCTTGGGATTCTGCTGGGCGAAACCCTTGTTCACGATCAACACGTCGGCGATGACGAGCAGGTTCTTGCTGGTGGCGAGGACGTGCGCCTTGCCGCCGCTGGCGTCGGCCACCTCGGTGGTCTTGGGCGCCCAGGTGACGCAGCCAGCGAGCTTGCCACCGCCCGCCTTCACGTCGGCGAGGAACAGGTCGCCCGCGGCGAACGCGTCCGTGGCGAAGACCAGGTTCAACCGCTCGGGATCGGGCTTCTCCTTGAGGTCGGCGAGATTGCCGATGCCCAGGCCCGCCTCCTGTGCGAGGTAACGGATGAAGAAATCCGCCTCGGTGAATTGCGCCGTGACGAGCACCTTGCCCTTGAGATCGTTGATGCGCTTGATGTCGCTGCGCACTACCACGCCGTCCGCGCCGCGCGAGAAGCCGATCTGCACCGGCACGATCACCTGGAACTGCCGGCCATACACGGCCAGCACGTCGGCGGTGGTGGCGGACGCGGCCATCTTGCCGCTGTTCAACGCCGACCAGCTTTCCTCCTCGCTCAACGTGATCTTGAGCTTGAACCCGTGCTTCTTGAAGAAGACCGAGTCCTCGTTGGGCGCGAGACCGCCGTTGGCGACGATCAAGCCGGAGTAACCGGCGTATTCGCTCAACTCGATCTCGACGACGTTGTCCTTGGGCTGATACACGCCGGCGGGCGCGAGCTTCGGAATCTCCGTCTGCGTCTCGGCGAGCACAATCGGCTTGGCGGGCTCGGCGCTGGCGGCGGCGGGAGCGGCCGCTGCGCCGGGCGACGCGGGCGCGCTGGCGGCGCTGGGCGGCTGGCCCGGGCCGTGCGCTTTGCTGCTGTTAATCTTGTCCCACCATTTCCACGCGCCCACGCCGACGACGGCGATGACGAGCAAGGTCAAAACGATCTTTCCACGTGCTGTCATAATTTTCCTTTTCTAGTTACGGCAAATTGAAGTGAAATCAGGTCAGCAACCGGCTTCCGGTACAGCGGCCAAACCAGAGGCAGGCAAGGCTGTCGCGAAGCGTTTGGAGTGCGTCGTCTTCAGCGCTGCTCTTTCCGGGCACCCTTCGTTGCCTGCCAATCCTCTCCATGACCCTCTGCGTCTTTCGCGTCTCTGCGGTTGAAACGGGATGCATGGAACCGCAGAGACGCGAAAGACGCAGAGATTCATAGTCCCAATGCCTGATTTGAGAACCGTCGGAGCTGCCCGGGAACTGGAACGCCGGCAGCCAAAGCGGCGCTGAAGACACCGCACTCCAAACGCTTCGCGAGTCCACACGCTGGCTGGCGAGATCGTCGCGGCATTGCCCAACGCCCACGCCGACGGCGGCGAGGACGAGCAACGTCAAAACGATCCTTCCACGAGCTGTCATAATTGTTCCTCCGAATGAAGTAGAACGTGTAAACCACGTATCGTTTGTCACAACGTTGATCAGGCACACCGAGGTATTCGACCGTAGGTAATCCCCCTCAATAGTCCAATCGAGTAATTTAAGGCTGCCAGTTTGCAGGCGCCCCAATAAGTGTAGCGCCAGTTTTGCCGTGAAGCGTCTGTGAACGCTATTAGTTGCTGACGAGACAACGCTTGGTAGCGATCTTCCCGCACGCTCTTAAACTCCTCCACTTCTCGCCCGACGGTGAACTCATGCGCAGTGGCGCCTCGATCTCGAAGCAACTCTTGGTGACGACGCAGCAGATCGGCAAACGTGCCTGCTCGTACCAGTTGACTCCGCCATTGCCTTCCGATGTCAATCTCCACACAAGATTGATTATCTGTCGTGTAATACACTTGTCCATTCGCCGTGCGGGTGTAGATCCACGTCCCACGAAGGGCCATGGAAAGGATCTTTCCAACCCCAATGATGACGAAGCAATCCCGCTGAGGTGATGCCAACAGCGCATAGCTGACGCGGTAACGTGGCCCCTTCAAATCCGGCGCCCAACCAAAGTGGGAGAAACCTGCATTAACAGCATCGCCTACCCAACGAATTCCGTAACCAGAATCGTCTGGATATTGAGGCTGTGCCTCGGGGTTCCCGTAAGGCCACACCATTCGCTTTTCCAAGCGGGCGGTTACCGCCTGCAAGACGAAAAAGAACAGAACGATGCCAACGATGACATACATACACGCGTAGTTAGAAGTTCACTCCGCGATCTTCTGTCGCTCCGCCGGTTTGGCGGCGGGCTGGGTGGCGGCGGCTTCGGGTTGGACCATACCCATCTTCTTCTTGTATTCGTCGAAGAGCAGCTTGCCGCGCATCTTGCGGGCCTCTTGCTGGCGCGAAATGCCCGCGCCCATTTCCTTCGCCAGGTCGAGCGTGGCGCGCATCTGGCCCTCGCCCGAGGCGGCGGATTGCCGGAGTTGTTGCATGGACTGCGCCATCTCGCCGCCCATCATGCCCTGCAACTCGGTGATGGAGGACTTCATCATGCCGGCGAGGTTTTCGAGCGAGCGGCCGATGGCGACCTTGGCCTTGGTGGCCTCGAACTCGCGCTCGAACTTCTGAATCTCGCGCAGGCTCTGGGCGATGATCTCGGTGTTCTGCTTGTAGAGCTGCTCCAGGTTGTCGAGCTGCGCCTGGTTCTCGTTGAGGTCGGCCTCCAGGGCGGCGAGTTCCTCGGCGTAGGCGGCGCCGTTGGCCTCGTCGTTGGCGGCGACGGCGGCCTGGACGAGGCTTTCGAGTTCCTCCTTCTTGCGGGCCTGGCGCTTGACCTGGTCCTTGAGGAGCGCGATCTGCCCGGCGAGCTGGCCGTTGGCGTAATGCGCCTTGTCGGCCTTGGCCTTGGAGTCGCGGATGCCGCGCTCGACGACGGCCTGGTTGATGGCGTCGGTTTCGGTGGCTTTCTCGGCAGCGAGGCCGAGCCAGATGAAGAGGCGTTTGATGGCTCTGAACATAGGTTTGGGGGTGGGGTTACTGGTTTGTGGGTTGCGAGAGGTTGTGAGAAAACCGCAGAGACGACGCGATGGACACGGAGGCGGGCGGACCAAAGAACGTGCTGCCGTGCGTCCCGCCGGCAGTTCCATTCTCAAAACAGGAAGTTAGTTCTGCCGGCGGGACGCGCGGCAGCACGCTCAGGCGCATTGATATCACGCTGTCTGCGTTGCTGGCCGTCGTTGTCTGACCTGGCTGCATTCGGTTTCGACTTTGGTCGCTACTTCTTCGCAGGTTCTTCGGCTTCGAGCAGGATCTTGGTTTCGAGGATGAATTCCAACTGCGTATTGAGCTGAGTTTCATCGGCCGCGCCGAGGACGGTTGCGCCGAGCTTTTTCACGCCGTCAAACACCTTCGCGTCCACGTCGAAGGCGACGAAGTGGACGCCGAGGAGGGTCTGCTTGCGGTCGGCTTCCTTGAGCAGTGGCGGGAGCGTGACCGTGGGCTGCGGGCCGACGGTGTTCATCCCGTCGGTGATGACGAGGACGTGTTTGCGGGTGAGGCCGGAGTTCAGCACCGCGCGACAGGCAGTCGTCAGGGCGTTGCCCAAGGGCGTGCCGCCACCGGGGCTGGAGAAGTTCTTCGCCCAGTTGGTCAGCGCGGCGCCGTCGAACGGGCCGAACGGCAACGCCGTGCGCCCGCCGCTTTCCGAGAACACAAACAAGCCGGCGTGGATCTTGCGCGGGCCGGCGTTGGTGTCGGCGGCGAACGCCTGGATGCGGTTGGCGATGGCGGCGAGGGCGCGGTTGGCGATGCGGAACTTGGGCGTTTGTTTGCCCTGCGCGTCGCGCACGGTTTCGGCCATGCTGCCAGAGGTGTCATAGACGATGGCGAAGGCGACGCCGTCCTCCTCGACCGGGGCGTCGGACGCGGCGGCCTTCGCGCTCGGCAGGACCAGCGCGGTCAGGGTTGCGATCAACAGAATCAGTTTCATGTTCCGACTCGCCAGAACGCTTGACCAACAGGAGCGGGGGCATTGTTATCCGGCGTTCCAGCGCTGTCAAACTATCGTGACGGGGACGCGGCGCAGCTATAATTCCACGGAGGCTTTGTAGAATGGGCGGCAAGGCCCGCCTTGACTCACCGGCGCTCGTTCCTATCATGCGCGAGCCTCTAGTGGCATTTACCGACAACGAAATTGATTTATGACAAACATCCAAAACATCCAGGCGCGTGAGATTCTCGATTCACGCGGCAACCCCACCGTCGAGGTGGACGTGACTTTGTGCTGCGGCACCGTGGGCCGCGCGGCCGTGCCCTCGGGCGCGAGCACCGGCGAACACGAAGCCATTGAACTGCGCGACGGCGACAAGAAGCGTTTCCTCGGCAAGGGCGTGAGCAAGGCCGTGGCGAACGTGAACACCAAGATTCTCCCCGCCCTCAAGGGCGTGGACGCGCTCGATCAACTCACCGTGGACACCACGATGCTAAAGCTCGACGGCACGGAAACGAAGTCCAAGCTTGGCGCGAACGCCATCCTCGCCGTCTCACTCGCGACCGCGAAGGCCGCCGCTCAGTGTCTTGGCCAGCCGCTGTTCAAATACCTCGGCGGGCCGAACGCCAAGGTCCTGCCCGCCCCGATGGCCAACGTCATCAACGGCGGCGCGCACTCCGACGCCCCGATTGACTTCCAGGAATTCATGATCATGCCGCTGGGCCTGCCCACCTTCAGCGAAGGTCTGCGCGCGATCGTCGAGACCTTCCACGCGCTCAAGGGTGTGCTCAAAGGCAAGGGCCTGAGCACCGCGGTGGGCGACGAAGGCGGGTTCGCTCCCAACCTCAAGAGCGCGGACGAAGCGCTCGACGCCATCCTGCTCGCCATCAAGAACGCCGGCTACAAGGCCGGGAAACAGATTTACATTGCCCTTGATCCGGCCGCTTCCGAGTTCTACTCCGGCAACAGCACCTACACGCTGAAGAAGAGCACTGGCGAGAAGCTGACCGGCGACGAACTGGTAGACATCTGGGCCAAGCTGGTGGCGAAGTATCCCATCGTCAGCATCGAAGACGGCTGCGGCGAGAGTGACTGGGCCACCTGGAAGAAGCTCACCGAGAAGCTCGGCGACAAGGTTCAACTCGTCGGCGACGACAACTTCGTCACCAACCCGAAATTCCTGCGCAAGGGCATCGAGCTCGGGGTGGCCAACTCGATCTTGGTGAAGGTGAACCAAATCGGTTCGCTCACCGAGACGCTCGACACGGTGGAGCTGGCAAAGACCCACGCCTACACCGCTGTCCTGAGCCATCGCTCTGGCGAAACCGAAGATGCGACCATCGCCGACATCGCCGTGGCGACGAATTGCGGCCAAATCAAGACCGGTTCGCTGAGCCGCTCGGATCGGTTGGCGAAGTACAACCAACTCCTGCGCATCGAGCAGTTGCTCGGCAAGAACGCGGTTTACGCGGGCACAAGCGCGCTGCCCAAGGCGCGACGCTGATCCCGTTAGCCGCGTTCGTGAGAACACGGCAAATCAGATGTTGAGAACAAGTGCGCCGACTATCGTCGGAGGCTGCAAATCAAGAGAACCCCGGAAGTCATGACGGCCTCCGGGGTTTGTGCTGTATATGTTTCGTCGGCTGGCGGGTCAGGGTTGAACGTAGTAGTAGCCGTTGATGGCTGGGCGGTAACGAACGGATTTGTCGGTATCGCCGGTCACGTTGCCATAAAGGATCATTTCCTGTCCCGTCCAGACGGCGGAGTGTCCGTTGGCAATGGGGTAGGTGTTGGTGAACGTGTTCCACTGGCCGGCATCCAGTTCCACTCGCGCACCGGTGGTCAACGCCGTGCCTGCACCATTCACGCCGCCCCACACCAGAAGTTCGCGACCTGACCACACGGTCGTGTGACCGCTGCGGGCCGCTGGCGCGTTCGTCGTGGCCAGTTCTGCCCAGCGCAAGTTTGTGGGATTAAATGTCATGCCCGTCTGCAAAGCTGTGCCTGCCGCAGTGCGCCCGCCCCATAGCGCAAGCCGATTGCCTGCCGTCGTGAGCGTGAAGCCGTCGCGCGCAAGGGGCTGCGGGGCGGCGGGCAGTGTGGCCCATGCATCCTGCTCCAGATCGTAAGAAATGGCATCGTTCATGAGCGTTCCGCCCGGGTAATGCGGCGGCAGACTTGATCCGCCAATGAGATAGATCTTGGGATGGATGAATGCGGCTTTGGGTTTCCAGCGTCCGGGCAGGTCACTGTCGGCGGAATTGACGACAAACCAGGAATCGCTCCACGGCTGATAGAACGCGCCAAAGGTGGAAAGCTCCGAACCCTGGTTGTCATTCCCATCGGCCCCGCCCCAGATGAACATCCCGGCCGGGGTCCAGATTGCCGTATGACCGAGCCTCCCGTTGCGCAGCGAGGTACCCCACGGAGTCTGCGGTGACGCAGGAGGCAGCGCCATCGGCGTCCACGTGTCTGTGGCAGGATTGTAACGCGCTCCATCGGGCAGCGGCGACACGCCGTCGGAGGTGCCCCCCCAAATGATCAGCTCAGAACCTGACCAAACGCCGGCAAAATCGCGGCGCGGGGAAGGCGCGCCGACTGTGTTTATGTCGGACCAAACGCCAGTGGCAGGCTTGTAGCGGCGGCCGCTGCTGGTGACCACCCCATTGAGCGTGCCACCCCAAATCAACATCTCCGTGCCGGTCCAAACAGCGAGATGGTCACGACGAGTCTGGCCGGTGGGAAAAACAGTGGAAATGGGAGTCCAAGACGTGGTGGCCGGCTTGTATTTCTTTGAGGCGAGGTCGCCCACGATCAGCATTTCGGCGCTGGACGGAAGCCACGTGCCAACGACATAGCCTTGAGCGACTGGGGCGTTAACGGGGTTGATGGCCGCTCCCCAGCCGCTGGTCGGGGAGCAATGCTTGCCGTCCGCCAGCGCGGCCCCCGTTTGCCCGCCCCCGCCCCAAATCATCATTTCGCTTCCATTCCACACCGCGACGGGGAAGTCACGCGCTGTCGGCGGCGTGCCGGCCAAGGAACTCCAATTGTTGAGAACCGGATCATAAACTCCGCCGGAGTTCACTACACTCGTGGGATAGTTATTGGTGGCTCCTGCCCAGACGATCATCTTAGATCCCGTCCACACAACCGCAGAACCTCCGGCGCCCGGTGGAGCGCCCGTTGTGTTGATGGCAGACCAAGTGTCGCCGGCCGGGTCGTAACTGCCGCCGCTGCGCGTTCCCTGGTCATTGGTGTTGTATCCACCCCAGACCAGCATGCGCGTTCCGGTCCATACCGCTCCAAGGGAGTAAGCCGGAGGTGGCGTGGTGGCGTCGGCGCGGGTGGGAGTCCAGGTGTCGTTCACCGGGTCGTAACGGCCGCCCGTGTTCAGAACACTGGTTGCGCTATACCCGCCCCAGACGACAAACCGCGTGCCGGTCCACACGCCTGCCGCAGACCCTCTCGGACCGGGAGCGGTGCCATCCGCCCGGGTGGCGGTCCACGTGTTGCTCGCGGGATGGTAACGAAAACCGGTGTTGAAAAAAAACCAGTCTGGGTAACTAAATTGCACCCCTCCCCAAAGAATCATTTCGCTCCCGGTCCAGGCCACAGCCGCGCCAATGCGCTGGCCGCCCCAGCCGGACGGAGTGGGAATGGGAGTCCAGGTGTCGGTAACAGGGTTGTAGCGTCCTCCGTGTCCGTATTCGTCCATCATCAGAAACTCTGTGCCTGTCCACACACTGTAAACGGGGGCGGGAATTGGCGTGTTGGCCACGCCTGGGATGCTGACTGGCGTCCAATTCTCAGCGCTCAAAGGAATGGAGCTGCCCACCCGCACATAACCCCGTCCGATCAACGATCCATCCGCAACCAATGTGGACATCACCACGGACTGGTCGGTGGGCATGGCTGACAGTCCTTCGCTGGCGAGGCTCGACACGACTGCCCCGGGGGCGAGCTTGCTCGAAGTAATTGCTCCGTCCGCCAGCATGGAACTCTGGATGGACCCAGAGGGAACGGCGTTCGCGACTGCGGCCCGCAAGGCATAGGGCGTGGCGGTGACCCTTTGGCGGGGTGACAGGATGGTGTAGCCGCCAGTACTGCCATTCGTGCGGACGCGGATTTCCAACCACCGGTCGCCTCCGTCAAAAGCGCCTACCCCAAAGTCCAACGTCACGGTGAACAGACCGTTGGAGACGGCGGTGGCTGGAGAGGTGTACCCAACAGCGCCGCCGCCGCCTGTAGCCGTCCCGTACAACCCGAACATCAGGTCATAGACGCCGGTGGCGGGACCTGAGCCATCATCGAGCCGCCCTTGATAGGTAAAGACTCCGCCCTGGCCGGGCGAACTCCAAGCGCACATTTGGAATAGAATGAAGCCGAAAACAACTTTGAAAACGCGTTTCATATTTGCCTGCCAATCACTACCAGTCAGCTTTCCATGGCTGCGCAGCGGGAAATCGGGCGGAAAGATAGCACCTGCCACGAGGCTCGCAACCGACGCTCCAGGACTCGTTCCCGTGAGCCGCTCGGATCAGTTGGTCACGTATGAGGTCCGCCGACTTGCATCGGCGGCTACGCCCCGCGCATCGAGCAATTGCTCGGCAAGAACGCGGTGCAGGCTGGCGCGGGCACGCTCCCCGAGCCACGGTGACAGGCAAGGCCGGCGCAATTTCATCAGCCGGTCACACGTTCAGGCCGACGGCGCCCGTGGCGGAGTGCTCAGGTTGGCCGCTCCCTCACGGCACCAATCGCACCCGATAAAAACGGTTGCTCGGCGTCAGGATGTCGAGCGTGCTGGCCGTGTTGCTTGCCCCGACGATGTCTCCGGGCAGAGTCTGCCAGTTCGTCGAGGCCAGGTCGGCGTTGAATTCCACGCGGTAGGTTTCGTTCGGTACCGCGGTCCAAGTGAGCCTGAGGTCAGAGCCGGAAATCTCCGGCGGCAACAGGACCACGCGATGAACATCCGCCCGGCTGGCCTCCACGCGAACCACCACTGAGGTGGGCGTGTAGAGGAGCGCGAGAGTCACATCGTTGGAGGGGTAATGGAAGTTCTCGAAAGTGCCCAGGCGCGTTCCAGCGGTCACCACCGTGAAGGTGTCATTTGTCGTGGGCAAAAAGCCGTTCGCGAGTTCAACGCTCAAAGCGCCACGCAAGGCCACCGTGCCCGACCCGTGGAGCCGACCGTATCCGGTGTCTGGCGTTGGTCCACCCAGCGCCACGCGGAGCGTTCCCTCGGGAGTTGCGGCGAAACCAGCATTGGCGGCGAGAGTTCCGGTGCGAATGTCCACCAAACCGTAGTTGGTGAGCGGCGTGGCGAAGGCGTTGGTGCCACCCGAACTCTTCAACAGCGTTCCCGCGTTGTCAAAACGCCGAATCCCGCCCCCGAAAGCCAGGGCCGAAGCGGTGCGGATTTCGAACCGCGCGTCGGGCCGGTTGGTGATGACCGAACTGGACATGGAAATGTCGTTCCCAGTCCACAATACCGTGCCGGCATTTTCCAGCGTCCGGGTGCTCAGGAAGACCTGGCCGCCGTTGTTGATCGTGAGGGTTGCTCCTGCCGGGATCAACGTCCTGCCAGTTCCAGCCATGCTGCCGCCCGACCAAGTCATTGTGTTGAGAGGGGTCACGGTGGCGGCGCCACTCAATGTTCCCGCGCTGAGGTTCAGCGTCGTTGGCGTGACGGGGCCCGAGCCGTTGAAATTCACCGTCCCGCCCGAAATTGTCAGCACATTGTTGGTGCAGACGTAATTCCCGGTGAGGTTGGCCGTGCCCAGGCGAAACGTGTGGTTTCCACTCAGGCCCAGGAATCCCCCCGCGGTGACCGTGCCATTGTTGACGAGCAGTTCGGCCGCGCCTGAAATCGAGGAGGCTTCGGCGCAAAGGAATGTTCCCCCGGAGAAGTGGAGCCGGGTGGACGGAGCAAAGGTCATGGCGCCGGTGTTGGTTCCACCCCCAAGCTGCAGGGTTCCGTCCAGCACATTCACCAGGCCGGAGTTGTTCAGGACGGCGAGCAGGGCGTTGGTGCCGGCGAAAGTTTTGCGCAGGGTGCCGGCATTGTCGAATCTCCCGCCACTGCTGGCCAGTTGCCCGCCGCCCTGAATCTCGAACAGCGCTCCCTCCCGGTTGAGAATGGTCGCGGTGGAGAGCGAGATGTCGCTTCCCGTCCACACGATGTGCCCGAGGCTTTCCAGGGTGCGACCACTGATAAACACGGTCGCGGCGTTGTTAATGTTGAGGGCGGCGCCAGGGGGAATCAGCGTCCGCCCGGTCCCAGTCATGTTGCCGCCGGACCAGGTCATCTGGTGGAGAGGGGTCACGGTGGCGGCGCCACTCATTGTTCCCGCGCTGAGGTTCAGGTTGGTGGGCTCAACACTGCCCCCGCCGCTGAAAGCGACGGTACCTCCTGAAACCGTCAGGGTGTTGTTCGTGCAAAAGTAGTTGCCCAGGATCGTGGCCGTGCCGAGGCTGAACGTGTGGTTCCCGCTCAGGGCAAAGAGCCCTCCTAAGGTGACTGAGCCGTTGCTCACCAGGAAATCGGCCTGGCCTGTAATGCTCCCCGTGCTGCCGGCGGTGAAGGTTCCCCCAGACAGCCTCAGCCCTGTGCCAGCGGCAAACCGCATGAGCCCGGTGTTGACGCCGCCCCCGCCCAGTTCGAGCGTGCCGCCCTCGACCTCGACCCCGCCGTAGTTGTTCAGCGCCGCCGCAAAGCGGCTCAAGGCCTCCGAGGATTTGACCACCGTGCCGGCATTGTCAAAGCGCATCACCCCGCCGGCGAACCCCAAGCCGCCGCCGCGCTCGAAGCGGAAGACCGCGTCGGGACGGTTGGTGATCGTCGTCACGGCCACGATGATGTCCCTCGCGTCGCAGACGGCGGAGCCGCCGTTTTCCAACGTGCCATAACTCAACGTCACATCCTTTCCGGCCACCACCAAGGACCCGCCCCGCTCAATGGTCGTGCGGTCAATCAGCAACGATCCATCGCGCCAGTCAAGCCTGCCGAAAACGGTGAGTTGCCCGGCGCCGGAAAGCGTGGGATTGCCCCACTCCCCCAAGGTCAGGTCCCAGCAAGCGACCGCGGCGCTGACCGCCACGTTGACGTTGCTTGCGATGACGACGCTGTCGCCGCTGAGCGGGGTGTAACTGGGAAACCAGTTCCCGCGAACAGTCCAGTTGCCTCCGGAAGTGTTGGTCCATTGCAGGGTGTGGTATCCGGCGTGGGCGTAGAGGAGCAGATTGGTGTTTACGACCAGCGTGATGGGGTTCATCGGGGTATTGGTGTCCCCCGTCCATCCACGGAACGGAACTTCCGCCCTGGACTCCGCCGTGATGGTGACCTGCTCTCCCCGCGTGTATTTGTACCTCTCCGGATTCCTCCACACCGCCTCCCCATCACTGACCACGGTCAAGCGGTACATCGCCGAGTCGGGGTCCGTTGGGTTCGTGCCGTCGAGGTACTCGTCCCCGTTGGACACACCGTCTCCATCGTAATCTCCGGTTGGGCTCTGATTCAGGTTGCCGAACCAGGCGATTTCCCAAGCGTCGGGCAGTCCGTCCCCGTCGGTTTCGAGCATCAAAGCCGCCGGCGCGCTGGTGACGCTTCCCTGTGCGTTCGACAGGACCACGGAGTATTGACCCACGTGAGCCAAACCCACGTTGGTGCGCACCAACGCGTCTCCCGTGGCCCCTGGAAGATCGGCCCCCTCAAACCGCCATTGATAGCTGAGCGCACGGGTGTTCGCGGCCACGACGAAGAACGAGGCCAGCGCACCCGGTGAAACAACCTGCGGTTGAGGTGCGGACAGAATCCGAGGCGGCCCCGCGATTTCAGGACTCTGCGCGTGGAGATTCCCACGCGGGTCAAAACTGAATTCAGACTGGCTGAAAGCCATCTGCGACAACAGGAGGCACAACGCCTGAAAGGCTGGTTTGCCCCAGGAAAGGCGGTGGCTGGCGCGGACCATGAACCGCCGACCGGACGCCGGCGCGGGAAGGGTAATCCTGGTCTTCATGGGACTTCGGTGGCTTGAGGTCAGTACCAGCAGCGCTCGCCAAACAGGGGAGAGCCACAATGGCGCCGCTTCCACTCCCTGGCTTTCTCGGAGGTCTGCCGGCGAACCTCGTCCCGGCGCTTGACCCGCGGATCGTTCTTGGGATTGTCGCAGGGCGGCGGGGAGCAGAGTTTCTCCGTGCAGTACTCGTGACGTGCCGCGGCCCGAATCACTCCAGCGGTGCGCTCCTCCTTGTTCCCACACGAGCTTTGGTAAGCTTCCATGGCGTCACTACAGACATCGGCAAGGCTGGCGTATTGTTCCGGAGTCAGATTCTGGCCTTCTGGTTTGAGCAGGACACTGTTGATGCGTTGGCAAACTTTCTTCGCCCTGGCCTCTTCCGCTGCGCAGCGGTCTTGTTCGACCAAGATTCCTACCATTTCCCAGAACTCTTTGGCGCAGCACACCATCAGCCCCAAGGGGTCGGTCATGTTGACCGGATTGTTGCCCACGTAGGCGTAGAGGTTCGCGCCTTCTCTCTCTTCCGCCCGCGTGAGGGGGTCGCGGGACAACCAGCGGCCCAGCTCGGGATCGTAAAACCGGAAACGCGCCAGGGCGAGGTTCGCTTCGCTCACCCAGAACAGGCCGGTGAATCCAAAGTCCGTGTCCAGGTCCCCCGACAGCTTGGCGCGCCGGCCATAGGGATCGTAGGCGTAACGCGCCCGCACAGCGCCCGTGCCATCGGTCAGTTCGCGAATCGAGCCCAGGTGATCGCGCGTGTAATAGTAAGCCCCGGCGTGCGGGCCGGTTTCGAGTTTCACCCCCTCTGCGAAGAACCGCTTGGTGACGGCGCCGTTTCCGTCCCGCTCTTCGGCGAGGTCATTGCCGGAGTAAACAAAGCGCCGCCGCGAAATCTCGGCGCCGTTCTCCAACAGCCGGATTTCCACCATGCGCCCCACCCCGTCGTAAGTGAACTCCGTCCGCCGGTTGCCGGCAACCACCGCGGCCAGCCGGTCCTCCGCGTCCCATTCGTTCGTGTGCGCACTGCCCGCCGCCGTGCTGGTGCTGAGCTGGTTCAGGGCGTTGTAAGTCGCCGCGTTCGTGATGTTGCCGGTCCATTCCCGCAGCCGGTTGCCGGCGGCGTCGTACGCATAGTCGAACGCATTGACCAGCAGGCCGGCGTTGGTGACGGTTGCGGAAAGGAGTTGATCGGCCGCATCGTAGGCAAAGTCGAACACCGAGGGCGGTTGCGCCCCGGTCTGCTGCGACCACGTCTTGATGCGGTTTGCCGCGGAATCGTGGGCGTACAGGAATTCCGAAACCGGCATGGCGCCGACCCGATGCGTAATGCGCTGCAAGGCGCGGTCCGCCAGATTGCCCGCGTAGTCCCGCTGGGTGGTCTGGCCGTTGGGGAATGTTTGCAAGAGCAGTCGTCCGGACGGGCCGTCGTAGTGGTTCGTGAACACGCCCAGCGCGCTGGCCGTGGTGACAACGCGCCCTGCGGCGTCATGCGTCATCGTCACCGCCACGCCGCCAATCGCGGTGCTCACGACCCGCCCCAATTCGTCGTAACCGTAGGTCAGCGTGTCGTTTGGCAGTGGACCGTCTTCACTCGCCAGTTCTCCCGCTCCAAGCGCAGGCGACGAGCCGATCGGATGGTAGGAATAGCGAGTCACGCCTGTGCCATCGGTCATGGCGGACAGCCGCGGGTAATTCGGGTCGTAAGCGAAGCTCACGGCTGGCGTGGGCACTTGCGCATTGAGATAGGTGATCGAGGCTAACGCGTCGTCGCGATGGTAGGTGAACTGCCGGATCTGCTGCTTCTCGTCCATGATCTGCCGCACGCGGCTGGTTGTGTTTTCGTAAAGGTAAGTCACCCGCGAGCCGTCGCCGTACTGCTTGCTCGTCAGCCGGCCCTGAACGTCCTTGTTCCAGAAGGTCGTCCGGCCCAGGGGATCTGTCAGGCTCCGCAGATCGCCGCAGGAGCACCATTGGAAGCGGGTGACGCGTCCCAAGGGATCGGTGCGTTTGGTCAACTGGCGCAGGGCGTCGTATTCTAGCAAGGTCTGCCGCCCGGCGCGGTCACGAATGATCACCGGGTCGAGGCGATCGAAGGTGAATTCCGTAAAAGTTCCGTCCGGAAATGTGACCTTGGTCAGCCGGTCCAGCGCGTCGTAATCGAAAGTGAGCGTGTGGCCGCTCTCATCGGTCTTGGTCCGGACTCGGCCAAAGGCATCGTACGTGGCGGTGACGGTGTCGTTGGTTCCGGGCAACGGTCCGTCCACCTTGATCCGATAGCCGTTGGGATCGTAAGTGTAGGTGGTGGTTTCGCCCTTGGGATTGGTTTCGGTGAGGAGTTGTCCGCGGGGATTGTAGGTGTAGCTCCTCGTCTGGCCAGCGGCGTCGGTCAGCGTCAGCGGCAAGTGCTGGGCGTTGTAGGTGGCCCGCCAGAGCAGTTCGTTGTTCGCGCCGCGGGTTTGCCGCACTTCCAGGAGGTCCAGGCCGTTCGTCGCATACACGTAGCTGAACTCCCGGCCGAGGGGGTCAATCGAGTTCGTGACCTGGCCGAAACCATTGTACGCGTAGGTCTGGAGCTGGGTGCCGCCGTCATCGAGGACCCGCCCCACGTGCCTCGGTTGGGCGGTGCTGCCATTCCGGACGGCCGAGACCTGACCGGCGTAATCGTACCAAACGCGTCCCTCCAGCGGCTCCTTCACGCTTTCCAGGATCCCGGACGTGGAGGCGAGGTCGTCCAGATGCAGCCAGTGGTAAACCCGCGCCTTGCGGTAATCGCCGTAAGCCGTGGCACAGGCGTTCCGGCTCCAGTAATAGGTGTTCCGCCCATGCAACCACTGGTTGAGGGTGTTCATGCCCTGGGGCACCGAGCCCGCCGGTTCGGAGAATGCGACCAGGTTCGTGGTCTGATTGAATTCCACACGGTCGCGGCTGCCGTCCGGGTACAGCGTCTCCAGCCAGCGGGTGGTGCCCGTGCCGCCGCGCGTGAAGGTGTTCGTGCCGTAAGGCGTGATGAGCGCCGTCACGAAGTCCCCCGTTCCCTCGTAAACGAACCGCGACATCATCCCCGCAACGTCCCCAATGCTGGTCAACCGCCCCAGCGTGTCATACGCGAACGTCGCAACGCGTCCAAAGGGGTCCGTGACGCTCGTGATCTTGTAGAGGTCGTTTGGATCGCCGTAGGCCAGCAGCGTGACCTGGCCAAGGGCGTCGGTGAGGGAAACGAGGCGCAGGTCGGAGTCGTATCCAAGCGTGACGGCGTTGCCCTGCGGGTCCACCACCCGCGTCATGAAAATTCTGCGCGACGTGCCCGCCGCCCCATCCGACTGGGCGAAGACGATTCTTGATCCGTCCGGAGCCACCAACTCGTAACTGGCCGGCCCCGTGCGGGTCAGTCGCGTCT
>CAZJTM010000044.1:0-14009 GCA_964548925.1 uncultured Verrucomicrobiota bacterium | reverse complement strand
GTGCTCGGATCGAAGCCCTTGAACGTACGCATCCCCCCACCCGGCAGGTAGTGCTTCACATCCGACGACGGACTCAACGGGTTGTCGGTGAGGTAGGAAACCCAGTCGCACGTCCACTTGGGACCGAAGTTCGCGTAGGTGAACGTCGCCGGCTGAAACGCCTCGCGATGATTGTAGCGAACCGTAAACCGAACCTCCGGACCGAGGGGGGGCGCGTACCCCAACGGCTCGTCGCTCAGGCTCAGGTTCACCAGCATCAGGTGGACACTCGGCACCGCGAGTCCTTTGCAGGGCCCGCCGCCGGCCTTCGGGTCCCGCGGCCCGTACGGACCGGGATCGCTGCTGGAAGTGACCCCTTTGCCCCAGATCGTCCGGCCTTCCTCTGCCGCGACCGATCGCCAACCTGCGGGCAACCGACCCGGGGGCACAAGAAAGTATCCAGTCGCCTCCGCCTCCAGCGCCTCGCGCGTGGCCCAAACGTCGTCGCGGAAGGTCGGGTCCTGCAGCAAGTACCGATCACCCTCGCGGCGCACGATGGCCGCGTAATGATCCAGCTTCCAATGAACCACCGCCGGCACACAGAACGCGGCGCCCGCCTCGCGAAAGGCCATCTGGTAATTTAGGCCGATCGGTTGCGACAACTCGGCCACCTGCGCGAGTGAACAGCCCTTCTGGGTGGAGACTGAATTGAAAATGGCTAACTCGGCCTCGGCCTGCGGATCCGTGGCCATCTTGATCCGATGCAGCGCCAGCGGCCCGCAGCGAAAGGAAACCTCGGGGCGGTGCTGCATGTTCCAGAGTCCCTCGCGAGCACCGGCGATCTTTTCCGTCGCCGAGCCCACGAACGTGCGGCCCTCCACGGACTTGAGCAACGCCTCCAGTTCCGTCATCCGCCCAATCCGCGCGAGCATGAACGCGAGTTCCCCCGCCGCCCGATCCGCCAGCGCCTTGGCTCGGACCTCCGTTGCGTCCTTGGCCAACTCCCATGCTTCGCGCCAGGCCGCCAACGCCAGCGAGTAATGGGCCGTGTGGTAATACTCGATGCCCAGCCCCGTCCGCACCGCAGCTTGCCAAGCCGACTTCGGGTGACGCTCCAAGAATCGGGTAAGACTGGAAAAGTCGTCGGGCGTTCGGCGCTCGCGGTACGCGATCAAGGCCTCCGCCAGGGCAGCCGACTCGGCCGGTGTTGGCGCTCCCCCCACCGGGACAAGCGGTTCCTCGAAAACCCGCATGCGGGTGAGCTCCTCAACTTGAGGAACGGCCGGGAACTCCAAACCTGCCTCGGCCGGCCTGCTTCGCGCGGCCGGTTTGGGTGGCCGCGAGGCGTGGGGCTGCGCCGTGGCCACGCCCGACGGCAACAGAATCAAGGAACAGGAGAGGCAAAAGATGAACCCGTGGAACCGCGAGCAACGAGGTGCGGTCGCATCCGCCGAAACGCCGACAGGCAAGTTCATAGGAAGATGGTGAATTAGGCGATTTCACCACGAATATAAGGACAAAAACCGCCACGTCAAATCTCTCCCTGTCGCATGGGTGGCTGGCACACCTGCCTCCAGCCCCCTCTGCAATCTTGCTTCGACGCAAGCCGCCAGAAGTCCACGCCGCCGAATCCGTCCTCTCCATGCTTGAAACGGCACGCTCCAACCAACCCGACGGGGTTTTCGTGAGAGCACCCGACCCTTGGACATCGCTGTGGCGGCGAACCACGGCCAGATCAAGACCGATTCACTCAGCCGCTCGGACCGGTTGGCGAACTACAACCAACTTCTGCGCATCGAGCGGTTGCTCGGCAAGAACGCGGTTTACGCGAGCACGAGTTCCTTGCGCAAGGCGCGGCGTTAACTGGGGAGTGCCTCCAGCGCAGCGAGGACCGGCACTCGGGAATGCAGCCGGTGATCGCCGGCTGGATTCTCTATCGTGGGAGCGCAGGATGGCCGGCAAACCGCCGCACCGTTGTGCAGTTTTGCCAGCCGGCGGGTGTTGTGTTTGCAGAATGATGACCACTGACAGCATCGAGTTGCTCCGCGGCTACGTCCGCGAACGGTCGGAAGCGGCGTTCGCCGCGCTGGTCCGGCAGCACGTGGACTTGGTTTATTCCGCCGCGCTGCGCCAGGTGAACGGCGACGGGCAAACCGCCCAGGATGTTACCCAGGCGGTGTTCACCGACCTGGCACGCAAGGCCCCGCGGCTGACGCGGCACACGTCGCTCACGGGCTGGCTCTACACCAGCACGCGCTACTTGGCCGCCAAGACGCGCCGGACGGAGCAACGCCGCCGCACCCGCGAACAGGAGGCCCACTCGATGAATCAACTGCTCCAATCTGCCGCACCCGATCCCGCTTGGAATGAACTGCGTCCCGTCTTGGACGAGGCAATGCACGACCTCAGTGCCGCCGATCGCGAAGCGGTGCTGCTCCGCTTTTTTGAGCGCCGCCCGCTGGCCGACATTGGCACGCGGCTCGGTCTGACGGAGAACGCCGCCCGGATGCGGGTGCAGCGTGCGCTCGACAAGTTGCGCGCCGCGCTGGCCAAACGCGGCGTCACTTCGACCGCCGTGGCGCTCGCGACGATTCTCGCTGAACGCGCGGCGGAGGCTGCGCCCGCCGGTTTGGCAGCCCGGGCCAGCCACGCTGCGTTCGCTGCGGCAACGGTCGGCGGCGGGCTGCTCACATGCCTGTTGAACCTGTTCGCCACGTCCAAAGTGAAGCTGCTGAGCGGAGCGACGGTCGCCGCTATCGTCGCGATGAGTCTGCTCCACTCGCAAAGGCCAGCCAGCGATGCTCAAAACAGTCCCGGCGCACTTGCTGCAACCGCGCTGGCCCAAGCTACTGACGAAAACAATCCTGCCACCGGTGACACGGTTGCCGCTCCGGGCGACGGAATCGTTCCCTCCTCAACTACCGTGGCTTCGTCGAGCAATCGGCTGGTGCTGAAGATCGTCGCCGCCGACAGTGGCCAACCCATTTCGAGCGTCGAGCTGGATTACTGGCTTTGGGGAAGCGGCGAGAACATACAGCGAAAGCCGCTTCACGCCACGCGCTTTGGCGAATGCGACGTGCCGGTGCCGCGCGACACGGTCACGCGATTGATTCTGGTGAGCCAGGCCGACGGCTTTGCCGACACGCTGCTGGAGTGGCGCCCAGATCGCGGCGAGACGATTCCGCAGGATTACACGCTCCGCGTGGCGCGCTCCGCGCCCATCGGTGGCTTGGTCGTGGATGCGGACGGCTGGCCGGTGGCCGGCGCGAAAGTGGGCTTCAACAATCGAACCGATCCCGCGTCGGAAACGCGTCCTCAGAGCGACAACTTCGGTTGGCCCTTTTGGATCACGGCCACAACCGACGCCCAAGGCCGCTGGCGGATTGACCGGATCGCGAAGGGGGCCATTCGCACGCTCGACGGCGGCGCCAGCCATCCTGACCATGTCCGCGCTGAAGCGGTGGATGTCAACGGCGCGTCCGAGGCCGAAGCGAAACTGCTGGCTGGAACGTTCGTCTATAAACTCGGTCGCGCGGTCATCGTGCGCGGTTCGGTTGTGGAGGCGGATGGCCGATCGGTGCCCGGTGCCAAGATCACTGTTGGTTACGTCGGCGAGGTCAGGAGCCGAGAGACGACCAGCTTCGCAGACGGCAGTTTCTCCGTCGGGGGCTGCAAGCCGGGTAAGAACCTCCTGAGCGCCGAGGCAAAGGGTTTCGCGCCCACGACGCTCGACGTTGAATTGGTTGACAACTCCGAACCGTTCACGCTCACGCTCCAACGTGGCTCTCTGTTGCGGTTGCGCGTCGTGGACCAAGCCGGGCTGCCAGTCGCGAAGGCCAGCGTCTGGCTCAATCCCTTCCATCATGGCCCGGTTGATCCAACGGGCAAGAAGCCGTCGCCAGTGCAGACCGAGTTCAACCGGGATACCGATGCGGAGGGCAGACTCGAGTGGGATGGCGCGCCGAAGGGCGAAATGCGGTTCGACGTGTCGGCTTCCGGATACATGCGAGTGAGCGATGTGCAGTTGCGGGCCGACGGCCAGGAACACACGATCACGCTGCAACCGGCGTTGACGATTTCGGGCACCGTGCGCGATGCCGCTACCGGCCAATTGATCCCCCGCTTCCGCATCATCACCGGCTGGCCAAATTGGGACCCCGTGAACAACACCACCAATGCCCGGTGGAGTAACATTGACCGGTTCTGGCTCAGCTTCGACGGCGGCAAGTTTCGCCACGTCTATGAGGAACCGATGTTGGGCGGCACGCGCAATCCGGGTTTCATGTTCAAGTTCGAGGCGGACGGCTACGCGCCGTTTGTCACGCGCCCGGTACAAGCCGACGAAGGCGAGGTGCAGTTTGACATCGCGTTGAAAGCGGACGCCGCCACGAGCGTCACGGTGTTCCAGCCGGACGGACAGCCCGCTGCCAACGCGGACGTGGGCCTTGTCTCATTGGGCGCGGGCCTGCGACTCGTCCCGGGCGGGTTCTTGCGCGCAAACGTCCAGTCCGGCGGCAGCTTGCTGGCCACGGATGCGCAAGGCCGGTTCACGTTGCCTCCCGATGACGCGGTCACGCTCATCATCGCGGCGCATCCGACGGGCTACGCGGAAGTGCCGCCCGCCACTTTGACCGCGGAGCCGGTGATTCGGCTTCAGCCCTGGGGCCGACTGGAAGGGAAGTATCTCGCCGGTGGGGAACCGGCGTCGGGCCGCTCGCTGTTGTTCGCGTGCCAGCAGGGCGACCGCCGCACTGTCTCCTCCGACTTCACCGCATATCAGGTCAAGACCGACGACGCCGGCCAGTTCGCGTTCCCACAAGTGCCGCCGGGTACGCACAAGCTGGTGGAGTTGGTGCCGGAGAAAAGCCAACCCGGAAGGAAGGCGTGGAGTCATGTGCCGCTGACCGATGTGGGAATTCGACCCGGCGAAACCACCACGATCACCGTGGGCCAGTAGGAGGCCACCCCTCCCATATAAACACCTGCGGAGTGCCCCGCAGGCATCGAACTGCCGGTCCCGGTCAGCCGACAGCGCAGTTCGCCAGCGCCGCCGGGGCCGGGCAACTTCCCAACCAAGCTCGCCCCAAGGTCTCCAGTGTTTCCGGGCGTAGCACCCGCTCCAGAAACGGAAAGATGATGTCCTCCTCGCGCCGGAAGTGCTCGCGGGTGGCCGCGAAAGCCTGGCGAAGCAAGTGCTGCGCTTGTCTTACCTCACCGGTTTGGTGGACCCGCTTGAAATGCTCATCAATCTCGTGATGATCCTGGTGCAGGCGGGAAAGCCGGCCGTCTTCTGCCAGGACATGGTCCAAGGCCGAATAGGCGAGGTTCGTTTCCGTGTCTGCGTGACCGCGAAGGAGACCCTCCGCCACGGTGGCCATCCACTGCACCTCCTGCGCCGTGCGCTGCTTCGGAAAGACGCGCTCAAACTGATCAAACACCGCGCCAAAGATCGCGTGTTCCATCACCAAGGCTTCGGTTATTGATGGCATGCCGACTAATTGATCGCACAAGCAACCAAGATGTTCAACATTCGCTTACGGAATCTTTGCTGTGCGGGCAAGCCGCTGCTCCGACGCGAACGTCGCAGGACCGTGCGCGGCAATCATCGCCCGACGGCATCCAAGCAGACCCCCTCTTTGGTGCTGCGGACATAGAGTCTCCCGTCGCTGAGCGCCGGTGTGCTCCAGCACTTGCCGCTCACTGCCTGCATGCGGCTGAGTTCCTTGTAGGCGGTGGGGTTCGCCTCCACGAGCACAAGCTGTCCTTGGTCACCCAGCACGATCAGCCGGTCGCCGGCCAGGATCAGGCCGCCCGGACCAAAGCCCGCTTGCGACCACATTTCCCGACCGGTCGCCAACTCCACGCACTTGAGCGGCCCAGTCTTGTGTGGCGCATGACCGAAGAGACCGTAGAGATAACCATTCTTGACGACTGGCGTGCTCCAGTGGTTCAGGAGTTCCTTCGGCTTGCGCCAGACTTCGGTAGCTTCAAAGGCGTCACCCTGCTTCGTCACCCGCACGAGACCCGCCCCCACTTCGTAGGCGGCCGAACAATACACGAGATTGTCCGACACGACTGGCGTGATCGCGGTGGCCACCCTGAACGGGAACTTGTGGCGCCAGAGCACCGCGCCCGTCTTTGGCAGCACCGCCACCAATCCTTCCTGGGTGAAGAAGAGGACCTGTCGCACGCCGGCCAAATCCGTCACCAAGGGGGTGGAGTGCGTCGCCTTGTCGTTCTCGGCCTTCCAAACCACGGCGCCGGTGTGCTTGTTGAGGCCGAGGAGCGCCTGGCCCTCGCCTCCCCCGGCAACAAACACCAGTTCGCCGTCAATCACTGGGGACGCCGCGCTCTGCCATTGGAACACCTTGCCCCCATGCTCCGCCACCAGGTCTTTTCTCCAAATCACCTTGCCGCTCGCTGCTTCGAGACAGGTCAGGACCAGCCGGGCGTCAAAGGCATACACCTTGCCTCCGTTGAAAACCGGCGTGGACCGCGGCCCATCTCCGCTGCCTCCGGAATCGCCGCCGCCGTCATACTTGGCGAGGCTAAGTTGCGCCGCCCACAATTCCTTGCCGGTCTTGGCATCCAGTGCCACGCATGTTTCGCAATCGCTGTCGTCGAACGCGCGCCGCACCAGTGTGAACGCCTTGCCGTCGGCCACGCTGAACGAACTGAATCCCGTGGCGGTGGGGACTTTCCACAGCGGTGCAAGCTCGTTCTCCGGCCACGGCCCCGGCGGGAGAACCTCTGGAGCGATGCCGTTCCCGGCCGGGCCGCGGTAGGCTGGCCAATCGGCGGCGCGCGACAGCACGGTCGCCAGGAGGAAGATTCCGCAAATCGTTAGGATCGTTGCCGTGTTCAAGTGACGGAGTTTCATTGGGGGCGTAAGATTCGGGTATTCGCACGCGAGTCAATTCTTTTCGCGCCGGGTACTCGGTCAAAGTCGGTCACGCGGGTCAAACGCGTCAAGCCGCTGAACCCCCCTGCCCCGTGCAGGCGCTCTCCCCGAACAAGACTGAGGTGTTCCTTGCTGCGAACTTTACTCGCTTGCGGGTTGGCGCCGGGCCGTCGCCGCGTCCGGCAGTTCCACCCACGCCGCGTCGTTCATGTAGGCGCGGACGTATTCGTAGCTCATCGCGGCGTCGTGGTCGCCCTTGCCGGAGTTGCGGATCAAAAAGACGCCGCCGCCGGGTTGCCGGGCATCATCGCGATAGCCGACGAGCAACACACTGTGGCCGTCGAAAACGCCCTCCGGCGGGCGCATTTCCAGCACGCCATCCTTCCAGCGCTCTTCCTTGGGCCAACGAAAGCCGCCGCACACGGGCCATTGCTTCGCGAGGGTTGCCTTGATCTGGGTGAAGTGTTCGTCGGTCAGGCCGGTCTTCACGTCCCAGGGTTTGATCCAGTGAAAGCGGAGTCCCGCTTTCAGTGGTTCGCGGGCCTGCTGGAGCGCGATCTCGCTCGGGCGGCGGTTCGTGTCGAACTTGGCTTCGTAAGGCATGTTCGTCTCCAGACAAACGCCGTACGCGCTGAAGCCGGTCCACAGGTCCGAGAAGAAACTGCCGTCCTCGGCTTCGTGCGTGGCTTCGTTGGCCGCCCAGTTCAGAAACTCCACACTGAGCGGGACGTGAGGCCGCCCGCCGGCGAGGGCGAATTCAATCGCGCCAGTCATGGTGAACACGGAACAAGTGCCGCGACCGCCCTGCAGGCGCAACGCGACGCCACGGTTCGCAAACGCCGGCCGCAGGTCCACGCGATCCGGCAGCGACGCCTCGCCGGCGAAGAAACGGATCGGGGACAACGCCACGGCGGCAGCGAGGAGAATTGCGGGACGCATCATGGCCAAGGTTCGACGGGGCGGAACACGCATGCGCAAGAGCTTGCCGTACAAACGCCGCAAGTCAACGACATGCGCGGAGGATTCGCGAGCGCTGCGAGGTGAGATTTCTCACCATTGCAAGTTCGGGCGTCGAACCGCCGCCCCTGGCAAATGCGGAGGGGCGAAAAGGTTTCTGAATCCTCACCAGCAGGCTTGTTTTCCTTAGCGGTCTGCGATAATCAAATTGCGTCCAACCGACACCGCGACGCTGACAGCATGCCTTGAGGGTTGGAAGGAAACGAAATGTGTAAACCAAAACCACAGGATTTTTATGCCGACCAGCACTGACGAAACCACCGGGCAAACGCTGAAGACGCTTCCGGGTGACGACATCCGCCAGATCATGTGGCGCTTCGCCGACCGTTACGATCTGCACATGATGGTGCAATCCACCCGGGCGGTGGCGCGCGGGCCCGTGGCGCGGGCGGTGGCAGACGGCCAGCGCAACACACACGACTGGACGCCCGCGAAAGCCGAGTTGCTCAAGCATTACGATGAATCGGGCATCACTTCGGCGTTCATGGACCCGAGCGAAGGCGGCTACATCGAAGGGCCGAAGAATCTCGCCTTGGCCCTGCTGGCGTTCGAGTTGTCGTGGGTTGACGCCGGAGCGGCCACGGCGAGCCTCGCGGGCAACCTCGGCCTCTCGCCAATTCACGAACGCGGCACGCCCGAGCAAAAGGCTTATTACATGAGCAAAGCCGTGCCCGCCAAGCCGGGCGAGGATCGCGTGCCGTGGCGGTATGCGTTCGCGCTGACCGAGCCGCTGCCCTTCGTGGGCGTCGAAACCGGCATGCTCGCCGGCAAGGTGCGCGTGGCCGAATGGAAGGATGGCCAGGAGCCGATCCTGCAGGTGGACAAGCGCGGCCGGTTCATCACGAACATGGGCTACGCCAATGTCGTCACTGCCGCCGTGGACACGGATGATCCGCGGATCAAGTCGTCCTGCATGATCATCCTGGAGGAAACCGACCCCGGCACGTTCGATCGCGGCACGCCGACGAAGAAGCTCGTGCATCAGCTTTCCTCGACGAACGATCCGGTGTTCAACCTGAAAGTGCCCGCCAGCCGCATCATCGGCGGCTACACGGTCAAGGACGGCGTCATCATTCCCAAATACAGCCACGGCGAAATCATCGAAGCGGTCTTCCGCCGCACGCGGGTGACGGTGGCACTGATGACTTCCGCGAAATTGCTTTCCGCTGTCGAGCCCGTGATCCTTTACGCGCGTCGCCGTTTCCGCGGCGGCGAAGGCGCGCCCGGCACGCCACGCTACGAACTGGGCTTGCAGCAGAAGGAAGACGTGTTGCACCGGCTGATTGACGTGTGGGCCACGGGTGAGGCGAGCGCATCACTCGGTTTTGAGGCGGCGCGCCTGTTCGATCAGTTGGACCCGCTGGAGAAGGTGAAAGACAAGATGCTCGAGGAAAAGGGCCTCACCGGTCGCGCGGCGTTCAAGGAGCTTGCCAAGAAGCAGCAGGAGGCGATGGAACTGATCAAGCTCAAGGCGCAGCCGGTCGGCGAGCGCGATTTGAAAAGGCAGGAGGAACTCGAATCCGATCCGCTCGTCCGCTTCGCCGTGCTGGATTCGCTCGCAAATGTGCTTTGCCCGGCCTGCAAGCTCTGGAACACCGGCCACGGCGCGAACATGATGCGCGAAGCCGTCAGTTTGATGGGCGGTTACGGCGTCACGGAAGATTGTCCGGGCTTCTTGGGACAGAAGTGGATGGACGCGCAGCTCGAAGCGACCTACGAAGGGCCCGAGGCGGTGCAGCGGCTACAACTCTCGATTACGATGACCAACGAGTTGTTCCTCGCGCAGTTCCGGCAGTGGATCGTCGAGATGAAGCACATTGCCTCGGCGCATCCCGGCACGGGCGCCTGCACGCTCGGCACGGCCATGAAACTGTGGCTCTGGACGCTGGAGCATTTGCAGAAGGCCACCGATGCCGAGGGGAGCAAGCTGTACCACAAGAGCCGGCAAGGAGTGACCTTCCCGCTGGCTGACGCGCTCTGCTGGCTGCTCGCCGCGCGGCAGTTCATCCTCGACGTGCAGGAACTGGAGGACAAAGGGCCGGCGAATCCAGCACTGGCCGACGGCTTGCAGGGTACGGTGGATTTCCTCGACGACCTGAGCCACGTGCAATGCGCGCGGGCGGCGGGCGAGGTCGGCCGCATCTGCGCCGAACTCGTGCATGGCTACAACCCGCATCCGGCGTGGGACGAGGCGAGTTGTCACGCCTGCTATCTGCACGAGGAATTGAACTGGCTGGAAGGCATCATCCCCGGCATCCAAGGATCAGCTCCGGCGTATTCCGATGTGATGGAGGACGGCGCCCAGCATCCGGAGAAAGCCGGGCCCTGCGTCAAGTTCGCCGGGCTGGAGGATTTCGTCCGGCTGCGCCTCAAGCTCGACGGCTGCCTCACCGGCGCGCGATTGGCCAAAGACCGCGCCGCCGAAGCTTTGAGCAAGGTCATGGTGCGCGAGGCGTTGGACTATCCGGCATGAGCGAACCGGCTCCTGAACAAGCGGGTCCGAGTATTGAACGCCCGCGCATGGATGTGGACATCGCCTGTGTCGGTTTCGGGCCAGCGATGGCGGGCTTTCTCACCACCCTCTCCAAGCAACTCGTCAACCCCGACGGCACTCCTGCCGTTGAGAGCGCCACCATGCCGGGCATGCCGCCGCAGGTGCTTTGCTACGAACGCGCCGATGATCTCGGCTTCGGCGTCTCCGGCGTCGTGACGAAGGCGCGGGCGTTGCGCGCGAGCATTCCCGATATAGAGAACGCGGGGATTCCTATGTCTGCACCGGTGGGCGAAGAGAAAGTGCTTTACCTGCTCGACCCGCATGGCGCGAGCCGGCGTTCCGTCATGCTCAAGGCGGCGGACGCGATGATTTGCGCGTGCAGTTGGGCATTACCGGTGAAAGATTGCGCCTTAAACCTGCCATGGACGCCTGCGTTCCTCCACAAGCACGGCGGCATGGTGCTTTCGATGGGGCAATTCATGCAATGGGTCGGCGCACAGGTGCAAAGCACGGGCACGGTCCAAATCTGGCCCGGCACGCCGGTGGCTGAAGTGCTATTTCGAGAATCTGCCACGGATGATACTCTTGCTTCGCAAGCCCCCCTCACCCGTCCTCCGGCCACCCTCTCCCCCAGTGGGGGAGAGGGCAGGGTGAGGGGGCGCTCGCAGGTTTGTGGCGTTCGCTTACTCGACCAAGGCGTGGACAAGCAGGGCAAACCCGCTGATGGTTTCACCCCCGGCATGGACATTCACGCCGCCCTCACCGTTGTCGGAGACGGACCGGTTGGCCCAATCGGCCAGCAGCTTGACGAGCATTTCGGTCTGCCGCCCGAACATCACATCCGCGACTGGGCGGTGGGCATGAAGTTCGTCGTGGATCTGCCGGAAGACACGTCGCTCAAACCGGGCACGGTGCTGCACACGTTTGGTTATCCCGAGCCGGAGATTTTTGGATTCCTCTACGTGCATCCCGACCGCGTCGCGTCGCTCGGCATCTTCGTGCCGTCGTGGTTTGACAGCCCGGTGCGCACGACCTACCGCTACCTCCAGCATTGGATGCTGCACCCGTATCTCTGGCGTTACCTCAAGGGCGGCAAGCTCCGCTCCTGGGGCGCGAAGACGCTCGGCGAATCCGGCCGGCGCGGCGAACCGCATCTTGTCGGCGACGGCTACGCGCGCATCGGCGAAGGCAGCGGCAGCACCAACGTCCTCACCGGCTCGGGCGTGGACGAAGCGTGGGCCACCGGCACGCAACTCGCCGAAGCCGTGCTCGAATTGCTCAAGGCGAAGAAGCCGTTCACGAAGGAGAATCTCGAAGCCACCTACGTCGCGCGCCGCCGCGCGAGCTGGGTGGAATCGGAAGCCCGCGTCGCCGAAAAATCCCGCGACGGTTTCCAACGCGGCGTGGTCACCGGTATGATCGGCATGGCGCTGGCCGGATTAAGCGGCGGACGCCTCGCGTTGCCCGGAAAACCGCTGCGCCCGTGGGAACGCATTCCATCGCTCGAAGAATACTATCGCGGCCGCATCCCTGCCGACGAAGTGCGCAAGATTCGCGACGACTGTTACGCGCGGGGCGTCTCTGCGCACGCCGCGCTCATGGAACGCGCCGGTTGGCCGGCGATTCCCTACGACGGCCAATTGCTCGTCTCGCACCAAGATGCGCTCCTGCTCGGCGGTAAGGTGCAAGCGCCGCCCGGCTACGCCGATCACGTCGCGTTTGTTTTCCCGAACCAATGCCAGCGCTGCGGCACGAAACTGTGCGTCGAGGTCTGTTCCGGCCAAGCCATCACGCCCGGCGAAAACGGCGTGCCGAATTTCGACCGCGAGAAATGCGTCCATTGCGGCGCGTGCCTGTGGAACTGCGCCTCCGCTTCGCCGGAGAATCCGGAACACATGGCCGTCGCCTTCCGCGCCGGCACGGGCGGATTGCACTCGGCGGAGAATTGAGCTGGCCAACTGCCAGATTGCGGCAAAGACGGCTCTCTGGTAGCGTAGCATTGCTATGAGCAAAGACGCGTTGATCGCCAAATACGAAACCTTGCCAGTGGCGGCGAAGAAGCAGGTGGAAACGTTCATCGAGTTTTTGTCGAAGGCGAGCTCTCCCAAGCCTGCGCGTCCTTCCAAGCGCCGATTCAAATTCGATTGGGCGGGCGGTTTGGCAGATTTGAAGAAACAGTTCACCGCCGTTGAGTTGCAGCACCATCTCAACGAACTGCGATGAACTATCTGGTGGACACCAACATCTTCCTGGAAATCCTGCTCGGTCAGGCTGGACGCAAAAAGTGCGAGGTGTTCCTGCAAGGCGAAAAGGGTGCGGCGTGGATTTCCGATTTCACCCTTCATTCCATCGGTGTGCTGTTGTTTCGGCAGAAGCGACCGGAGTTGTTCGACAAGTTCGCGGCGGATACGCTGCCGCAGTTCACGATTCTTTCGTTGAGTGAGGCCGGCTATGCCCGGCTCGCCGAAGCCAACGTCCGGCATGGTCTTGATTTCGACGATGCCTATCAGTTCTCTGTGGCGCAGGAGAACAATCTGGCCATCGCCACGCAGGACAAAGATTTTCAACGCGTCCAGCGGGTGATTGATGTGCGCTTGATGTGAAATCTGCGTGAAAACTGCGAACCGCCGCCGCACGTCGGCATCGAATAGCCGAGCGCACGCCGACATGGAGGATTACCTCAAGCGCAAGCTGCAAAATCCGGACTTCCGGGCCGCCTATGACGCCGAGGACAAGCGCATCGAACTCGTGCTTCAGATCATCAAGCTGCGGCAGCAACGCGGCATGACGCAAGCGGACCTGGCCAAAGCCATCGGCACCCGGCAGGCCAATGTCAGCCGACTTGAACGCTTTGACACAAACCTGACGCTGGGCACGCTGGAAAAAGTGGCTGAAGCATTGGGTGTGAACTTGGAAATTGGCCTGGTGCGGAAGGCGGCATGAACACGCCCGGCGAAAACGGCGTGCCGAATTTCGACCGCGAAAAGTGCATCCACTGCGGCGCGTGCTTGTGGAACTGCGCCTCTGCTTCGCCGGAAAATCCTGCGCACATGGCCGTCGCCTTCCGTGCTGGCACAGGCGGCCTTCACTCGGCGGAGAATTAAGTTGGGCTGGAGAAAGGAGGCAACCATGCTGCCCAGTGACGTTGAACGAGGAAGGGAGATCGCCAAAGTGTTGCACGAGGCGTTTCGCACAGTCGGCATCCACGGGAAGAAGGACATGCCGGAAGAAGAGCCGCCTCAGGGCGCGGAGCGTGGATCGCTGGAGCACATCTTGTTTATCACGCTAACCGTTGCCATTGATTATCAGCGGGACGCCGGGAAGCTTTGGGATAGTGCGCGCAGCAGTTTTGCAGATCCGGACACTACTTACCTGTTCGACCCGAGCCGGTTGCATGAAGTACCGCGGCAGCAAGTCCGGGCGGACATGCAAAAACACGGGCTTTCAAGGAAGCCGCGAAATGACTGTAACATCTGGAGAACCGTAGGGATCACATTTCACAAGAAATGGCAGGGGGACCCGCGGGCCTTTCTCGATAATTGCGGATGGGATGCGCTGACAATCCTAGCCTGAATTTCCACGGACGAGGGTTCGCCTAAGGAGCCCGGCGGTTTTTAA
>CAZJTM010000043.1:25213-33587 GCA_964548925.1 uncultured Verrucomicrobiota bacterium | reverse complement strand
CCGGCAAACTCCGACTCCCAGCCATTTAGCTACCCACCGAAAATGTCAGAGAACCAAAAAAAATCGCAAGTCGGTGAAAGATCGGGTGGTTGTTCACGTATTACGAATGAATGAGTGAATGGGCAGACACCGGAGACGATGACGAAGCAAAGGACTGGAAACCATGAAGAGAGCCAATTGGATTGGGGCGTTGCTGGTGAGCAGCGTCGTGTGCGGACAGGCGCAATCGGCGGAACCGATGGCCGCGCCGGGGTCGGACAAGGCGGGACTGGAAACGAACGCTTTGGGCCAAGTCGTGGACCGGGCCGCGGGGTGGGCCAGCCCGGAGGTAGCGACCAATGCGCTCCAGGCTGAGTTGACGGCCTTGCAGGAACGGTTGGCACCGGTGGAAGCCACGCCTCTCACGGCGATACCCGCGAGAAGCCGGGAATTCCTGAAAGCTGAACGGGCGCGGCTGGCGACGGGTCAACGGGCGCGGGCGGAAGCCGATGCCGCTCGGAGGGCGGCGCCGCAGATCGAGCTCACGGAAGACGGGGCCATCGCGCGAACCGGCCCGCATACGGTGACGTTTGCGGCCAACGCCCGGACGGCGGGCGGGACGATTCATCTGCGCTTGCCCACGGGGGAATTACTGCGCAGCCGGGTCATCGGGCTGTGTTATTTCCAGCCGGATGGCAAGAGCGTCATGCTGGCGGAGGTCAAAGAAAAAGTGGGAGAACTATTGGAACCGGGAGGTTTGCCGGCCAACCGCGTGGCGTATCGGGACGCGTTCGACGCCGTAGTGGCGGACATCGTTTACACCTACACGGCCACGGCGCTGGAGCAGGACATCGTGATCCGCCGGAAGCTCAGTCCGCCCGAGGCGTTCGGACTGGACAATCGCGTGGCGAAATTGGGCGTGATTACCGCCTTCGAGGAATCACCCGAGCCGCGACAGACGCTGACCACGGTGGACTTGCGGCCGTATTACGCGGACGGCATGGCGCGCGGCGAGGAGTTGCTGGGCGACACCACCGTCAATTTCGGCTCGATGCGGATCGTGGCCGGAAAAGCCTTCACCTTGGGCAAGACGGGCGCTTACGTGCCGGTCGGCAAAGCGTGGCAGCTTTTACGCGGGCCGGAGGGCGAAGCACTGCAATGTCTCGTTGAGGCCACGCCCTACGCGCTGATTGCGCCGCAACTGGATGCGTTACCGGCTGCGGGTGCGCCGGAGGGAGCGCGGGCGGTGAGGGATTTCAAGGACGTGCTGCAGGCGTCTCGTTTGCCGGTGAAGAAGGCACAGGACAAAAGAGAGATGGCCGCGGATCTGCCATCGCGCCCGGCGGGACAGCTACCAGGGAAGGCGATAGGAACTGCGGATTCACATCCTCAGCTACGGGAAAGGATGACGCTGGCGCAAGCGGCGGTGGACGCAACGCCGGGCGTGGTGCTCGATTACCTGATCGTGGTCACGCCACTGTTGAACGTGAACTTCGCGGACAACAGCAAGCTCGGCGGCGCGGCGGTGGGTCAAAACGACAGCGACCTGTGGAACAGTTACACGAACGTGGGCGTGAACTTTGGCGCGTTGACCAACCTGCTTTGGTCGGACGGCTCCGCGTCCACGGTGGGTCTGACCATTACGAACGCCCAAGGCGCGGCGGACAATCCGTTCTGCCTCGACCCGATGTATGCCAGCTACCTGTATCCCTCGAACAGCGGGCACATCCTGGTGACGATCACGAACCTGCCGGCCGACGTGTATGACTTCTACGTGTATGCCACGCGGGCGTCGAGCGCCGGGGCGCCGATGATCCAGTTGAAACGAGCCGGCGTGAGCCTTTGGACGAAGGACACGACGCGTTGGGGCGACGGCTGGTATTCCACGTTTTGGGACGAAGGCGCGCAGTACGTGCGCTTCCGGAACATCGCGGTGACGAGCCAGAGCATCGTGCTCGACGCATATCCCGACCAAGCGGGGGTCGCTTCGCTGAGCGGGCTGCAAATTGTGCCGGCGGGGGCGATCCCGTCGGAGACGCCCGCGATCACGAATCTGCTGAACGTGGATTTCGGCGGGTCGTCCGGCTACAAGGTCGGGCCGGCGGCGGTGGGCGTGGCCACAAACGATTACTGGAATTGTTATAGCACCTCGGGCAGCGCCGTGAGCGTGCCGAACCTGCGCTGGGCCAACTCGAATCAGACCTCCATTGGGATGGTGGTCCGCAACGCGTCTGGGCTCTGGGGCGTCGCCACCCTGTTCGACAAATTGCTGCACTCCTGGCGATACACCGGCGGCGGCGGTAGCGCCACGGTCGTCCTGACCAACCTGCCGGCAGGCAACTGCGATGTGTATGTGTACACCCCGCAGTATGACACGAACCACAACTCGATTTACGAGGTGTGGAGCGAGGGCGTGCCGCAGGGAGTGAAAGCTACCGTGCTATGCGGCTATCCCAGTTCGCTGAGTTACTGGGAACCGGGACTCCAGTACGTGGTGTTCAAGGATGTGACGGTGTCACCGGGCGAGCCGTTGATCGTGCAGAGCAAGCGCGCGAATGACGGCTATGCGTATTTCAGCGGCCTGCAAGTCGCCTACACCAGCACGGTGGTGGACAGCGACGCCGATGGCTTGCCGGATAGTTGGGAGCGGAAATGGTTCGGCAATCTGAACCCGGCCGCGAACGATGATCCCGACAACGACGGCCTGACGAACGCGCGCGAATACCGGGCCGGAACCGATCCGCAGCGGTATGACTCGGACGCCGATGGCGTGGCAGATGGGTTGGACGCGGAGATCGCGTGGCTGGAAGACGCCAGCCCGCAGGGGGCGGTTCAGTACACCTCCGGCGGAGATGCCTGGACCTGGGTGACTTCGTGGAGCGATGGGGTGGGCTGGGGCGGCGGGACGATCTATCCCAACACCGGCGCGAAACTGCGGGTGAGCGCGAACACCACGAACACGATGCACCAACACTATTTCGAGCGCGCGACGTCGGTGATCCGGCCAGGGACCGGCGACGTGCTCTACGCCTATGTGAACCTGGACCCGACGAAACCGCCGACGGAAGTGATGCTCCAGTTCCAGACGCTGGAGAACAACGGCTCGTACGGCTGGGAACACCGGGCGTACTGGGGGGCGAACAGCCTGAGCTACGGCACGGACGGGACGATCAGTCGGACAAACATCGGCGGGTTGCCGGCGACCGGCCAATGGGTGCGGCTGCAAGTGCCGGCGAGCAAAGTGGGATTGGAAGGCAAGATTATCGAAGGCATGGCCTTCACCCTCTACAGCGGGCGAGCGGCATGGGATCGCGCGGGCGTGTTCAATCCCGATTTGGATGGCGACGGTTCGCAAGACTTGGACGGCGATGGTTTGGCTGATGCCTGGGAGATGACGTATTTCGGCAACCTGAACCAGGGAACAGACGGTGACAGCGACGGCGACGGCATTACGAACCTGTGGGAGTTCCGCTGGGGACTGAATCCAACAGTCTATGACAGCCGGAACGGGCTGAGCGGCAATGCGCCGTTCCTGATCTTCACTCCCCTCAAATAGCCGGGCGGAAGGATCGCCCATTCCACTTTCACTCGCACTCACACCTATGAAAGCGAAGAACACCCGGCTTTGTGCTGGTTGGCAGGCGTTTGCCGGCAGGATTCCGCTGGGGATCGGTCTGGCGCTGGGCATTGGTTGCGTGACGGGCTGGCAAGCGTCGGCAACGACGCTCGAAACGCAATATCGGTACTTGCCGGAAGTCACCGCCAAGCCGGAGTCAGGCGCCGGGAGCGCCGCACCGACGGTGAGTGGGGGCAACGCGTGGAAGGATGCAGCGCAGAAGCCGGATCGCGTGGCGGTGAAGTTCTACGGCGAGTTCAAAGCTTCTGATTGCGTTGTGGCCATCTCGATCGGCGGGGCTTCGTCCGCATTCTATGATGACTGGGAAGAGGACTTTCTGCCCACTACGAACCGGACGGTCTATTTGGAGCCGTACAAAACCTACGAGCTCAGGATGTGGGGCGACAACATCTATAAAGCGTATGCCTATGTAGAGCCCCCGTCGTTGAACAACCTCTTCTCCAGCCCCACGGCGGCCAAGCAGCCGGCACGGCTGTATCGAGCGTACTGGCTGAACAGCGAAACCGGCACATGGGAAAAGATGTGCGGAGACAATCGGCCCACATGCGGCACGGATGAGTGGTTGCCAAGGGACGAGAAGTTCCTGATCCAGATCCGGCCCGATTTGGGAGCGCGCCCCGTGACCAAGCCTGGCGTGCGGGCGGCCAGTGGCGAAGATCAAGCAGATGACGCGTGGACGCGGGACGAGCCAGCCATTGATGCCACGACCGCCCCGGGAGATGGGGAGCCGGTGGGAATTGCCTCGGCCAAGCTAGGTGAACCGAGTGCCGTCCGTTTCAGTTGGGGCGCTTACCTGGGGCGACTGTGGAGTGGGGCCGGTGCGGGGAAGATTCGACTCTCTGAGTTCGGACTTACAAACAGGCCGGGTTCGCCGCACATCCTGTACTATGCCGCCCGCTCCAGCGATACCAACGAAGTCGCGGTGGTGATGGACCTGGATGACACGAATTGCCTCAGCCAGGTCAAAGCACCACAGGCGCTGGCGGACATTGAATTGCTCTACGGATCGGCGCTGTTCCTCACGAACGATCTGACCGCGGTCTGGCCGCTTGTATCAGCCCTCACCAACCACGCCGACCTGCTTTCGGGGTTCCTGTGGACCAATCTCTCGGCGCAGGCGCAATCCAATCTGCTGAGCACGAACTGCTCGCTGCCGCTGGCGCAGTACATCCTGCTGACCAACTTGAATGGGGTGATTCAGGCTGGGTCTGTGTACGAAGCGAACCGGTTTGCCTCGATCAGCCTCTCGGGCCGGACCCGGCGGTTGCTGCTGCGCAATCCGCAGAGTGGCGACCTGCGGGTACGATTGAACCGGTTCTTGCTGGAAGACGGTTACGCGACAAACCTCGTCCGGCTGACCTCCACGTGCTTTGATTTGAACTTCTACATTTCTTCCATGGTGGGGACCAACGACGCCCTTGGCTTCTTCACGTTGGCAGGCAATGCCACGCCGTTCGTGACTTGGCGGATCGGCCTGCCGGACGGGAACACCAACCAATGGAGGTTGCAGGAAATCCGCAACGGCACGACCAACTCAACGCTCCTGGCCTATGGGCCGAGCGCGGGACTGTGGACCCTGACGCGCGGGAGCGGCAACGAAGCCCGGGTGGAAACGCGCACGATCACGACCAACACGGTGTCCGGTGTGACGCGGGCGGTCGAAACGCTGGAAATCAAGAACGGCGCCGGCACAGTGTGCGACCGGACGGTGGAGGTGTTTCAGAAATTCGATTGGGGTTACGAGTTGGTGACGGTGACCAATGACCCTGGCGGCGCGAATTTGGTGACGCAATTCACCTTCTTCAGTGACACGAACAATGCGGCCACTGGTGGCAAGATCGAGAGCATCCGCTACCCCGACGGCTATTGGGAACGGCGCGAGTATTCAGCCGTGGAATGGTGGGATTCTCCGCTCTTTGCCCCGGTTGGGGCGCTCGTGCGCACGGTGAATCCGTGGGAAGACACCCCCATCGGCACAGCCACGCCGGATTGTCTGGTGACGGACTACGACTACAACGTGTTCAATCCGGGGAGCTACCGCCTTGTGAAGTGGCATGATCCGGACGGGGAACGCGAATGGTATGCGGTGGAAGATTACATCTACCTGGTCCAGCGCGCGGACAAGCCCGCCGTGTACTCCGAGGTGGCGGCCGTCCTCCAGGATCCCTGTGCAAGCCAGAGTGTGGTCGCGGAGATCCGCGTCGTCGGCTGCGTCCAAGGCTACGGCGATTGGCAGCAGACGAGTTCTTACAGCCCCGATGCCGGGCCGGTGGCGGGACAGGTGTTCTCCAAAATCTATGACTACGCCAAAACGAGTTCCTATGATTACGAGTTTGGGACGTGGGATGCCGGGGCGTTGAGTTTCACTCCCAACCCGGATCCCTTCACCCCGGATCCCGCCGCGGGAACCGACCTGCGACAGACCATTTTTCATGGCACCTACGTTGGCAATGGGGACCTGCTGCAAACCGGCCCCTCGGGCGGGAACATCGAGCCCGTCTTCGTGGAGCCGTTCCGCTCGATGAAGGAAGTGCGGGTGATCAAAGGGGGTAACTTGGCCGCCCGCGAGCTTTCCGTCTATGAAGGCAATGAAGCCAATTTCGCGTTGATCGAGCAAGTGATCTACCAGCGCGATGCGCTCGGCCACGCCACCAATGTGGTGAGGGTGGATCCGGTGACCCACCAGAGCCGGGTCATCTACCGGGCTGATTGGACGGGAGGCGGTTATTACCCCGTGGACCTGAAGTTCAGCGAAACGGACGAGCAAGGGACCACCATCACGCGCGCCTACGACTCGCTGAAGCGGGTGGCGAGCTCAACCAAACAGCCCGCGTCCGGGCAGGCTGCGATCACAACCGTTCTCGCCTATGATGCCGCCAACCGGGTGCTGACCAACGTCCTTTCCGCCGGGTCGCTTTCGCAGACCACCCGAACCCAATATGACTTGGCCGGCAGGAAGACAGCGGAAACCGACCCCGCGGGACTCACGACCACCTTTGCCTACCAGAATGGCGGACGCCAGACCACGGCCACCTCCTCCTCCGGCGCGACCACCGTCACCAACAAGTACCTGGATCGCCGGGTGGCGAGTGTTACCGGCAGCGCGGTCACCAACCAGTTCTATCACTACACGCTGGATGCGACGGAGGGTTACTCGGAGGACATGAGCGCCCCGCGCAATGTCACCACGATCCACAACGGCACCAGCAATTCCCTGCGCTGGATCGCCACGCACACGGACAAGCGGAACGTCGTCATCCACGAAGTCAAACCCGCCTTCCAAAGCACGAACGTCCTCTTCAAGAGCACTCGGACTGTCGCCCGGGGCCACACCGGCGAGCCGAGTTTTGTGTACGAGACCGGGCTCGAGGCCGACGGGGAACGCTATCCGGGGGCGTCGTCGGGCGAAAACGGCTTCTGCACGTTCTACGACTACGATATGGCCGGCGAGCGAATGACGGAAGTCCGGGACGGCCCGGACTTACAAAGCTGGTGCGATGCAAACCTGGCCAGCACCGACCGCACCACGACCTACACCAACTTCTACGCCACGAACGCTTTGGGCCACTGGTTCCACGTAAACGAGAAATGGGCCTACCCCTACGACAACGACGCCACGCCGGTGCTCGTGGAGCGCACCATGGAGCGGCTCACGGGCTTCACCAGCACGCAGGTGTCCGAGACGCTCAAGTTCGACGCGGATACCAACCTGACCACAGTCAAAGTCTTCGTGGACCTGGCCAACAAGCAGGTCTCGACACTCACCACGGTCCCGCAGTCCTCGCTCACCGCCACGCAAATCGTGGTCAACGGCCTGCTCCAAACCGAGTCCACGCCCACAGTGGCCACGCCGACCACGCATTACTACGATGCGCTGGGCCGCGAGATCGGCGTGCGCGATCCCCTGGGGAATCGCACCGGCACCCGCTACGATCCCCTCACCGGCCAGGTGACGGCCACCACCAACGCGCAGGGGCTGGTCACGACGATGCAGTATTACCCGCCAGGCGGCACGAACGCCGGCCTGCTCAAGTGCCTGACCGGGCCGACCGGCAAAAAGACTTACTACAACTACGACGGCTGCGGCCGGGTCACGCACCTCTGGGGCGACGTGCCGTATCCCGAAAAGCGGGAATACAACGAATTCGGCGACCTGGTCGCCCTGACCACCTACCGCGGCGGCACGCAGTGGAACGGCCCGAGTTGGCCGGCCAACCCCGGCCCGGGCGATGTCACCCGCTGGTTCTACGACGAAGCCACCGGCTTGCTGACGAACAAGACCGACGCCGCCGGGCAATCGGTGAAATACGACTACTATCCCAATCACTTCCCCAAGACGCGGGTGTGGGCGCGCGGGCTGGCCAGCACGAACCTCTACAGCGACAACGGCGACCTGGTGCGCATTGACTACTCGGACGGCAGCAGCGTGCTCTTCACCAACGAGGCCCGCCCCACCTACGACCGGCTGGCCCGGCCCCGCATGGTGGCGGATGCCGTCGGCACGAGCGTGTTCACCTGCGATCACGCCGGCCGGCTGGTCGCCACCGCCTACGAAGACGGCCTGCTGGCCGGCGTCACGGTCACCAACCACTTTGACCCGGCCCGCGGGCGGGACGCCCTGCGAGTGACCGGACTTTCGGTCGGCCTGACGCACCGGTTCGGCTACGACGCTTACGGGCGATTGAGCACGGTGACCAACGGGGCGTTCACGGCGACCTACGGGTATCTGCCCGACTCCGATCTGCTCGCGACGACGAC
>CAZJTM010000043.1:0-25113 GCA_964548925.1 uncultured Verrucomicrobiota bacterium | reverse complement strand
GGTGGGCAACGGCAACGGCCCGCTCTGGACGAACGTGACGGTGGCTTCCGGCGGGGTGACGAACACCGGCGGGCTGATCGTGCCGGATGATCGGCAGGCGCTGCTGTATGACCTGGACGGGAATCTCACGTTCGACGGCACGTGGAGCTACACGTGGGACGCCGAGAACCGTCTGCGGACGATGACGATGACCAACGTGGCGGGGATTGCCAACTCCAACCGGCTGCGGCTGGAGTTCACGTATGATCACCAGGGCCGGCGGGTGGAGAAGGTGGTGAAACGGTGGACCGGGAGCACGTTCGCCAACGCCGTGACCAACCGCTTCGTGTATGACCTGCCTGCCGCGCCGGGCGCGGCGCAGGCAGGCGGCTGGAATCTGATCGCCGAGGTCGGACCGAGCGGCTCGCTCGTCCGCAGTTACGTTTGGGGACTCGACCTCAGCGGCACAATGGAGGATGCGGGCGGCATTGGCGGATTGCTCTTGGTCACTTGTCACTCGTCACCCGTCACCAACTGTTTCGTGGCCTACGACGGCAACGGGAACGTCACGGCGCTGGTGAAGGGCGGGAACGATCCCATCGCGGCGCGGTGCGAGTATTCGCCGTTTGGCGAAACGCTGCGGGCGACCGGACCGCTGGCGAAGGCCAATCCGTTCCGGTTCTCGACCAAGTTCGCGGATGGGGAGAGTGGGTTGGTGTACTATGGCTACCGGTACTACGCGCCGGGGTTGGGACGGTTTGTGAACCGAGATCCGATTGAGGAGGAAGGAGGTAACAGCCTCTACGGGTTCGCTGTCAATGATCCGCTAAACCACTATGACACGCACGGCCATTCGCCATTGTTGATCGCAGCCGTACTGGTGTTGGAAGTCGGACTAGCTGCGCTCGACACCTATGAGCTTTACGACACCCTGACGGATCCGGAAGCGACGACCAATGAAAAGCTCTTGACGGCTGGAGGATTCGCCCTTGGGACAGCGGCCCCTGGGGGAGGCTACTCCGTTATCGGAAGGCGGGTCGGGAAGGAGTTTTCAACCCAAGTGACGCGAGTGGTGAAGATTCGGAACAAACATCTTGCCGGAAAGCTCCATCCCAAAACTGGAATACCATTTGACAAAGACGGCTTCCCAGACTTCTCTAGCGTCGCCAAGCAGAGAGTGAGCATTAAACAGACAGGAAACCGCGCTGTTGACGAGGCCGCTGCAAACAGCGCAGCTGGCCTTAGCCAGACGCCGAGAGGGTACACATGGCATCATCACCAAGATGGCAAGACGATGCAGCTAGTTCCGACTGATATCCACCGAGCGACTGGCCATACAGGTGGCGTGGCAACAGGAGGAGGGTGAGATATGCTGCGCGAGATCGTGGAACCCAATTCGCCGATCAGCGAGAGCGAGATCAGCGTATTCGAAAGCCGCTTCAGGCTTGCTCTGCCGCACCAATATCGACAGTTCCTCCTTACTAACAATGGAGGCAGACCGGTGCCCTCGGCATTTCCAATACTTGGTTTTTCAGCAAACCCACGTGGCAACATTCAAGCGTTCTTCGGATTAGGTGCCACAATTGGAACCGAGGACGTGGCTCTGGTGTTGTCGCAACTGGTTCACGATGTCCCTGCTGGGATTCTTCCTGTCGCATGCACCGGTTGTGACGACTTCCTTTGCCTGGACCTTCGGAAACCAAGTGCCCCCGTGCGGTTCTGGGATCGGAGACCATTCTGGGGGTCGAACAAATGGAGCGAGGCGGACTTGTATCCTGTGACGAAAGACTTCGCGAGCCTGTTGGAGGCACTAGATGATTGAAAGAAACTGCTCGATGCAATCGTTGACCAACATCACGTCGCTTCTCTCCTGCTGCCGTTTTGTGGCTGATTTCAAAGGGAAGGGGCCAGTCAAAGGTAATGTGGCATTTGATCATGGAAAATCGCAAAGAGCTGAACATCACATGAAACGAACCATCATCACAAGCATCGCCTTGGCTTTGGCGGCCCTAGCTTCCACCGCGCAGACCAACACATCAGCCGCACCCAAACCGGTCGGTCGGCACGTCACGCAGGACCTCTCCAAGTGGGACGCGAACAAGAACGGGCGGTTGGACGGCGAGGAGCAGGCGGCCTTCCGGCGGGATCGCATCCGTGAACACGAAGCGGAACTGGACACCCGCGCCAAGGCCGCTGCGGAAGTCCGCAAGTTCGACGAAGCCGCCCGCCGCACCCGCATGATGCCGCCAGCCCAGCTCAAGCAATACGACCTGAACAAGAACGGCCTGCTGGATGCCGACGAGTGGAAGGCGTATCGCAAGGAGGTGGACCGTCTCACCGCCGAGAAACGCGCCGCCCGCTTGGGTACCGTTCCTCCCGCCGGCACCTCCACCAATTCACCGTGAGCCCAAACCTGGCCCCGTCGCGGCGGCTCGGCAGACTGTTTGACAGGATGAACAGGATGAACAGGAAGCCGCGCGTGAAGTTGGCGAGGTTAGCGAAGGAAACCGGGTCAAGGTTCTCCCCTTCATCCCCTTCGCGACCTTCGCGCGACTCTCATTTCTGCGCCGGTAGCGGGTTTTGTTGACGATGGCCAAGCGATTCTCTGTTGCCGCGAGCTTGTGCGTGTTCCTCTTGATCGCACAGGCATTGACGGCATTCGCCTCGTTACCTGGCGCTTCAAGGGTTCTCACCACGATCTTCAGTCGCGTGTTACCCCAAGTGGCGGGCCTCTCGCCGCTGCTGACGCACAACTTCGGGTATGACGGTTACGGGCGGTTGAGCGGGGTGACGAACGGGACGTTCACGGCGACCTACGGGTATCTGCCCGACTCCGATCTGCTCGCGACGACGACCTGCAAGAGCAACACCACGACGATCCTGACGACGACGCGGTCGTGGGAGACGGGGCCGCGGTTGCACGGGATCGCGAACGTCGTGGGCGGGAACACGGTCACGAGCCACGAGTACGGCTACGACGCCCTGAACCGGCGCACCAGCGCGCTGCTGGAGGACGGCTCGCGCTGGCAATACGGCTACAACGACCGCAACGAGGTGACCGGGGCGCAGCGGTTCTGGGCAGACTGGTCGCCGGTGGCTGGGCAGCAGTTCGGCTACGATTACGACAACATCGGCAACCGCAAGACGGCGCAGTCCGGCGGCGACACCAACGGGGCGAACCTGCGCCCGACCGGTTACGCGGTCAACAACCTCAACCAATACACCACGATCACAAACCTGGGATACGTGGACATCCTCGGGGCGGCGCTGGCCACCAACTCCGTTTGGGTGAACGGCGGATTGGCCGAGCGGAAGGGGGAATATTTCCGAAAGGAACTCCAGGTGGGCAACGGCAACGGCCCGCTCTGGACGAACGTGACGGTGGCTTCCGGCGGGCTGACGAACACGGGCGGTTTGGTGTTCCCGGATGACAACCAGGCGCTGACGTATGACCTGGACGGGAATCTGACCTTTGACGGGACGTGGAGCTACACGTGGGACGCCGAGAACCGTCTGCGGACGATGACGATGACGAACGCCATCGCAGGGATCGTGGCTTCCAACATCCTGAAGCTGGAGCTCACATACGATTACCAAGGGCGGCGGGTGGAGAAGGTGGTGAAGCGGTGGGACGGGAACGGGTTCGGCAACCCGGTGACGACGCGGTTCGTGTATGACGGGTGGAACTTGCTGGCCATCCTAGCTTCTGACTCCTCGCTTCTAACTTCTTTCACTTGGGGCAACGACCTGAGCGGAACGATGGGGGATGCTGGGGGAATCGGGGGCTTGCTGCTCATGCAGACGTATTCCGGCGGCTCGGTCCTGACTTCCAGCTTCTACGGTTACGACGGGAACGGGAACGTCACAGCGCTGGTGAAGGGAGGCAGTGATCCCATCGCGGCAAGGTACGAGTACTCCGCCTTCGGGGAGACGCTACGGGCAACCGGGCCGCTGGCGAAGGCCAATCCGTTCCCGTTCTCGACCAAGTTCGCGGATGATGAGAGCGGGTTCGTGTACTACGGCTACCGCTATTACTCGCCGGTATTGGGGCGGTTTGTGAACCGGGATCCAATTGAGGAAGAGGGAGGGCACAATTTGTACACGATCGCTCTCAACAACCTCATTAACAGTTGCGACCCGCTTGGGATGAACACTCAACCTGAGGTGGGCGTCTCGAGCACGGAGGCGGCCGGTATGGATTCGTACGGAGGTGCCTCGACAGCCAGGACGGCCAACAGAATCAAGGCGTTCTACGATAAGCTGCAAGATTTCAACGACATTGTTGATCTCTTCGCTGGGATGCACGAAGACGTGGCAGTTGACTTACTTCAGCAGGTCGTCGACATGCGGAGCGAGGTGCTAGGGAAGAAACGAGGAGTGACCTCGGGTGGGGCCTTGCACCATATAGTTCCCCAAATGCTGAGGAAAGTGCTAAAGACGACCAAGGCCAAGGGCCTCGATGTCGATGAGTTCACAAATCGGATTGCGAAAGTCGTGCATCGCCGGTTGCATAGTGGTCGTGGCTTTGGGAGTGGAGGAATGTGGAATGGCTTGTGGAACCAATGGATGAAGAAGAATAGGAACCCGAACGCCGGTGACGTTAAGGAGTTTGCTGAGCGTATGAGAAAACTGTTCGGCCTTGACGACCTAAACTACACCCACTACTGACTGTTCCATGCGCGAGTATTACGAAGTCAGTTCTTTTGACACGTATCACGACTCAGTCGATGGAGACCGTGTCTATTGGATCCCGTCGGCCGAGTGTCCGTTGTGCAAGGAGGGAGTACAACCTTGCGGCTTGGCTTACCCGTGGATTGAGCCAGAGACTGTCTTTGGCATCGAGTCACTCGATCAGTTAAGGAAAGCATCATGCGACGAATGTGCTTGGACCGATTACTTGGGTTATGCGGCTGATTTACGGAAAGTCCTTGGTGACGATTTGCCAATCACTCCTGGAGTTGGACTGGGCACGTACGCTGGGCGGGTGTCGGGTAAGATTCGTGACATGGAAATGCCCTTACCTTACGAGCTGTTTCTCAGGCGGTGGGTGGTCGAGGCGCTCCGAAAGGAAGGATTCGAGCTGAGGCAATTCGACATCAGTCTGAAGGGCAAGAAAGGGGAGGATCTAGTAGAGATATGGCTCCCGCCAATCGGGCTAGCTGCAAACGTGACACTGTGTCCTAAGTGTGGCAGGTCTGGGGGCAAGCAGTACTCCAGAACCGTGGTCGCAGCAAGCGTTCCTGACACGGCGCATTGTTTCCTAATTCGCAACGAACCTGGTTACGCGGTGTTTTCGCGTGAATTCGTCGATGCATTGAAACGGCTGAAGGTAAAAGGCGTTCGGTTCGACAACTTGGCAGTGGTGTAATTCGCAATTCTCTTCTTCATGCCATGACAGACATGATAAATACCTCGGCTGCGTGCTGGGTAGCGGCCGTCCGAAGCTTCATCCTACGAGGTTCTGAAATCCCTGGTTTTACGGGGAGGGTCGATGTCGCTCTGCCACAGGGCCAGGAGACATACGCGAAGCTCGCTGGGAGATTGCCTTTCAGCCTCCCCGAGGCGGTTTCTGCATTTCTGCTGGCAGGCTCTGCTCGGTGCAAGTTTCGCTACGAGTGGAAACCTAAGGGCAAGGTCGCCGAGCAACTTCAAGCTGCTCTAGCGGGAGAGGAAAAGGTGTTTGGTGGTTCGGACCTCTGCCATGCCGCTGCATTTTCGCGCTGGCACAAGGACTGCAGAGCATGGGCAAATGAAACTTGGATCGCCGAGTATCCAGATGACCAAGCAACGTGGCTGAATAGTCTTCCCATCGCGGCGATTGCGAATGGCGACTATTTGGGCGTTGATCTGCGCGGCGCTAAAAGCGACCCACCCGTTGTCTACTTGTCACATGACGAGGAAAGCCGTGTGATTGCGCCTTCATTCACGGGGTTTCTTCAGTCATGGGCTGGGCTGTGCTACATCGGCCCTGAGATTTGGTTGCTGGAGAATTTCCTCGATGAGAGAACTGGCTGGCTTGACTCGACCTCAGAACGAGCGAAGAAACTGCGCGAGTTGTTTGGTGTAATCTGAAGAAGGAGATGGATAATATGAAGAAGGCAGCGATGACTCTTGTGATTTGTGGCATGTGGGCCGCAATTTGGGCGGCAGAATCAAGCCCCAACGCACCGGCTGCGCCCAAACCGGTCGGTCGGCACGTGACGCAGGACATCTCCAAGTGGGACGCGAACCGGAACGGGCGCTTGGACGGGGAGGAACAGGCGGCCTTCCGGCGGGACCGCATCCGCGAACACCAGACGGAACTGGACACCCGCGCCAAGGCCGCCGTCGAGGTGCGCAAGTTCGACGAAGCCGCCCGCCGCACCCGCATGATGCCGCCCGCGAAGCTCAAGCAATACGACACCAACGGCAACGGCCTGATGGATGCCGACGAGTGGAAGGCGTATCGCAAAGACGTGGACCGCCTCACCGCCGAGAGACGCGCTGCCCGGTTGGGTGCCGCGACCAACGCCGCTGCTCCGCCAACTCACGTTGGCGGCTACGTGTCGTCCAGCGCCGTTTCCACGAATTCGCCGTGATCCTGTAGCCGCCATCGCGAGTTGGCGGAGCGGGCGCAGATGCCAAGGTTGGCTTGGTGGATTCGTGGCAGATGGAGTGCGTCGGCAACCTGAGCCAGGGAGCGGACGGTGACAGCGACGACGATGGCATCACGAACCGGTGGGAATGTTGCTGGGGATTGAACGCGACGGTTTACAACTCGCGGTGTGGGCTGAACGGGACGGCGCGGTGCCCGGTTTTCACCCGGGTGAGATAGGACAATCGAAGAAGGGCAGTTCTAAGTTTCGATCGCATACGCAATTATGAAGACGAGGAACATACGGATTCGCGTCGGTCGGTGCGCGTTGGGGCGCTGGATTCTGTCTTGGGCGGGCTTGGCCCTTGGTTTTGGCTGTCTGCTGGCGGGTTGGCAGCCGGCGGACGCCATGGTGACTGAACCGAAAGCGACGGCTCAATCTGCGCTCGCGTCGCTGCGTGAGCCTGGTATGCAGCGTGCGCCCCGAAACCGCGGGGAACCCAGCCTGGCCTGGGCCAAGAACCCGCTGCAATTGCAGCTCACCGTGAGCGTGACGAACCTGTACGCCGCAACCAATGAGCCGGTGCAGATCTGTCTGGCGGATCGGGTGCGTGAGGGCTACGGCGCGGGCTGCGATCACGCCACCAACGCCGCCGACTTGGGAGTGGAGTTGAACCCGCGCCGCGAATACCGGCTCACGCTCGTTTCGACCAACTTCCTGGCGGCGGAATTGAATCTCGCCGTGCGACCGCCCTTTCAGCCGCTGGGCCGCAAGGGCAAGGAGGTGCTGCCAAGAGATTACACGGTGCTCATTGACCGGCAGCCTGCGACGACCATTTACGCCAGCACGAACTTCTGCACGTACTACAGCAACTCGTGGGTGATCGAGGTTTTTGACGAAAAGCTGGTCCGTTGGTACACGGACGACGGGAGTGACGATCCCGGACCCGCGCCGGGGGACGGCACGCCGATCAGTCTCGGCCCGGGGCGGAGTCTGGAGACGAACAAGACCGCTTTGGATTGGAGCGTAAGCCTGGGCCGGTTGTACGACGGACTGGCCGCGGGCCGGCTGCGCGTCCGGGAGCCGGGGTTGACGCGGGAGATCTACACGCCGGCGAACATCTACTACACGGCGAGTTCCACGAATGTCCGCGACCAAGTGGAATTGGTGACTTCTGCGGATGGCGCGCTCCGTCAGGTAAAGGCCAATCAGACGTTCGTGGACATCGTTTCGACGAGCGCGAACCAGACGGCGCTCAAGTTCTATTTCCCGAGCCAGGTGGCGACCAACAAGGATGCCGGCGGCGTGTACACCAACATCAGCGGATCGCCGTTTGTCACTTGGACACTGGACAATCCCGAGCCGGCCACCGCCAACAAGCTGAATATCGTCGAGACCCGAAACGGGGCGAGCCGCACCAATTCGTTGGTGTTCGATCCGCAGAGCAGCGTTAACACATGGACGCTCCGGTCCGGCACGGGTAGCGAGGAACGGGTGGAAACCCGCGGGGTCAGCTTCAGCACCAGCCCCGTGACGAACCGAATCGAAACGGTGACGGTCAAGTACGCCACGTGGTCGACGCCCGCCTACAAGGGCATCGAGACGTATCGCTTGTACGACTGGGGTTGGGAACTCAAAGAAACCCGGGTGGACCCGGACAACGACGCGGGCACTGCAAATGATCTGGTGACGAACTATGAGTTTTACGAGGACGCCGGCCAACCGGAGAGCTACTCCAAATCGTGGATCACGACCTTTCCCGACGGCTACTGGGAGAAACGGGTTTACGATCCATTCACCGGACTCCTGCTGGAAGTGCTGCACCCCAATGGCAACCAAGCCAATCCCACGAATGCCGCCCCGAACGACGGCGTGAGCGAGGTGCTCTATTACGACTGGTACGACGGCTACTACAGTTCGGGATGGCACATTTGGGGTCTGGCCGGCTTGGACCACATCCTGGGTGGCACGAGTGAGGGATGGGATGAAGTCAATGTGTTCCAACGTGAATGGCTGGGGGATTTTGTTTCCGATGCCGGGGATATGTTCATCTCCAGCGAGCACTACTACTACGACCGATTCCACCATGCAGCGGGCAACTCCACCCTGATCGGCAGCGGTATTCTTGGCAAGGGCTACGGCGGGCATCCTTTCGCCGTGTACGATGGGAGCGGACCCAAACAGGCCCTGTGCATGCACGGCGGCACTTACAACGCCGCTACTCGCACCTTCACGACCAACGGAACTTCCGCCGCGGACGGACCGGACTGGCGACAGTCCATCATCACCTGGGGGTGCCCTGATCACCTGAGTGAACCGGGGGAGTACGACCCCATCTATGTCACGGCGCTGGAAGGAGAGCCCCTCTACGATCATCACGGATGGCAAATTGTCCTGCTGGAAACCAATCGCGTGCAGAAGGAGACTCGCATCTTCCAGAACGGCTCGTTGGTGCAGCGGGAGCTTTCAGTGTTTACGGGAATGAACGAAACGAACGAGCCTGTCTTTGAGGTCTTTCAGGTCTTCGTTTATCAGAATGACACCTTGGGTCACCCGACGAACGTGTTCACCTTCGATCCGGCCAGCCCATCGGTCACGCGGGTCGTGTACCAGGCCGATTGGCGGGGAACGAACGCCAGCGACGGGGATTTGTTGCTCTGGGAAAGCGACGAAACCGGCATCCGGAAGACCTACGCTTATGACTCGCTGAAGCGGGTGACGCAGGTGATCCAGGCGGGGGTGACCAACACGGGTTTCCCGACGCAGTTGGATGTCATTACCAGCACGAGCTACGATGCGGCGGGCCGGAAGCTGCGCGAGACGGTTACCAGTGGCAGCCTCGGCCTCACAAACGCCTGGGGTTACGACTTGGCGGGCCGGCAGACGGCGTCAACCAACGAGCAAGGGTTGGTCACGGCGGTGGCGTACGAACTGGGTGGTCGCCGCGTCATCACCACCCATCCCTCCGGGGCCACCGAGATCCGCGAAAACTACCTGGACCGGCGGCTGGCCTCCGTCACGGGCACCGGGGTCGTTCACGAATCCCACCAATACGCGCTGGACACGCTGTCCGCGAGCGAGCCGGTCTTGATGGACCGCGTGACCTATGGCCCGACCGGCTCGACGCGGTGGCGCCGGACGGGCGTCAACTGGTGCGGGCAGCCGTTCTACTGGGAATCGCAGGACTATCCGGGCACCAACATTATTGCCAAACGGCACTGGTACCAGACTTGGCTCCATCAACCGGAACAAATCACGCAGTCGGGCGCGCCGGACCAACTGCTCTACCTGGATTACGACGGCGCTGTCGGCGAAACGACCACCGCTACCGGTTACTATGCACCCACCCTCGGCAGCCTGGAGCGGGTGACGCGGACGCTCAAGGGCTTCGCGAAACAGGGCGGCCACTGGTTCAAGGTGCAGACCAACCTGACCTACCTCACCGACAATGATGCGACCCCGGCGCTCGTGAGCATCACGCAAGAACGGCTGAGCGGCTTTGCTTCGAGCAACATCCTGTCCCAAGTGACGATCTGGGATGCGGACACGAATGCCACCGTGATAACGGCCTACGTGGATCGCGCCGCCCGAAAGGTCATCCAGGTCACCAACACGCCTCAATCCACGCTCGACGCCACGAACATCACCCTCAACGGGCGGGTCCAATGCGAGAGCACGCCAACTGTAGCCGCGCCCCTGTGGCATTACTACGACGCCCTGGGCCGGGAGACGCAGGTGGTCAGTCCGCTGGGCTTCAGCAGGACAGTGGCCTATAACCAGTTCGGCCAGGTGACCAACCAGACCGATTTCACCGGCAGCAGCCCGGCGATCGAATACTACCCCAACGGAGTCCTTGGCGCGGGTCAGGTGAAATGCCAGACGCAGAGCGGTAAGAAGACGTACTACGGCTACACCAGCCGGGGCGAGTTGCATCGCTCCTGGGGTCACGTGCCCTACCCGGAGGAGCGCGTCTATAGCGACTATGGGGAACTGGTGGAGTTGCACACCTTCCGGGGCGGGATGGGTTGGAGCGGGGCGACTTGGCCCACGAACACTGCGGGCGCGTACGACTCGACCATCTGGACGTATGATGAACCGAGCGGGTTGCTCGCCGCCAAGACGGATGCCCAGAACCGCTCCGTCACCTACGGCTACACCAACGGCGTGCTCTGGACCCGCACCTGGGCGCGGCAAAGCGGCGGGGCAGCGGTCACGCTCACCAATGTTTACAATGACTTTGGGGACTTGGCAGCGATGGATTACAGCGACGGGACGGCGTCGGTCGAGTTCAACGACTACAGCCGCGCCGGGCAGCCGCGGGAAATCGTGGACGCGGTGGGCGCGCAGAGGCTGCTCTACGACCATGCCAGTCGCCTCGTGGCCAGCACCTACGAGGACGGATTGCTTGCGGGCGTCACGCTCAGCAACCACTTCCACGCAGCGTACGGACGTGACGCCTTGCAGGTCGCCGGCATTTCGACTCCGATCACGCACCAGTTCGGCTTCGACGGCTACGGGCGGTTGAGCGGGGTGACGAACGGAGCATTCACGGCGACCTATGGGTACAAGCCCAACTCCGATCTGCTGCAAAGCACGGCCTGTAAGAGCAACACCACGACCGTCCTGACCACAACCCGCACTTGGGAATACGGGATGCGGCTGGGGGCGATCCTCAATGAGGTCAATGGGGTCAACGTGTCCTCGCACAGCTACACATATGACAGCCTGAACCGACGGACGCGGGCGACGCTGGAGGACGGCTCGTATTGGCAGTATGGCTACAACGACCGGAATGAGCTGACGGGCGCGCGGCGGTATTGGTACGACCTCGCGGCGGTAGCGGGGCAGCAGTTCGGTTACGACTACGACTGCATCGGCAACCGGAGGACGGCGCAATCGGGCGGAGACACGAACGGGGCAAACCTGCGCCCGACCGGCTACGAGGTCAACAGCCTGAACCATTACACCACGATCACGAATCTGGGGTATGCGGACGTGCTTGGGGCAGCGTTGGCGACGAACACGGTCTGGGTGAACGACAACGCGGCGGAGCGGAAGGGGGAGTATTTCCGGAAGGAGCTGCAGGTGGGGAATGCGAGCGGGCCGTTGTGGACGAACGTGACGGTGGCTTCCGGCGCGGTGACGAACACGGGCGGGTTGATCGTGCCGGACGACCGGCAGGCGCTCACGTATGACCTAGACGGGAATCTGACGTTCGACGGGACATGGAGCTACGAGTGGGACGCGGAGAATCGGCTGCGGACGATGACGATGACGAACACCGTCGCCGGTTTGATGGCTTCCAACCGGCTGAAGCTGGAGTTTGTGTACGACTTCATGAACCGGCGGGTGCAGAAGATTGTCTCGACGAACAGCACTGGCTCGAATTTCGTGCCACAGTCCACCAATCACTTCGTCTATGACGGGTGGAACTTGGTCGCCATCCTTAACCCAGAATCCTCGCTGCTCGAATCGTTCACATGGGGTCAAGACCTTAGCGGAACGATGACGAAAGCTGGCGGGATCGGCGGGCTCTTGCTGGTGACGGCGCATGGGGCAGCGAACACCAACTGCTTTGCCGGCTACGATGGGAACGGAAACGTCATGCTCCTGGTGAACGCCGGCGACAAATCTACGGCGGCACGGTATGAACACTCAGCATTCGGTGAGACGTTGCGGATCACGGGGCCGCTGGCGAAGGGCAACCCGTTCCGATTCTCGACCAAGTTTGCGGATGACGAGAGCGGGCACGTGTATTACGGCTGGCGGTACTACGTGCCGGAGTTGGGGCGGTGGCTAAACCGTGATCCGATTGAAGAGCAAGGGGGGCTGAACCTCTCTGCGTTTGTAGCCAATAACCCGCAAAGTCGGGTTGATGCAGATGGCAGATTCTTCGGTCTCAGCCTTCTCGAACGCCTAATTATGGACTCCACAGAGATCCAATGGCGGACGCAACAAGCGGCACAGCAAGCCAGGATAATGGCAACCTACGCCACACCTATGCTGAAAGCCATCGCATGGTCACCAATCGTTGTCATCATGTTGGCGGCCGAATTCACGGCGACGACGAGTGCTGCTGTATATGCCACGACACTGGTTTGGCTTGGTTCAACTCCCAACGGACAGGCGTTCCTCGCAAACGCTCCATCAATGTTCACTGGATATTTTGCGCCGGGCCTCCCCGACGCCAACTTGGGTGGCATGTTGGGTGCGACTGCCGCGAACGCACGAGCAATAGGCGAGGCAGTTTTTGACGCGGCCTTGGATTTCTGGAGTAGCCCGGACACCGAATAGACATTAAATATCGACCACAAATGTACGCACATGCCCAGCGGTTTCAGATGCCGTGAACGCCCATGAGCCGGAAAAGAGAGATTATTTGCATTTTCGCCTTTGTGATGTTGATCGCAGGCTTGATGTCTGGGTTCCCAAGCTGGCGAGATAACTCTGACGGCATTACTTCCTTCCCGTCCGTTGAAATACAGCAGCGGGCACGTTTGATATTCCCCTTCGCAGCAATAGTGTTTGTCATAGCGCTTATTATTGACAGGAGAATAAATGGGAAGAAGTGATCTGCAAGCAACCGTATCCGTAAACGGCAGAGCTCAGGTGTTACGGATTTTATTGCCGTCGTAAGAACGGCCGAAGTGGCGCCGTGAGGTTTTTGGGGGTCTGACCGGGTTGGCGTCGTATTTTGTGGCCGCATAGCCACGCTGGCATCGTACGGATGCGACCCGGCGGGGCGTTTCTGGATTTCCTTCCGGCGAGGAGGCGTTTGACCGCACTGCCGTCGTACGGGGTGGGTTCAGGGCGGAGGGCCAGACTGCCGTCGTATCGGGCCGCGCCGCCGCCACTTTCCACGCTGGCGTCGTACGGGGCGGGTTGGCGACTGCGGGCCGTGCTGGGATCGTACGGCAACCCGACCGTGGTTGTAGGAGTGCGTTCGTTACGGGTCGGTGAGGGCGCGCCTGGCGTCGTGAAAGGAGCGTCCGAGGACCTTGGATGCGTGAATAGGCCGTGATGGCCGAGCCCAATTTCGGGTTGCGTGGCGTTGGGTTGTGCGGTCCAATCTGGGGCGAGGGTTGCGCGGCGCGCGCAAAATCAGAAGGAAAGGGTTTGCGACATGATGACAGTGAATCTGCGGCGGTACTCAGAGCCGGACACGCTGCGCGAGATTTCCCCGCGCACGCTCGTGGCGCTCATGGATGAGCACCGCGAGTTTCTGGCGGGCAAAGGCGTGGAGCTTCCGCCCGTGGGCGAGGAGCGGGAATTGGACTACCAATCACTGGCGACGATCTTCCTTTCGCCCGACGACATCCCGCCGGATTTGGTGGAGAAGTTTCACATGGTGAAACAGATGTCCGCGCCGGGGACGATGGACAAGATTCTCGACACGGTGCGGGCGCGGCAGACGGAATTCACTTTTCCCGCCGACAGCACTCCCGAGGACGTGGCCGCGCATCTGCTGATAACCAACCGCCCGTTGTTTCAGGAAATCTACGCGCAGAAGGCCGTGGCAAGGTATCGGGCATTCATCTATTACGTCGCGCGCCGCAAGCAGGCGGGCTTCCGCCCGCCGGCAAGCCTGACGGCCTTGGAGAAAACGCTCAACAGTTGGTATGAGGCGCACCAACGCGGACGGAGCGCACGGGTGTTCTGGCGCGAGCACGATCATGAATTCTGGTTCTACGTGCGGCACGCGCAACCGATCAAGCGCGACGGCTGCGTGGATTTGAAGGATCTGGAATCGGGCAGCATGATCTATCGCCCGGAGCGGCATGACGTGGTGATTTATGATGCGGACGCGGGCGAGATGCGGGTTCACGCGGACTGCGAGCAAGAGCCGGAACTCTTCCGGATGGCGTTCGGGATGCACCTGTTCAATGACGGGAATTATTTCCCGGCGAGCAAAGGGAAATACACGCTCGATCCGTTGAAGCTCGGGCGCAACGTGCTGGCCTGCGCCGGGATTGACGGGCTGATTGACGTCACGCTCAAGGAGTTGGAATTCCGCGGGCACGGCGAGCTGGGGTTGCGGGAAACGGGTGTCGGCGGCAGATGTGTTCAGCATCTTTGAAACGCGCCGGTATCAGATTCCGGCGGTGGCGGACATCCGGATGGCGCGATTCTCCGTGACGTTCCGCGACGCGAAGAAGCCGCGTTCCTTCACGATCCGGCCCTCGAATTACGCGACCTTCAGCCGCGATGATGATGCCGTGCCGCTGCACGCGTGGCTGGAACGGCAAAAGTTCGTGCTACCGAAATTCGCGGAGACCCCAGCGAATGAGCCGTGGCAATTGGAATACTCTTGAATCCTGGCGGACGGCCACCATTGGCGATGTGACGCACCGTACTCCGCGTAAAATGGATTTTCCCCTCACAACCCTCACCCGACCTGCGGTCAGCCGAAGCTCGGCGTGCCTACTACTCTCCCGCTCCTGCGGGCGGGGGAACTGCGGAGCAAACCACACCGCATGATTCGGGGACTCTGGCAGACACTCGAGGCCGTGGCGACAGGCCATCGCCCGGCGGCAGTACTGGCGGAATGGCGACATCTGGCGGACGGGGATATGCCGATGTTGGGTGGGTTTCTGCGGCCAACGCAACGGCTGGCCGGTGATTACCCATGCCTGAGCGCGCCGGATTGTGGCTGTCGACACGAATTGGAGCAAGTGGACGAGGTCCGCTGGATTGCACGGTGCCAGTGCGGCATTGGGGACTGCCCAGCCACATGGCTCACGCCAGGTGATCTGATCATCCATGAACTGGACGCGGCGGCTTTTGGCTGCGAGGTCGCGCGAACATTGGGCTTTGGCGTGGTGGAGAACACCGCTGTCATCCACGCCGCGCCGGGAATCTGGCCGGTGGGCACTTACGCGGTCACGCGGTCGCCGGTGTATTTCGGGGTCTTTCCCCGCGAAGCCGAGTTGTTGGCGAACATCGAGGGACTGGTGAGCGCTCGGCCTGAACCGTTCATCCTGCTTTCTCCGACGGCGGGGCTGCGATCGGCGACCGTGGATTCTGTTCTCGCGCGAAACCACTGCGGCTTCGTGCCGCTGTCCACTTGCATCGCCGGCGATGAACGCGGCAAGCTCCGGGCGACCATTTCCATCGAACCGGTGTTGAAGCGGTTTGCTTCGGTGCTGAGCGGAGCGCGGGGCATCGCGCCAGTGCTGGAGCGCATTCACCGCGAGATTGCGGCGGTGCGTGACGACCGGCGGAATCTCTCGGCGGCGAAGTTGCGTCTGGAACAGATGCACGGCGAAGGGCTGTTTGCGTTTGCGCGACACATTGACCAGGAAGCGCGCGAACAATTCATGGCGGTGATGGCTGGCGGCGACGTGGCGAAAGCCGCGCGCGAACTGGGCATCAAGGACTCGACGCTGCGGAGCAAGCTGGGGAAATGGTCGCAGCGCGGGAAGGCGTATGCGGCACTGGCGGAAATCATCCGCTGGCGCAAATCCATCAAGGGTCAGGCGGGGATGGAGTTCGCCAAGCGCGTCGCCTCGGGCGGTGAACGCGACATGGATTTCCCGGCACTGATCCGCGACGTCATTGAGGAATTGGAAACACTGGCGCCGGAGGATTGGGAAGAGCGCTGCGGCAGTTTGGCAAACGTGTTGCGGAAGGCGGTTTCGTGATTTTCTTCGCGATTTCCTAAAAAATCACATTTCACTCTCTGACAGGGGTTTGCGTAACAGCAAACCCCTTTTTCATGCCCTGTTTTCGCGATTTTTCCCCTAGGTAAACGCGGGGGTGTGAGCCACATGGGCCACCTCCCGCCACGGTGACAAACCGAAACGGAAATCGCGTATGGCAGACAACAGACGAATGGCGGCAGCGCGGGTGCTGAAGAACCTCACCCAGCGGAAACTGGCGGAGTTGGTGGGGACGCGGGAGATCGAAATCTCGCGGATCGAGACGGGGCGTATTACGCCAGATGCGGCCATCAAGGAGCGGATCGCGCTCGTACTAGGCAAACCCACGTTCGAGTTGTTCGACGCCTGAGGTGCGAGCCACACGGGCCACCAGCGCCACAGGGCAATAGCTGAAACACTGAAAGCTGACACCTATGATGAGGAGGCACACCACAGTGCGACGAAAGCGCGACGCGCGCAAGCGCCGGAGTCGCATCGTGCTGCTGAGCGAGCCGGTCGCGCCTGGCGATGCCTATCTGGACAAGGTGGCCGTGGCGCGACGATTGGGCGTGAAGCCCAAGACGGTCGCCGAGTGGGCCAATCGAGGGAAGCTGCCGGCGTATCGGATTGGGCCTTACCTGCGATTCAAGTGGGCGGAAATCGAACAGCATTTCGCCGCAAAGGCCCGTGTCTGCCCTCCAACGGAAACCACGAATCAAACCAACCACACGAAAGGACATCAATGAACCACATCGTATTCGATATCGAGAGCATTCCGCAGGATGAGGCGCGCTTGCTCGCGCTGGCCCCGGAATTCACCGCGCCTGGCAATCTGAAAGATCCGGAGAAGATCGCCGCGGCCATCGCCAAGAAGCGCGCCGATTACCTGGCCGACGCCGCGCTGAACTGGAAGACCGCCGAAGTGGTCTTGATCGGCGCGGGTGATGACACAGGCATTCAATCGCTCACAGCGGACACGGAGAAGGACTTGATTGGCAATTTCCTCTCGGTCCTCGCCGATGCGCTGGGCGACGGCGTGGCCGTGGGCGGTCACAACGTCAAGGGCTTTGACCTGCCGATGCTCGTGAACCGCGCTCGCGTTCATGGCCTGCGAATCCCCGCGAACATTCTCTCCTTCTGGAAAGGCCGTCCGGCCTGGCATGAGAACGTCTTCGACACGCTGGAAATCCTGTCCTTCGGAAAATCCTTCGACGGCAATGGCGTGGACGACGTGGCGCGCGTCTTCGGCTTGCCGCCGAAGCTCGGTCATGGCGGCGCGTTCCCGACACTCTGGCGGGCGGACCGTGCTGGCGCGCTCGCGTATAACCGGCGCGACGTGGAAATCGAAATCGAGATCGCCCGCATTTGCGGCTGCATTTGAGGCCCACGAATCACACGAATCACACGAAAGGAAGACTATGACACGATCCGAATCTCTCACGCATCTGGCGACGGCGCTCGCGCAAGCCCAGGCGGAAATGCCGGTCGCGGTTTTCGACGCGACCAACCCGTTTCTCAAGAGCAAGTACGCCTCGCTGGGCGCGGTCATCCAGGCGAGCCGGCCGATTCTGGCGAAGCACAAGCTGAGTCTCGTCCAGTTCCCGATCAGCAACCCTCACCCGGTCCTCGCCTTGCGGGAACACCCTCTCCCATCCGATGGGCGAGGGGATTTTATCGGCGTCGAGTCCATCCTGACGCATGAATCGGGCGAGTTCATCTCGGAGAGGATCGTGATCGCGCTCACGGAGGAGAAAGGCAAATCCCGGGTGCAATCGGCCGCAGCACGCTGACTTACCTGCGCCGCTACTCCTGGGCTTCGATCCTGGGAATGTATTCGGATGAGGATTCAGATGGCGCTTCGCCGTTGCAGGCGTTCACCGCGAAGCCGACGCCGGCGCTTCCCCCACCGCCCCTGCGCAAAGCAGTCACCCAGAACTGAGGTGGAGACCGCGAAGAGGTGCAAAAGACAATGGCTGGCGTGGGCGTATCTACTAACTGATCAACTGACTGTTTCTGCCAACTGTCTGCTAACACTCACGTCCACGTCAGCCACTGCTACCGTCGGCTTGATCCGGAGAATGTCAAGGGAAGGAAACCACAGATGCACACCGATGGACACGGATCAAGGAGGCGCGGAAGGCGGAAAGGCCGCTGGCGAATGAGAGACCGCCTGAAGGCGGAGCTCTGGCAGGGCAATGAATTTTGGCGGAGGGCGGGTGCTCTTGGCCAGCGACGGGAAACAGCAAACCAAACAAACAAGACCCAGATGGCAGCGCTCTACCGAGTCGCCGCTACGGGAAGAAAGGAAAAGCACTGATATGGAACTACCCCAAGAAGGCAGATACGTCTGCAAGCTCAACGGCCAACTGGTCATCTACGAGGCCAGCACTGGCTCCCTGTGCGGCGCGGTGCCGTGCGTGATGGTGGAAACGGGCTTCACCTTCAAGCACACGCTGGTGCTGGTGAAGGCGGACGGGACGATTCAAACCAAGACCACGGACACGCTGAAGGCGGTGTTCGGCTGGGACGGCGTGGATCCGTTCTGGCTGATGGATCAGTCGGAGGACGGCGGCCCGATGCGGTCGGTGGAATTCGAGATCGTGGGCGGGCCGGAGACGGGCGACAAGGGCGGGGAGTATTTCAAGAGCCAGTGGCTCAACCCGGTCGGCGGCGGTCTGAAGACGCCCGCAGCGGCGGACCGGCGGTCGGTGCTCGCGAAGTACGGCAGCAAGTTCCAGGCGCTGGCCCAGAGCGGAGGTCAGAGGTCAGAAGTCGGAGGTCAGACTGAAGCGACACGGATGCCGCCGGTGCCGAGCGGCGCGCAAGGGACTGCGCGCCCTACCCCACCGCCGCCGGGTACGCCGGTGGCAACGATGGAGGAGGCGTGGCTCGCTCTGAACGAAGCCAATCCCGGCAAGCCAGCGGCGGACGTGGAGAAGCTGTGGTTCGACACCATCGGTCGGTTGTTCCCGAACAAGTCCAACACGGAACTCAAGCCTCACGAGTGGGGCAAACTCAAGGCCGAGTTTGCCGACAACCTGCCCATGTGAAGTCAGCAGATTAAGAGGAAGAGGAAGATTATGATGAGGAGGCTGAAGCCGTCGGAGATCGTCACGGACGCTGGGACGCAGGTTCGGGCGGGTTTGAACGAAACGACGGTGGCGGACTATGCCGAGGCGCTGGCGGCTGGCGCGAAGTTCCCGCCGGTCGTCGTGTTTCACGACGGCAACCGGCACATCGCGGCGGATGGATTCCATCGCATCCAGGCGGCGCTCCGGATCGGCGCGACGCACATTGAGTGCGACGTCCGCCGAGGCAACAAAAGCGATGCGCTGAAGTTCGCGCTGGGTTGCAACGCCTACCACGGCCTGCGCCGGACGAACGCGGACAAGCGGCATGGAGTGGCGATGGCGCTCAAGGAGTTTCCGAAAGCCGGAATCGCGGTAATCGCCGACATGTGCCTCGTTAGCAATGAACTGGTTTCGGAAATCCGCAAAACGCAGGTCGCCGATTTCGGCGACCTGAAGCCTTCGACGCGCATCGGGAAAGACGGCAAGGAATATCGCTTGCCGCCGCCACCGATGCGGCCGAGTCCGACGATTCCGACGGCTCCGACGAGGCCGACGAATGGCGCGCAAGGGACTGCGCGCCCTACCTTGCCACCTCCGCCGCCGTCGCAAGTTCTGGACGCGACGGGCTGGCCCATCCCGACGCAACTCATTCCGCTCTGGCAACGAGCGGACGAAGTTCAGGAGATGTTGACCACGCTCAGTCGGGTGAAAGGGGCGCTCCGCACGGCGCAGGAAACCAAGGACAAGCTGTTCGCTGAGGTCCTGTTTTCCTCCGCGCTGTCGCATCTGGACCAGGCCTGGTCGGACCTCAAGACGGCGAAGCCGTTTGCGGTCTGCCCGACGTGCCAGGGGCAAATCCCCGAGCAATGCCGGATGTGTCAGGGGCGGGGCTTGATCTCGGAATTTCGCTGGAATACCTGCGTCACGCGCGAGGACAAGGAGTTCCGTTTCAAGGTGAAGGGGAAGCGGTGAAAAATCCAACGCTCAACACTCAACCTCGAACATCCAAGGGAACGGGAAATGAATGCGACGCTATTTGAAGGCGGCAAGGTGCATCGGCTGAGCGCAGCGGCGGCGCGCTGTGGCGTGGGCAAGCCGCCCCGCCGCAGCGAGTGGCAGGTGGAGTTCGGCGAGGTCACGTGTCGGCGGTGCCACCGGCTTGCAGACTGGGATGAAGTTCACCGCGAACCACGCGAAACACGCGGACCGGGCGGCTTGGAGAAGGCAGTGCAGACCACAAGAAAGGGAAACCACCGATGAACACGGATTCACACGGATTCGGGAAAGGGACAAGGCGATCCATGATGCGAAGACTCGACAGGCTGTGGTTTTGGTTGCTGGGCGCGGTGCATGACTGGGTGCTGTGTCGCGCACAAGCGCATTGCCGGCGGGAAAAGCTGCGGCGGTTGCGCCGCTTCCTAGCGGAGCAGAAGGTTCACCTGAACTAGGTGCGAGCCGCACGGGCCACTATCATGATCCTACGCCCCTATCAATCGGCCGCGTCGGACGCCATCTTCACGGAGTGGCAGGAGCGGGACTCCACGCTCGTGGTCATCCCGACCGGCGGCGGCAAGACCGTGCTCTTCGCCGATGTCATCCGGCGCGTGTTTCCGCGCCGGGCGCTCGTGCTCGCGCACCGGGAAGAGCTGATCTTCCAGGCGCGCGACAAGATTCAACGGGTTACCGGCCTGAGCGCCGACGTGGAGATGGGCGACTACCGCGCCGAGGGCGGGTTGTTCGGTTCGGCGCGCGTGGTCGTCTCGACCATCCAGACGCAGTGCTCCGGCGGCGATGGTGGCGGGCGCATGGCCAAGTTCGATCCGCAACGCTTCGGCGTGCTCATCATTGACGAAGCTCACCATGCCACGTCGCCCAGTTACCGGCGCGTCATTGACTACTATCGCACCAACCCCGCGCTGAAAATCCTCGGTGTCACGGCGACGCCGGATCGCGCCGACGAAGAGGCGCTCGGGCAGGTGTTTCAATCCGTCGCCTTCGACTACGAGGTGCTGGATGCCATTCACGACGGCTGGCTGGTACCGATCGAGCAGCAGATGGTGCATGTGGAGGGGCTGGATTACTCGAGCATCCGCACCACCGCCGGCGACTTGAACGGCGGCGATCTCGCCGCCGTTCTCGAAGCCGAGAAGAACCTTCAGCAGATGGCCGCAGCGTCGCTGGCCATCATCGGCTCACGCCGGGCGCTGGTGTTCACCGCTTCAGTGAAGGCGGCCGAGATGACGGCGGAGATCTTCAACCGGCATCGCGCGAAGATGGCGTCGTGGGTGTGCGGGAAGACGGAGAAGGATGAGAGGCGCTCGGTGCTGGCCGCCTTCGCCGCCGGGAAGCTGCAGGTGGTGTGCAACTGCGGCGTGTTGACCGAGGGTTTCGACGATCCCGGCGTCGAGGTTGTCATCATGGGCCGCCCGACGAAGAGCCGGTCGTTGTATTCGCAAATGGTCGGTCGGTCCACGCGTCCGCTCGCCGGCATCGTGGACGGACCGGAAACGGCGGAGGCCCGGCGCGCCGCGATTGCCGCCAGTGCGAAGCCCTCGTGCCTAGTGGTGGATTTCGTGGGCAACGCCGGGAAGCACAAGCTGGTCACCAGCGCGGACATCCTGGGCGGCAAGGTCAGCGACGAAGCGGTGGAGCTGGCCATCGGCAAGGCGAAGCAAGCCGGCCAGCCGGTGAACATGACCGAGGCGCTCGATGAAGCCGAAGAAGAGCTGAAGGAGCAGAAGCGACTGGCGGAGGCGGCGCGGCGGGCGCGACTCGTGGCCACGGCGCGCTTCACGACGCAGCAGGTGGACCCGTTCGATGTGCTGGCGCTGGATCCGGTGAAGGCGCGCGGCTGGGATCGCAACCGGCAGTTGAGCGAGAAGCAACGCTCGCTGCTCGCCAAGCAGGGCATCAATCCTGACAACCTCTCGTTCAGCGAGGGTAAGCAACTGGTCGCCGAAATCTTCCGGCGTTGGGACGGCAAGCTGTGTTCATTCAAGCAAGCCCGGCTCCTCCGGAAGCACGGGTATCCGACGGACGTCGGTTTTGCAGAAGCGTCGGTGATCATTGATCGCTTGGCGAAGAGCGGCTGGAAACGTCCCGTCGTGGAGGCAGTGGCCGCATGAACCTGGACAACTTCATCCCCAACGACTGCTTGCGGCGGCTCAACCCGCATCTGTTCGCTCCGCGGCCGTCACCTGGCACGGGCGGCGTGCCGCGCGAATCCGAGTTGCACGAGCAGGTGTTCGACGAATGTCGGAGCCGCGGCTGGATCGCCTTGCACGGCAGCATGGCGGAGCGGACCTGTCGCACACTGGGCGAGCCGGACTTTGTGATCCTGGCCGACAGTGGCCGTGTGCTGTTCGTTGAGTGCAAGTCGCGCACGGGTAAGCTCTCGCCGGCGCAGGCCGCGCTGAAGTTCCACGCCGAGAAGCTGGGGCACGCGGTGCATGTGGTGCGGTCAATGGAGGAATTTTTGAAACTGCTATGAAAACAAAAATCAAAATCAAATCCCGCGATGCGGCTTCTGGCAAGGTCAGCGCGCAATGGCTGTCGGCAATGTATCGAGTGAGAAAGGAGCTGGAAATGACTCAGGCGCAGATGGCCACGGCGATCGGCATGTCCAAGGACGCCGTGTCCTCCTGGGAGATTGGCCGCAACCAGATACGGGTGAGCAGCGCCCTGCGAATGAGCGCGCGGCTTGGGCGCAACATCTTTGACGGAACAACGAATCCCGTCACGGTTGAAGAACTGATTCAACCCCGGGTCCAAGAATATGAACGCAGTCTCCGGCGGCGTTTGGGCGTCTGATCTCCTGTGAACTTCAGCCGCGTATCCAAAAACCACCCCTGCCCCGTCTGCCGGAAGCCGGATTGGTGTCGGGTGTTCCCTGACGGCTGGGTCGAGTGCATGCGCGTGGCATCCGACACGCCGGCGAAGTCCGGCGGTTGGATGCACCGCATCGGCGATGAGCCGCGACGATGCCTTCCGCCACCGCCGCGGTTTCAACCGCCGACGATCAACGCGACGAAGCTCATGCGGGAATGGCTGGCGGCAACATCGGCAAGCGGACTGGCGGAGTTCGCGGCGTCGCTCGGCGTTTCAACGCCGTCGTTGGTGGCGGTCGGCGCGGCGTGGGCGCCACCGCATGCCGCGTGGGCATTTCCCATGCGCAATGGCTACGGGAACATCGTCGGCATCCGCCTGCGCAACGACCAGGGCAAGTTCGCCGTGCGCGGCAGTCGGCAAGGCATCTTTCTGGCCGACCTGGCTCCGCAAAAGACGCTCTTCGTCTGCGAGGGGCCGACGGACACCGCCGCCGCCGTCGAGCTCGGGCTGTTCGCTGTCGGTCGCCCGAACTGCTGTTGCGGTGGGACGGATATCAGGACCTACATCCGCCGGCTCGGCTTGGCCCGGGCGGTGCTCATTGCCGACAACGACAAGCCCGGCCTGGACGGCGCCAAGAAGGTCGGCAGCGAGTTCAAGTTGCCCTTCGCCCTCTACGTGCCGCCAGCCAAGGATTTGAGAGAGTTCTTGCGCCTGGGCGGCACTCGGGCGCTGATCGAGAACACCCTGAAAGGAACGGTATGGCAAAGTGGATAAAGATCGAGACGCACACCCCCGACAAAGCTGAAATCCGCCACATCGCGCGCCTCTGCCGTTGTACGAAAGCCGAGGCGTTCCTGGCGTTCTTCCGCGTGTTTGTGTGGCTCGATGAACAGACCGACGACGGGCACGTGGATTTCTTCACTCCCGGAGACGCTGATGACATCTCCGGCCTGGAGGGCTTTGGCGACGCCTTGCAGGAAGTGCGTTGGATCACCTTCAGCCCGACCGGCGCGGTGGTCTCCAACTGGGATCGGCACAACGGGAAGTCGGCCAAGGCGCGCTGTCTGGCCTACGAGCGCAAGCTGCGCGAACGGGCGCGAGGCGAACAGGCCGCCGGCGGCCATGGCGCTGTCACGCCCGAAGCGTGACAAAAGCGTGACAAAAGCGTGACCAGAGGCGTCACGCTCCAGCGTGACTAGATAAGATAAGAACAGAGAAGAGAAGAATAGAATTCTTCCATAGGTAACAAAGGTATGAAGAAGAAAGGTACCTCAGAAGAAGGGTACACAGGTATGAGCAGTACAGCAGAACAGGAGAAGGTAGTACCCCGGCAGGGCCGGCTGGGTCGGTTGTTGCGGTTCTTGTTTCACCCGCCGCCGCTCGGGCCGTTGCCGTCGCGGGCCGGTCGGTTTGCTGAGCGACTGGCGAAGTGTCCGCCCGATCTGGTCACGCACCTGGGCATGGTTCGCGCCAATGCCTACTACGACGCCGGCTGTCCGCTGGCGCTCTGCGATCATGCCGCTGCGCGGGACATCTGGAACGTCATGCACGCGGACGCCATCACGAAGGAGGAAGCCCATGCCGCTGCCATTTGAACAGCAGCCGCACGAGAGCAACAAGGCGTTCGCCGCGTTCAGTCTGTATCTGAGCTTGGGGCCGCAACGCGGTCTGCGCGAAGTCGCACGGAAACTCGACAAAAGCCTGACGGTCATCGGGAAGTGGTCGAGCAAGTTCGATTGGCCGGCGCGGGTGACGGCCCACGGCGCGCACCTGGCGGTCGTCGAGCGCGAAGCGATCGCGGCGACGGTGCGGAGCAAGGCGGCGGAATGGGAAAGCCGGGAGCAGAAGCTGCGCGAGACGGAATGGGCGATGCACGAACGGGCCATCGCCGCGGCGAAGAAGGGACTGGATGCCTACATGGCGCGGGACAAGGTCTATGCGAACCTGGCGGACATCGCGCGGATGCTGGAGATCGCCAGCAAGCTGGGGCGGCTGGCGACCGGGCTCGGCACCGACGGCGAA
>CAZJTM010000042.1:10060-34223 GCA_964548925.1 uncultured Verrucomicrobiota bacterium | reverse complement strand
CCAGCAAAATCACCCCTGCCATTTTGCCCAATGCCCCAGTAGCGGAAGTCGGGTTGATCGTAATGCCTGTCCGACTTGAATCGTAAAGGGGGTCCGATCTCCGTCGAAATACGCAGTCGAAGGACAGGCCTCCCCAGCGGGAACACCGCCCCAGCGGCGTCACCAAACAATGCGCATGCCGACGACCGGAACCAGTCTCACCCGCGGGCAATCCTGAAAACCAAGACGCGCCAAAGGGAAATGCGGCCACACTGCGCCCGACGACTAACGCCCGCCATCCTGCCAGGCTCGTGGGTCCAAAGCGCGAGATTCCGTTTGGGAGAAATCTCACCCCGAAGGGGGTGAAGACGGATGGAAGGAAGACAATTTACAGAAAGACTTTTACACCGACTCAGTCAGGATGACCAATTGCATTGCAAACGGAATTTGAGGCTTTTGGGAATCTATGGTACTGATGCGTCTCGGTTACTACTATGCTAACGCATGCAGCAAGGCTTGACAAATGTGGGGCTTGCGGCCTCCTGCCAATGCGCTGCTGTAGCCTCTTGGCAAGTGATCGAAGGCGGAAGGCAGGCGGGCGGCGTCTTCGTGTGACTGCTTGTTGTTATGTATCACTTTGTATAACAATTATTTACGAAATTCTTGTATCTTTTGTATCTAGACATATAGTCCAATGCTTTGTGGGAGGATTAACCTCGATCCGGGCGGATTGCCTCCGCCTAACCTGATTCTTCCACATTCGAAGCAGAATTCGTTTTTGAAAAGGCAATGTACTTCTATCCCAAAGACTACGATGTGATAGTTGTTGGTGGCGGGCATGCTGGCATTGAGGCTGCACTAGCATGCGCCAAGATGGGGTGTGAAACACTGATGATCACCATGAATGTGGACGCGATCGGCAGGATGTCCTGCAATCCGGCAATTGGAGGCTTGGCAAAGGGTCAGCTTGTGATGGAAGTTGACGCACTCGGTGGAGAAATGGCGCTCGCCGCCGATCGTTGTGGAATCCAGTTTCGAACATTGAATGCGAGCAAGGGGCCGGCTGTCGTAGCCACGCGCGCACAATGTGATAAATTGGCTTATCAAAACTACATGCGTCGGGTGTGTGAGTGCCAAGAGAGGTTGGACGTATTCCAAGACCAAGTTACAGCCATAATCACTCATTGCGGCTGTGCCAAAGGCGTATTGGTAGCATTGGGAGTGAGGTTTAGATCGAAGACCGTTGTGGTTACAACAGGAACTTTTCTAGCAGGGCTAATGCATATTGGCAACACAAAGATTCCTGGTGGCCGATATGGTGAAGTTGCTGCGAGAGGTCTGTCGTCCAGCCTCGAGAGCATCGGCCTAGAGATTGGTAGACTGAAGACAGGAACGCCTCCTCGGCTCAAGGGATCGACCGTCAATTTCGCAGCGACGGATACACAGCATGGCGAAGAACCACCACCGTACTTCACTTTCAGAAAGGATGAATTGTTCCACATGGAACATGGTGTTGCGGAAGAGAAGAAGGGAGTAATGCCTTCATGCAAATACCCGCCGAATTCCGTCCTCGCTGTCATAGGAAAGCAACTTCCTTGTCAAATTACCTATACGACAGAGCAAACTGCGGAGGTAGTTAGAAGGAACCTACATAGATCCCCATTGTATGGCGGCACAATCCGAGGCATTGGGCCGCGCTACTGCCCTTCCATTGAAGACAAGATTGTGAGGTTTGCTGACAAACCACGTCACCAGATCTTCCTTGAGCCTGAGGGTGCGGACACAGCGGAGGTATATGTCAATGGATTCTCAACCTCGCTGCCGTTCGACATCCAAATCGAATTGGTCAAGACAATAGTTGGATGCGAGAATGCCGCAATTATCAGACCTGCATACGCAGTCGAGTACGACTTTGTCTATCCCACTCAACTGAGGAAAAATCTGGAAACGAAAGTTTGTGAAAACCTCTTTCTTGCTGGACAGATTAACGGGACATCTGGATATGAAGAGGCAGCGGCTCAAGGCATTGTTGCTGGTATTAACGCTGCGGCGCGAGTTCTCGGTAGGCCTGAACTCATTATCGGGAGGGATAAGGCGTACATAGGCGTAATGATTGATGATCTCGTGACTAAGGGAACTGTTGAGCCTTATAGAATGTTCACTTCCAGAGCAGAGTTTAGACTCTTGCTGCGGCAAGACAATGCCGATTTGCGCTTATCCTCGATCGGGCATGAACTCGGCATACTGCCGGGACGTTGCTTTCGGAAGGTCGAATGCAAGCGAGCCGCGATCCGAATGGAGATCGAAAGGCTAAACTCAACACATTGGAATTCAACGACTTTAGCACATCTGCTTAAGCGACCTGAGATTTCATATGCTGATTTGCCATCCAAGAACGAGGGCCTCGACCCTGAAGTCGTCAACCAGGTCGAAATCGAAATCAAGTACTCTGGGTACATTCAGCGACAAAGATCTGAAGTTGAGAAGCTTATTGGCATGGAAACAAAGGTTATACCGGCTTCGTTTGACTATACCAGTGTGCCAAGCCTTCGGTCGGAGGCTAGGCAGAAACTTGCCAGTATAAGGCCTGCAACATTGGGAGAAGCTTCAAGGATTTCTGGAGTTTCACCGGCGGATGTTAGCATCCTCTCAGTCTTCTTGAAACGCGGGGCTGAATCGGCACGGAAACTCGAGTCTTCGCCGAGCATCATCAAAGAGGGACACAGTAGATGAAGATGCAATCCGCTCGCTTGACCTGAGCAGTTGAATCTGCAAGAAATTCTTCATGCGCATGGTGGCCTGTCTCATCCTCACAGTGGCAAGCGTAGCTTCGGCAGCGGACAATTCCCGCTTGGTCCACAAGTTCCAACGAATTCAGGCATCCCCGGAGTTCTGGGCTGAAGGCATTAATTGGGCGGATTTTAACCGGGATGGCCATGGCGACATGGTTTGTGGCCCTTTCTGGTATGCTGGTCCGAGATTCGACCAACGCCACGAATATGCTCCGGCAAACCAGACCTTCAAGCGCCTCGGCAGGGACGGCGCAGAGGAGGTAATTCCCGGTTTCGAGGGAGGGCTGGGAACAAACAACGCCTATTCCGAGAACTTCCTCACGTTCACGTATGACTTCAACGGCGATGGCTGGCCGGACATCCTTGTCTATGGACATCCCGGCAAAGACGGTTCCTGGTTCGAGAATCCACGCGGTCGAGCAGGTCACTGGCAGCGTCATGTTGCGTATGACAATGTGGAGGGTGAATCGCCTGATTTTGGGGACATCACCGGTGACGGAAAACCGGAAATCGTGTGCTGCTCGCGCGGCCATGTCGGTTACGCCGAAGCGGACTGGACGCAGCCTTCCCAACCATGGAGATTCCATCCGATTACGCCCAAAGGCGACTGGCAGCGCTACAGCCACGGGCTGGGTTTTGGTGATATCAACGGCGACGGTCGCGCGGATATCTTGGAAAAGGACGCTTGGTGGGAACAGCCAGCTTCCCGGCAGGGAGATCCGGTGTGGACACGGCATCCATTCAACTTTGGGACGGGTGGCGCTCAGATGCTTGTTTACGATGTCAATGGCGACGGCCTCAACGATGTGATCACCTGCCTGAGTGCTCACGAATTTGGCTTGGCTTGGTTCGAGCAAGTCCGCACCGGTTCAGAACTTACGTTCCGCCAACACACCTTCATGGGGGAGAAACCCGAGGACAGCCCTTATCGGGTAAAGTTTTCCCAGCCTCACGCCCTTGCATTGGCAGACATGGATGCGGATGGCGTGCTGGACTTGGTGACGGGCAAGCGCTTCTGGGCACACGGACCGACGGGCGATCCTGAGCCGAATGCTCCGGCCGTGCTATATTGGTTTGCAATCAAGCGCGCAAAATCCGGGACGGTGGATTTCGTGCCGCATTTGATCGACGATAACTCCGGCATCGGCACACAAGTGGTGGTGGCGGATATCAACGGCGACAAATTGCCAGATGTCCTCGTCGGTAATAAGAAAGGGGCGTTCGTCTTCCTCCACAAAGTGCAGCGCGTTTCCCAAGCAGAGTGGGAAGCGGCTCAGCCCAAGCCGTTTGTTCAGGCAAAACCTTGAGGCCACATTCGGAGGGTGTCTACACGGCCAAAACAGCGTGCAACCAAATGCCGCTCGAGGATGGCGAGGATGGCAGGCGACGTTTGCCACTCCACGCCAGCCGCTCCGTCAATTGGTTTCCTTGAGCAGCGCGAGCAATTGTTTCATGGCGGGTGAAAGCACCTTGTTCTTCTTGTAAATGGCCGCTAGCGGGCGGACAAGATCTCCATCGTCAATTGGCACCGCCGCGAGCGTTTGATTAGCCACTTCTTGGGTGATAGTCGTCTGGGGGACGACCGCGACACCCGCATCAATCTCCACCGCGCGTTTCACCGTTTCAATGTTGTCGAACTCCATGACATGCCGGATCTCAACCCCATGCTCGCGGAATGCCTTGTCCAGTGCTTTGCGCGTGGGAATGTCCGGCTCGAAGCCCACGAATTTCTGGCCTGCAAGCGCCTTGAACTTGACGTTCTTCAGCTTAGCAAACGGGTGCTGCGGATGACAAATCAACACCATTGGATCCTTGCGCAGCGCAACAATGTCCAGCTTGCTATCCCGTGACGGATAGGCCACCAACCCCATGTCCACCACGTTGCCCAGCACATCCTCGTAAACTTGGTTGGCGCGGCGGTACTCGACATGCACATTCACCGTGGGGTAGCTCTTGAGGAACCGCTTGATGTAAGGCGGCAGGTCGTGCAAACCGATGCTGTAAATCGTCGCCACCCGGATTGTCCCGGAGATGATGTCTTTGAGTTCCTGCAACTGGTTGTGCAGTGATTCATAGGTCGCAATAATCTGCTTGCTGTAATCGTACAGCACCTGCCCCTCGCGCGTGAGGCGGAACTTCTTCTTGCTCCGCTCGATCAGCAGCGACTTGAACTGCCGTTCCAAGGAACTGATCTGCTGGCTCACCGCAGATTGCGTCACGCCGTTGATTTGGGCGGCCTTGGTGAAACTCTCGGTTTCCGTCAGGTCGCAAAACACTTTGAGGCTTTCGATTTGCATAAGCTAATTAAAATCTAATCCTCTCAATCAGTCAACTGAGGACGCGTCGCCGGCCAGGACTTGCTTGACCTTGAGCAGGAGTTCCTGGCTGGTAAACGGCTTCTGCAAGTAATTGCCTTCGTCCTGACGGGTGCTGGGCCACACATACCCGCTGGTGCGGATGATTCGAACCTCCGGCCACCGGCGGCGGATACTCTCCACCAAATCGCGGCCGCTCATCTTGGGCATCACCAGATCGGTGAGCACCAAGTCCACCGGCGGGGCGCCCTTTGCGAGCAAGTCCAGCGCTTGCTGCCCGCTGCTGGCGACCAACACTTCGTAGCCGTAGCTTGATAAGATGGTCTGGGCCATGGAGAGCAACATTTCCTCGTCATCCACCACCAAGACCGTCTGACTTCCGCGCAAGTCGTCTGAAGGAGCGGCGGTTTCCCGCACCACCTTGCGCCCGGCAGGCAGATAGATTCGAACCGAGGTGCCCACCGCCGGACTACTCGAAATAGCCACGCCGCCGCCATGATTGGTGACGATGCCGTACACCCACGCCAGGCCGAGCCCGCGATGCCCCTTCGCGCTCTTCGTCGTGAAGAATGGCTCGAAGACCCGCGGCAGCGTCTCCGGTTCGATGCCGCAGCCCGTGTCCGTGATCTCCACGCAAACATAAACCCCTGCGGCGAGTTGCACGTTCCGGTCCTGTGTTGCAGCGGTCAACTCCAGATTCCGCGTCTGCACCGTGATGCGTCCGCTGTCCGCAATGGCTTGGATCGAATTCTCCAGGATCTTCATGAAGACCTGCTGCATTTTCGCTTCGTCGAACTTCGCCGTGAACAGCCGCCGCTCGAGCAGCAACGACCACGTGATCTGCTGCACACCAATGTTGTGCTGAAAGAACTCCACCGTGCGTTGGAGGAGTTGGTTGACATTGCCCGCTTCCTGCGTGCGCGGCTCCTTTTCCTGCCGGCTGAAAGTCCCGAGGTCGCTGGCGATCTCCGCCGCCCGCGCCGCGGACTTCTCCACCTCCAGCAAGGACGCGCGCCACGGATGCCCCAAATCCATACGGCTCAAAACCAGCGAGGTGTGCCCGAGAATGCTGGTCAGCGCGTTGTTGAAATCGAGCGCCACGGTGCGCGCCAGTTGCAGTGCGCAATCGAGTTTCTGCTTATGAGCAGAACCGCTGTCGGCGTGGGGCGGGGCCTCGGGCGGCAACTGCAACAAGAAAAACCGTTGGCCCTCGCGCGTGAAGGCGCAGATGGAAACCGGAACTTCGGTCACCGCCCCGCCGCGCGCCCGAAGTTTGAGCCCCACGGTGGGCCGGGGCGCTCGTTCCCACTGGGCAAGGAACTTGTCGGGCGACGCCTCCGTGTCCGCCCATGCTTCCGTGAGACGGACCGGGGGATTCTGCAGCGATGGACCAAACCATTTCACTGCCGCCTCGTTGGCGCGAAGCACCGTGCCAGACGCGTCCATTAACAACGCTGGCCACGCGGCATTCTCCAGTGCAAACAAGGTGTCTGGTTTCATCGTCAGGATTCCGTCATCCCACCCAAGCGCACGGGACTGGCGCGGCCCGCGGGCTCAAGGCACCCCCGTGAATGCCGCCGGGAGCAACTGCTTCACGGTGCATTGCTTCACTCTCGTCAGATGTCGGCTGTCTGCGACCCAGACTTTAGCACGAGGCGCATATTCCGCGAGCAACTGCCGGCACGCGCCGCACGGCATCGCGCCGCCGGGAGCGCGCGCCACCACCGCCACTGCCACGAAATCCCGCTTCCCTTCCGTCAACGCCTTGAACAACGCCACCCGCTCGGCGCAACACGTCAGTCCGTAGCTCGCACTTTCCACGTTCGCGCCGGTGACGATCGCGCCGCGCCGCGTCAACAACGCGGCACCGACCCGGAACGCGGAATACGGCGCCACTGCCGACAGCCGGGCTTCCGCTGCCGCTGCGATCAGTCGGGTCATGGCGGCCGAATTGGCCCCCGCCCGCTTCACTCTCCGGCCGGTTTCCTGCAACCGGAGCATGCTGCCGTGCGTCCCGCCGGCAGAACCAATCCTGTCAGCCGAAGATGGAACTGCCGGCAGGACGCGCGGCGGCACGCTCTCGGATTTCACGTCACGTCTTCTTGCCATAAAGCCTCGCAAACTCCGTGAGCAGGCGCGCGCCGGCGGCCTTCACCCGCTCGCCTGTTTCCAGAACCTCCGCGTGCGACAACGGCGCGGGGCCAAGCCCCGCCGCCCAGTTCGTAATGCATGACACCGCCGCGACCCGCACGCCGCACTGCCGGGCCACGATGGCTTCCGGCACCGTGCTCATGCCCACCACATCCGCCCCGAGCCGGGCAAAGGCACGCACTTCCGCAGGGGTTTCGTATGTCGGACCGCTCACCGCCAGATACACGCCCTCGCGCAGCGTCACCCCCGCCGACTTGGCCGCCCGCCGGAGCAACGCGGTCAGCGCCGCGTCGTATGCCTGCGTCAGGTCCACAAAGCGGGGCAACGCGGGCACCGCCGGCCCGCGCAGCGGATTGGCCCCCATGAAATTGATGTGATCGCGCAATGCCATGAAATCACCTGGATGGAACTTCGCATTCACTCCACCCGCCGCGTTGGTCAGCAGCAAGTCCGTGATGCCGAAGGCCGCCAGCGTGCGCACGGCGAACGTCACACGCTCCATCGTGTGCCCCTCGTAGTAATGCGCGCGTCCGGCCAGCACCAAAACTGGCGTTCCTCCGAGATGCCCGCTGTAGAGTTGGCCCGAGTGCCCGCTCACGCTCACCGGCGGAAACCCGGGCAGTTCGGAATAAGGGAGTTTCGCCACCACGTCCAGTTCATCCACGACCGAGCCGAAGCCGCTGCCCAGCACGATGGCCAAACGGGCCGACAGCCGGCACTGCTTCTGCAACAGCCGTGCGGTAAACTCTGGTTCATCCTTCACGGAGAAGGCTTGGGTGGCTGGGTGCTTCATGCGATTGTCACTTGAATCCTCGGCGATTTCAGCGTGCTTCCGGCGAGGACGCCGGAAGCACACTGCTGGCGCCGCCCGCATCACCCACTGGGTGAAAGATGCGAGCGTGTCGGCAATGATTCTGGATTGTCATTCTCTGCGCGCGGTCCGCTTGCTTTCGCGATGGAGCGCACTTAGCTTCGCGGCGCTGCACGTTATGGAACTCACATCCGACGCCCGGCACCGCTACGCGCGCCATTTGAGTCTGCCCGAAGTCGGCGTGGCGGGCCAAAAGAAAATTCGCGCCGCCCGCGTGCTCTGCGTGGGCGCCGGCGGACTCGGCTCGCCCGTGCTGCTGTATCTGGCCGCGGCGGGCGTGGGCCGGCTCGGCATCGTGGATTTCGACGCCGTGGACCTGTCGAACCTGCAACGCCAAGTGCTCCACGGCACCGACATGCTCGGCCGCCTCAAAACCGACTCCGCGCGCGAGACGTTGCGGCGCCTCAATCCAGACGTGGAAGTCGTCACGCACGCCACGCGCCTGACCCGCGCCAATGCCCTCGAAATCCTCCGTGCCTACAACATCGTCGTGGATGGCACGGACAATTTCCCGACGCGCTACCTCACGAACGACGCGTGCGTCTTGCTCGGCAAGCCAAATGTCTATGGCTCGATCTTCCGCTTTGAAGGCCAGGCAAGCTTGTTCGCGCCGCATCTTGGCGGACCGTGTTACCGCTGCCTCTATCCTGAACCGCCACCGCCCGGCGCCGTGCCGAGTTGCGCGGAAGGCGGGGTGCTGGGCGTGCTGCCCGGCGTCATCGGCTGCCTTCAAGCCACGGAGGTTCTCAAGCTCATCACCGGCGCCGGCCAATCGCTGCTCGGTCGTCTGCTGCTCTACGACGCGCTGGCGATGCGCTTCCGCGAAATCAAAGTCCGCCGCGATCCCGAGTGCCCGATTTGCGGCGAGCGTCCCACGTTGACGACGCTGCCCGACTACGAACAACTCTGTGGAATTCCGCCGACGCACCCTGAGAGCCCGCTTCACCCCGACGAAGTCACCGTGCAAGATATGCAACGCGCACTCGACAATCCGGCGCTGGGAATTCAAGTCGTGGATGTGCGCGAACCGGACGAGCACGCGGTCTTACGCGTCGCCGGCACAACCCTGTTGCCGCTGAGTGAACTGGAGCAGCGCTTCCGCGAGTTGGACGCCAGGCAAAACATCTACCTACTCTGCCAAGCAGGCGTGCGCTCGCTCAAGGCGGTGAGGTTTCTGAAGCAACAGGGATTCAAGTCGGTCAAGAGCGTCCGCGGGGGCATCCTCGCTTGGGGTGCTGAGGTAGATCCCAGCGTGCCGCATCAGTGACCGCAGCCGCCACGGTGGCAACAGGACGCGTCTCGAATCAGGCTGGTTTCCTTTGACCCGTGCCCGGCCTGCGGCGCCCGGATTTCGCTTGGTCGGCATCGAGCCCGCCACTATGCTGCGGCCACTATGACGGGTCGCGAACGATTCCGGAAGTCCTTGAACCATGAGTCCACCGACCGCCCCCCGATTGACTTGGGCGCGACCTGGGTCACCAGCATCTCCGCCAGTGCCTACGCCCGGCTGCGCCCCGCGCTGGGCTTGCCGCTGCGCCCGCCCCGGATGCACGAGCCACTCCAATTGCTGGGCGAAGTGGAAGACGACGTCCGCCAGAAACTCGGCGTTGACGTCGCCGGCATCTGGCCCCGGGGCACCATCTTCGGCTTCCAAAACATCGGCTGGAAACCGTGGCAGCTTCAGGACGGCACGGAGGTGTTGGTTTCGACACAGTTTGAAACCACCGCCGACACCAACGGTGACATCCTAATTTACCCGAAGGGCGACCGCACGGCGCAGCCTTCCGGCCGGTTGCCCAAGGGCGGTTTTTATTTTGATGCCATTGTCCGCCAGCAGCCCTTGGATATGGACAAACTCGATCCCGCCGAATGGGCCGAGCAGTTCAGCGTGTTCTCGGACGAGGACCTCAAGTATTTCGAGCGCGAGGCCGACCAGCTCCATCGCGAGACAGACTACGGCATCATCCTGAATTTCGGCCAGGCCGGTCTCGGCGATGTGGCCATCGTGCCTGGCGAGATGCTCCTCCATCCGAAAGGCGTGCGTGACCCGCAGCTCTGGTACGAATGCCTCGTCACGCACACGGATTACGTCCGCGGCATCTTCGAACTCCAAACGCAGGTCGTGATGAAGAACATGGCGCTGCTCCGGCAGGCCATCGGCGACAAGATTGACGCCATCATCATCAGTGGGACGGATTTCGGCACGCAGCGCGGGCCGTTCACCTCGCCCAAGCTGTTCCGGTCGCTGTGGAAGCCGTTCTACAAGCGGATGAACGACTGGGTGCATGCGAACACGAACTGGAAGACGTTCTATCACAGTTGCGGTTCCGTCGCGGCGCTGCTGGACGATTTCGTCGAGATGGGTGTGGACATCCTCAATCCGGTGCAGTGCTCCGCCGTCGGCATGGACGCGGCCACGCTCAAGGCGAAGTACGGCGACAAGCTGGTGTTCTGGGGCGGCGGCGTGGACACGCAGCAGACGCTGCCGTTCGGCACGCCGGAAGCCGTGCGCCGCGAGGTGCGCGAGCGCGTGGACATCTTCGCGAAGAACGGCGGCTTCGTGTTTAACACGATTCACAACATTCAGGCGCAGACGCCCGTGGAGAACATCATCGTGATGTTCGAGGAAGTCCTCGGTCGTCGCGTCCGATAGTGACCCAGGCTTCCCGCCTGGTTTCTGTTGAGCGCGGGGCCTGCGGTGGTCGTCCTCGGCGAAGCCACTCAACCTTATGCAAACGGCCAACTCAGAAGCACACGGCAGCGTCCGTTACGTCACCGCCATCAGCCTGATCGCCGCGCTGGGCGGCTTGTTGTTCGGCTACGACACCGCCGTCATCAACGGCGCCATCGGCTTCCTGGAAACGCACTTCCAACTCAGCGCGGCGATGAAAGGTTGGGCGTCGTCATCCGCGCTGTTGGGGTGCGTCATCGGCGTGTCCTTTGCCGGCGCGTTCAGTGACTGGCTCGGGCGCAAGAAGACGCTGGTGCTCGCGGGCATCCTCTTTCTTGTTTCTTCCATCGGCACGGCCGTGCCGCAGACGCTCACGCAACTCGTCGTGTTCCGCATCCTCGCCGGCGTGGGTGTGGGCATCGCCTCAATGGCGTCGCCGATGTACATCGCCGAGGTCAGCCCCGCGCGGTTTCGCGGACGGATGGTGTCGGTGAACCAGTTTGCCATCGTCACCGGCATGCTGGTGATCTACTTCGTGAACCTGCTCATTGCCGGACAGGGCAGCCCGGAGTGGCAGGTCACGAACTCGTGGCGGTGGATGTTTGCCTCCGGCATCGTGCCCTCCGCGGTGTTCCTCGCGCTGCTGCTCTTCGCCCCGGAAAGCCCGCGCTGGCTGATCAAGCAAGGCCGGATGGAGCAGGCGCTGGGCATCTTGCGCCGCGTGGACGGCGCGAAGTTTGCCGAGGCGGAAAGCCGCGCCATCCAACAAACCCTCGCCCAGGAAGGCGGGTCGCTCGCGCAATTGTTCCGGCCCGGCTTGCGCCGCGTGCTGGTGCTTGGCGTGGCGCTGGCAGTCCTCCAGCAAGTCACCGGCATCAACGTGTTCCTCTACTTCGGCACGGAGATCTTCAAGGGGCTCGGTTCCAGCGTGGACGCGGCGTTATTGGAAACGGTGGTGGTGGGCGCGGTGAACCTGGGCTTTACCATCGTCGCCATCTGGACGGTGGACCGGTTGGGCCGCAAGCCGCTGATGGTGGTGGGCGCCGCGGGCATGGGCGTGTGCTTGGTGGCGATGGGCTTGGCGGCGCAGTTCGAGCGGACGGCGGTCTGGACGCTGGCGTTCATCCTCGGCTACATCGCCTGCTTCGCGTTGTCGGTCGGCCCGGTGACGTGGGTGATCCTTTCGGAGATTTTCCCGACGAAGATTCGCGGGCGCGCGTTGTCCATCGCCACGTTCTGCCTGTGGACGGCAAACTTTGTGGTGTCGCAAACCTTCCCCATGATGGACCAGGCCCCCGTGCTGGTGGCGAAGTTCCATCACGCGTTTCCGTTTTACGTCTATGCCGCGATGTGCGTGGTGCTGGTGCTGGTCGTGGCCCTGGGCGTGCCGGAGACAAAAGGCAAGTCGCTGGAGGAAATCGAGCGGCTGTGGATCGCAAGGCGCGGGCAATCACGCGGTTGAGGCGACGACATCCGGGCCGCGCAAAAGAAAAGGCTTGTATCTTCCCGGGACTGCGCTACAAGAGCGCATAGGTTCTTTTCCAAGCGTCCGTGAGGAAGCGATTCGTCGCGGACGGAGTCTTTGCGTTGCGAGGACTCGAATCTCATTCCGAAAACCACTGCCAATGTTTTTCTCCATCCATCTGACCTGTCAGGCTTCGCCTCGACGCGCGAGCAATCGCGCGTCCCGGCGTGTTCCTGACAGAGGGATCGCTTGGCAGTGGTTTCCCTGGAATGAGAGTGCGCTGGGCGCGCCTTGTTCTTCGACAGGAAGCCGGAGGGGCGGCGTCGCGCAAAGGACTGTTGGAAAGAGAGTGGGCAAACGGAGGATGAAAAGCATGAGAACCCTTGGAGGCGGAGTCATTGCGTTGGCGTTGTTGTGCGGCGCGGGAGCTTGCGGCGGATCAGACCGGACCGGACCACCCTGGGTCGCCCTCGACAAGGTGCCGCCATCTGGAAACTTCTACTCCATGCAGCGGACCGAGCAGCCGCCGCTGCCCTTCTGCCCCTTCCCCGGCGCGGACCTGTTCATGGTGGGGGCGAACACGTATCTTTACAACGACCTGGACGTGGACTATGTGACGCTGGAGCAAGAAGCGATGATGGGGGATCTGCTCAACAAAGCCGGCAGCGGGCGGCTGACAGTCAGCAGCGGCGTGCCCACGCCACCCGGCGCTGGGGGTGGGGGCAGCGGCGGCGACCCGGGTTCCGGCGATCCCCCGATAGCCAACGACTATCCGCCGGATGCGCTGTGGCTGGAGATTTATCGCGTGACCAATGATCTGGCCTACCTGACGGTTCACGGCACGCACGCCGGGGTGGAATACCAACTCCAGCGCCGCCCCAGCCTGGATGTGACGGCATCGTGGAGTGGCGAGTTGCAATTCGACGGGGAGGAGGGGGACACGGTTTTGGACCCGGTTCCGCTCCAAGGGAGGCCGCTGTCGTTCTTCCGCGTGGCGACGTGCGGGGTGGTCGCCTTCGAGCAGATGGTCACGACCGGGGCGGGGCAGGCGGTTGTGATTCCGTTGTGCGTCACGAACCCGTGCGGCGAGCCCGCCATCACGGTGCAGACGTGGCCCGCGCAAGGGACGCTGACAGGCACGGGGTTGACGCGGACCTACACGCCGACGAACGCGGCGTTCGTTGGGACGGATTCCTTCACGTACACGGCGGACGGAGTTGGGAGTGCGGTGACGATTGACGTGCTGGCCAGCCCTCTCTTGATCACGTCGTGTCGGGAGAATCGCATCCTGCTCCACTGGACGCTTCCGGACGGGTATGCGCCGCACGGCTTCAAGGTGTACCGGTGCGCGGGCGGGCCGGGCTGCACGCCGGGGGAGGGCGATCTGCTGGCGACCGTCTTCACGCCCGGCAACTCGTTCCCGCGCGACTACACGGACACCAACAACCTCCAATCCGGCGTGACGTATTGTTACCGGGTGAAGCTCCTGGTTTACCAGGATGTGTGCAATCCGGTCGTGTACTATGACTCCGGGTTTTCCAATACAAGTTGCAGCGGACTATGCACGCCGCCCAACGTGCGGATCACGGGAAATTGCTCTGCTGACTTTCCACCGACCGCAGGGCCGATTCAGACTCTGGATTACACGAACGGGACCCTGGTAAGCACGTTCGTTCCCCAGCATGCCGGGAACGGGCGGGGTTTGGCGACTCATGGAACAGAGATTTTCTACACACGAAAGTCCGACGACTCCATTCACGTCTGCCTTTCTGGAGCGACAACAGATCTCAGAACCCTCACGAACAGGTGGCGACCAGATGTCGCCAGTGCCGGCTTGACATTCCATTCTAATTACCTCTACGCACTGACCGGCTATGAGCGTGCCGGCAGTGATCCGGGCGAGAGCCCCATCGTGTTTAAACTCAATCCGGTCACTGGTGATGTACTCGCTTCCGTAACGATCGCAAATGCAACAAATGGGGGTTTTGCCAGACGAGACTCAGACGGGTTTACCGTGCTCCCTTCAGGCAACTTCCTCGTGAACGACGGTGATGGCTATGAAGGATACGTCCAATACCACGAATACTACGGCAGTGGGCCGCAGGCGGGGAACCTTGTACCAGGTGGCCTGACGGTTGATCTCGGCCAATATGGGTTTATTCAAGGGCGTGGCGTGGCCATAGCCCCAGATGGACAGTCACTCTATTTCATTGCCGGATCCCAGATCGCTGAGGAAGCAGACATGATCGTGCGGACCGACTTGTCGGGCATTCTGATTGGCTTTCAACCGATAACGCCGATGACTATCGAGGACATTGAGGTCACGCTTCCGTAAACCACACGTAACGAGCGGCAACTATGAACAAGAAAAACGCAACAGTCTTCTCAACCGCCATGCTGTCAGCAGGTATGGTTCTTGGCCAGGGCACGTTCCAGAACCTGGGTTTCGAACAAGCCCGAATTATCTTCATTCCCTCCACCGCTTATGTCGCAACGACGAATGCACTCCCTGGCTGGACCGCTTTCTATCAGGGGAACGAAATGACGGGGATTCACTACAACGCGCCTTCTGCCATCAACCCCGTCGGTCTGGTGGGATCGAGTGCTGCAGTCATCAGTGGCAGCTACAGTGTGATCCTGGAAACTGACGGGGAGATTCGTCAAACCGGGGCCGTACCCGCAGATGCCAATTCGCTGTTCTTCAAGGCACGTTGGGCCGGTATGTCGCCGGTATTGGCCGTTGCTCTGGGTGGCCAGAGCTTGACACTGACGGTCATCTCAAACACGAACGACTACACCTTGTTCGGCGTGGATGTTTCCCGTTTCTCCGGGCAAGTGGCGACTTTGTCGTGCTCGCAGCAAGGGCTGGCGCGGTATGTGTTGGATGATTTTGAGTTCTCGCCGCTGTTGATTCCCGAGCCAGGCGTGTTTGGTTTGGTTGGCGTCGGGGTCTTGTGTTTCGCCGTGCGGTGGGTTCACCGCCGGGCCAAGCGGGGCGGTTGAGGAACGGATCACGGCGCTGGCCGGCGCGCTGGCGCTGGCAGCGCTGTTCCCTGGCCAGACCGCGTTCCAGAATCCGGCCTCTCGCGTTTCAGGCAACACGGGTTGTGTTCACCACAACCCCTCTCCCCACATCCGCGTATGCAAGACGGTTCCCACTGGAGAAACAATGCACCCGCCGGCTTCACGCTCGTTGAACTGCTGGTGGTCATAGCCATCATCGGGATTCTTGCAGGCATGATGCTGCCCACCTTGGGCCGCGCGAAAGAGAAGGCATGCCAGGTCCGGTGCCTCTCGAATGGCCGGCAGTTGGGGCTGGCGGTCATGCTGTATTACCACGAACAGGCGGAGGCGTTCCCGCCCTCCACCGACTACAGTGCCGCCACCAGCCTGCCGGAGCGGATATGGCCGGTGCGCCTCCAGCCGTACGCGGGGGCGCAGGAGATTGTGATCTGTCCCAGCGCCCGGCAGAGCGCGTTTCCCACCAACTGGTCGGCCCGGGGGCTGGGCTCCATTGGCTACACCACAGCCACGGCCTATGATCCGGCAGAATCGGAGGGCTTCGCCAGCGCGACGAAGTCATCGGTCATGGCCAGCCCTGTTCTGACGCCGCTGTTTGCCGACACGCCCAGTGGGCCGACGGCCGAGAAGTATCGGGGTTATGTGTTTGATCCCTACAACGGGGAGGGCAACGCTGGCAATCCGCAACTCGGCACCCCGCTGGTCGCGGATCGCGACTTGGTGAAGGAGTTGTCCACCCTTCCGCCGGCGGCGTTGAAGCCCGTCCATGCGCGGCATCATGCCCGGGGAGACAACTCCGGTCGGGCGGTGGTGATTCTGGCCGACGGCCACGCGAGTGCGTTTAGTGCCGCGTCCATTCTCAAACAAGACAAAGGCGCGGGCTTGCACTGGCGGTTTCGCCCGCCGCCGCCGGAGTGGTCCAACTGACCAGATGCCGCGACAGTGCGAGTAGCATCAACCCCGTCAAAGAGCAGTAACACCGCGTTCATCGCGTTGCTCGATGAGATACCAGCCAATCGTGAGCGGCGTTTTCATGTCACCCAGCGGAGCCGTATCACCTGCGCGAAAAGGGTTCAAAGTGAGGCCGAGCGGATTCCTTCGATCGCCTTGACCCGGCCCGCCCTTGGGAGCAATTTCTTTGCAACGCCGCCTCTCCGCGGAGGGGAGAATCGGGAACATGCAATGATTCCAGTTCTGCTCGCGCCACGACCGCCGCTTCTCGCCGGAAACGGAGGGATTGGGTTGTCGCCTGCGGAGGTCGCTTCGGCCCTCATCCGCCATGCAACGTGATAATTCCACTCTGGTCTTTATGAACTCACTCTTTGCTCCGCTGGGCCGTCCTGGTCTTTGCCGGGTTCTTCCCCTCCTGCTTCTGCTGGTCTGCGGGTATGCGGAAGCCGCGCCCACCATCGTCTCGACGGTCCCTCCGAATGGCGCCGGCGGCGTCAACCCCGCGGCGCCGGTGGTCATCACCTTCAGTGAGGCCATGAACACCACCGTGACGGTGGTCTATCTCATTGACGGGGTCACCTACGCGGTCCTGCCGGCGACCTCCGCGTGGAATCCCGGGAAGACCCTGCTGACCTGCACGCCGACGCCGGCGCTGCCGCCCAACCGGCCGATTCACTGGACGGTGATGAACGGCAAGAGTGAGTTGGGTGATGCGCTGACCGGTTTCACGGGCGGGACGTTCACCACGGCGCCCAGCGCCGCGGTAGTCCTGACCAATGCCCACTGGGCCGGCGGCGTGTTTTCCTTCGACGTGAGTTCCTCGCCGGGCCAGTTCTTGACGATTGAATTCAGCGGCACGCTGCACTCGAACTCCTGGCAGACGCTGTTGACCACCAACAGCCCGGGCAGTCGCGTTCACGTCATGGACCCCGCCTCCAGCGCGAACCCGCGCCGTTTCTACCGAGCCCGCGCTGGTGAATAACGAAGACGCAGCGTCCAGCGCCGACGCAGGCAGTCATGCGAGACCCTGGGCGCGACTGACCATCGTGGCGACCCTTTCCCGCTTCAGTCTGAGGCCGCCACACTGTTCGGGAAATCCGGGCAGAGTCGGGACTTGGTGAGCCGCCCGCGCGGGCCGAAGAACTCCACCTTGCCCGCGCGATTACAGACCCAGAACTCCGCAGCCCCCCGCCCGAAGACGGTGAGGCGCTTATGACGGATCTCCGTCTCCAGGTTGGACGGCGACAGCACCTCCACCACAATCTCCGGCGACTCGGCCCAACTCGGCAAATCGAAGTTCCGCCTTACTTTTTCCGGCGACGCCCAGGCGACGTCGGCGACGAGCGTGCCCGTTCCCGTGTCAATCGGACATTCCGGCATGGCCTCTCCGGCGGGCAACAGCCGGTTCAGGTGGCGGATAATGCGGCTCTGAAAGACGCTGTGATAGCTGCGGTGCGGACTCATAACGAGCTGGCCGTGACGGGCAAGTTCCACCCGGTAAGGAAGGTTCTCCAACGCGGGATCGTCGCAAAGCTGGTCCCATTTCATGCCGGAACGCTATCAGCGAGAGCGCCACCGCGCAAAACGAATGTGCGCCGACCGACCTGACCAGGTGACTCCCAACTTCTTGCGCGGAGCGGGGACATTCTTGCCCGCCGGGGAGCGGGAGAACCGTCCACAGGCCGACAAAAATCTCGCCGCTCCGAAAGCCGGGCAAACGTGCGGAACTCAAATGCGCCCGACCCGACCGCGGGGAATGGCCAGCAGCCGCACAAGGCGCGCGGCGCGTGGTGGGCGGCCCGGCCCGTCTCCGACACCCTATATCGCCACCAACAGCCGTTTGATCTCTTTGAGCCGGGCTTTCGCGTCGTTCTTCGTCAAGCGTGGGAACTTGCCACCGATCAGGATCGGTTCGCCGAGACGTGTGAGCTTTAGCTTGTCGGCCTCGACCTCGATGCTCGTGACGGATTTCTCGGCGGCCAGGGTTTTCAGTTCGCCAACGGCCAGAAGCAATTCCACCGGCGGCGGCAGTGGACCAAAGCGGTCGCGCAGTTCTCTTTGCAGCGCCTCCAGCGCCGGCTTGTCCGTGGCCTGCGCCAGTTTGCGGTAGATTTCGATGCGGTGTTGCGGCTCCGGAATGTAGCGCTGGGGCAGGCAAGCGGATCTGTCCGGGGTCCGCGGTTTGTGGTGCGTGGCATCTCGCCCGGTCGCCCGACCACCAACTACTGGCGAGTGAGGACTGGCTCCCGGTTCCGCATTCAACGACAAGAAGTCGAGCCGCACGCTCACGTCCACCCGCGGCTTCACCTCCTCGCCCTTGAGTGCGCCGATGCTTTGCTTGAGCAATTGGCAATAGAGATCGAACCCCACCGCCGTGATGTGGCCGCTCTGTTCCGCGCCGAGAAGGTTGCCCGCGCCGCGAATCTCCAAGTCCCGCATCGCGATCTTGAAACCGCTGCCGAGCGTCGCGTATTGCTTCATCGCGCTGATGCGTTTGCGCACGTCGGTCAGGAGGCGCGCGTGGCGCGGCAACAAGAGGTAGGCATAGGCCTGATGCTTGTAGCGGCCCACGCGTCCCCGGAGTTGGTAGAGATCGCTCAAGCCGAACCGGTCCGCCCGGTCAATGATGATCGTGTTCGCGTTGGGGATATCGAGTCCGCTTTCAATGATCGTGGTGGAGAGCAACACGTCGGCCTCGCCGTTGACGAACTGCGTCATCACTTCTTCCAGATCGTCCGCGTGCATCTGACCGTGGCCGACGACGATGCGGGCGTTGGGAAGGAGGTTTTGCAACTTGGAGCGCATCGTCTCGATGGTCATCACGCGGTTATGCAGGAAGAAAACCTGTCCGCCGCGGTTCAACTCGCGCTGGATGGCGTCGCGGATGACGCGCTCGTCGTATTGCGTGACGATGGTTTCCACCGGCAACCGGTCGTGCGGCGGCGTCTGGATGGTGCTCATGTCCCGCGCGCCGGTGAGCGCGAGATACAGCGTGCGCGGAATTGGCGTGGCGCTGAGGGTGAGCACGTCCACCAGCGTGCGCAGGCGCTTGAATCTCTCCTTGTGCAAGACGCCGAAGCGCTGCTCCTCGTCAATCACCACCAGCCCGAGGTCCTTGAACACGATGTCACTCTGAATCAGCCGGTGGGTGCCGATGACGATGTCCACGGCGCCGGCGGCCAGATCCCGCACCACGCGTTGCTGGGCGCGGCGAGTGCGAAAGCGCGAGAGCAGTTCGATCCGCATGGGGTAATCTGCCATGCGTTCACGGAAGGTGTTGAAGTGTTGCTGCGCCAGCACCGTCGTCGGCACGAGCACGGCGACCTGTTTGCCATCCATCACCGCCTTGAACGCGGCGCGAATGGCGACCTCGGTCTTGCCAAAGCCCACGTCGCCGCAGATCAGGCGGTCCATCGGCTTGGGGCGCTCCATGTCCGCCTTGGTTTCGGCGATGGCTTTGAGCTGGTCGGGGGTTTCCTCGAAGAGGAACGCGCTTTCAAACTCGCGCTGCCATGGGGCGTCGGGCTTGAAGGCGTGGCCGGGCTGGGATTCGCGGGCGGCCTGAATCTGGAGCAACTCGGCGGCGACGTCGCGCACCGCGCGCTCCGCGTGTTCCTTGGCCTTAGCCCAGCGCGTGCCGCCCAGGGTGTTGAGGGGCGGGCGCGCCTTGCCCGCGCCGACGTATTTGCTGACGAGGTGCGCCTCGCTCACGGGCACGTAGAGCTTGGGTGGTTGGTTCAGGGGATCGGCGGGGGCGTATTCGATAACCAGACACTCGGTTTCCGATGGCCGATGGCCGATGGCCGATGGCCGATGGCCCACGGTGGTTGGCAGCATCTTTAACCCGAGATAGCGTCCGATGCCGTGCTGGAGATGCACGACCAAGTCGCCTTCCTCCAGGTCCGCGAAGTCAATCTCCAGGGCGGAGCGCAGGGCGGCGGCATGGGGGGATTTGAGCCGGCGGGGGCGTTGCACACGATAGCGCCCGAAGATCTCGGCGTCGGTCACGACCACTAGCTTCGCCTCGTCGCACAGGAAACCGCGCGCGACGGTGCCGAGATGGAGCGTAGGACCGGCTTCCAGCCGGCTTCCATCTGAAGGCGAAACGGCGGAGGATAATGGAGACAGGCTGGAAGCCTGTCCTACGGAATCAAATCCGTGCTCCTTCCAGATTTCCTCGAAGCGTTGCCGCTCGCCATCGTTGTTGCAGAAGACGTGGACGGCATAGCCCTGTCGCAGCCAGCGATGGATTTGGTGGAAGAATTCGCGGCGCTGCGCTTCGGCAATCTGAGGGTCTGGCAACCGATCCCCGACCGGACGAAACGCGTCGAGCGAATCGAAGCGCGGAAAACCCTCCGCCGGTTCGGCTGTCGAGCCGCCTGCCGTGGCTAAACGAGGAGGGCCTGCATCCAGCGTCCCCCCCGAGTCCGCATCGGTCGTGGCTCTGCAATGGGGCAGCCCCTCGCCCTCACCCCGACCCTCTCCCCCGGGGAGAGGGAGTCGCCGAGACAACGCTGGAGAATGCGCACCGCTCAGTGACTCCTCGCCGCGTCTTTCTTCCTGCCCCCCTCTCCCCGGGGGAGAGGTTCGGGGTGAGGGCGAACAGGGATTCCAACCCAACGGACACGCTTCCGTGACATCAAGCCTCGTCAACCCGCGCAGACCCAGTTCGGCGAGGAATTGATCCCATCGGATGAAGAACGGGTCGCCGGGGGGCACCAGCGCTTCATATTCCGCAGCGCGTTCGGAGAGCCTTTCCGGCTCGCACAGCAGGCAGATCGTCGCGGGCGGCAAATAGTCGAGCAAGCTGGCGAGCGCCGGCATCGGCGCGGTTTCATGCCCGGCCTCCTGTGCTCTGCGTTTGAGCATTCCCAACTCGCCCGCCGGGGGCAGCGTGACGGCTTCGAGTTCACCCCGCGAAACCTGCGTGAGCGGATCGAACTCACGCAGCGATTCCAACTCGTCGCCGAAGAACTCCAGCCGCACCGGCCAAGGACTCGTGGGCGGGAAGACATCCAGGATGCCGCCACGCAGGGCGATTTCGCCTTTCTGCGTGACTTGCGCTTCCGGTTCGTAACCTTGGGCTTCGAGCCATTCCACCAAATCCAGCGGGTCGGTGTGATCGCCGCGCGCGAGGGTGCGCGTGCGGTGCTTCAATTCGTCCGGGGCGAAGGTCTTTTGGAGCAGGGCGGCGAGGTTGGCAACGACAATGGGAGTGGCACGCCCGGGAGACCCGGGTAACGAGGCTAGGGCCACGAGAGTTTCAAGTCGCTCGCTGATGACATCCGCGTGCGGGAGGCGGCCTTCGTGCGGCAGGACTTCCCAGGCGGGATAGTAGAGCGGCGAGGATGGCGGATCGAGGATGGCGGATGGCGTGGACTCCCGAGATTCCGGGCCTCGAACCTCGGACTTGAGCCAAGTCTCAACGTCCTGTTGAAAACTCTCCTGCGTTTTGAGGTTGTCGGCGACAATGAGGATGGTGCGCCGGGGAAAAAGCTGCCGAAGCAATACCGCCAAGAACGGTTGTGCCGCCGCGCTGACGCCGGCATAAGCCAACGCGCCGCCCACCTCCACGCGCCCGGCAAGGGATTGCCCGGCGGGAGTCTGAAGCACGCGCGCGAACAGGCGGCCTGCCGCGGGGGCTGCACTTTCCTGCGCCAAGCGGGGGAAAGTTCGCAGTCGGCGTGTCGCCAGTCAAGCGGGCGGCCTACTCCCACCAGCAATTCTCATTATGACGCTTTCAATCTCCGCCGGGTGGGGGCACCCGGCCTACATCCTCACAAAACCGCCCGGTTGTAGGCCGGGTGCCCTCACCCGGCGTCTCTGTCTGGTCCATAATGAGAGTTGCTGCTACTCCCACTCGATGGTCCCCGGGGGCTTGCTGGTCAGGTCGAAGACCACGCGATTCAATCCCCGGACTTCATTTGTGATGCGCAGCGAGATTTTCTCGAGCAACTCGTAGGGCAGCTTCACCCAGTCAGCGGTCATGCCGTCTTGCGACTCGACCGCGCGGATGGCGAGGGTCCAATCGTAAGTGCGTTCGTCCCCTTGCACGCCCACACTCCGCACGGGCAGCAAGACGGCGAAGGTCTGCCAAGTCTTGTAGTAAAGGTCACTCGCCTTCATCTCCTCCACGACGATGGCGTCGGCCCGGCGCAGGACTTTCAGTTTCTCCGGCGTCACTTCGCCGAGGCAGCGCACCGCCAGCCCGGGGCCGGGGAACGGCTGGCGATAGACGATCTCCTTCGGCAGGCCCAGTTCCAAGCCGAGCAGGCGAACTTCGTCCTTAAAGAGGCAACGCAATGGCTCGACCAACTTAAACTTCATATTCTTGGGCAGCCCGCCGACGTTGTGGTGGCTCTTGATGAGCGCGGCCGGATTCCCGGCAATGGGGACGCTCTCAATGACGTCCGGGTACAGCGTGCCCTGCGCGAGGAACTTCGCCTTGCCCGCCCGCTTCGTCGCCGTTTGGAACACCTCGACAAACGTGCGCCCGATGATCTTCCGCTTGCGCTCCGGTTCGGTGACGCCTTTGAGCCGCCCGAGGAACAACTTGGTGGCGTCCTCATATTGCAGCTTGATCTTGAAATTCCGCCCGAAGACTTCCTGCACTACTTCCGCCTCGCGCGCGCGCAGCAGGCCGTTGTTGACAAAGATGCAGGTGAGTTGGTCGCCGATGGCCTTGTGGAGCAGCGCCGCCGCCACACTTGAATCTACCCCGCCGCTCAACCCCAGAATGACGCGCTCCTGGCCGACCTGCGCCCGGATTTGCTCGACCGCCTGCGCGATGTAGTTGCGCATCGTCCAGTCGCGGCCACAGCCGCAGACGCCGTGGACGAAGTTGGACAGGATTTCCTTCCCGCGCGGCGTGTGGGCGACTTCCGGATGGAATTGCAGGCCGAAGAACTTCCGCTGCGGGTGCTCGATGGCGGCGTATGGCGAGTTATCGCTGGTGGCGACGACGACGAAATCTTTGGGCAGGCGGGTGAGCTTGTCACCGTGAGAATTCCAGACTTGGATCTGGTGCGGGAGATTCCGAAAGAGGTCGCAGCGGCGTTGCCTCACGGTCAACATGCCCTTGCCGTATTCGCGCTTCTGGCCTTTCTCCACGCGGCCGCCGAGGAACTGGGCGAAGAGTTGCACGCCGAAGCAGATGCCCAGCATCGGCACGCCGAGCTTGAAAATGGCGCGGTCCGGCAGTGGCGCGTCCGCGGCATAAACGCTGGATGGGCCACCCGATAGGATGATGCCCTTGGGCCGGAGCGCGGCAATCTCGGCGGCGGGCGTGTCATAGCGGAGGATGGTGGAATAGACGTTGCACTCGCGCACGCGCCGGGCAATGACTTGCGTGTACTGCGAGCCAAAATCCAAGATGACGATTTGTTCGTTCATGGAGCACTCAAAGGCGCATGATTCTCCTGCGGGCGCGGGATTTGACGAGGAAAAAGTGGTTCAGCCGGGAAATTTGGCGAAATCCGGCCAAAGGGCGGCGGGCCGGCGCGCGTCTGTCTCGACGCCGAATTCCCGTTAAGTTCCGCCCGCCAGTGCCGATAACCCGTCTGACAGACTCTCGCGACAAGAGCACGAACTGAGCATGGCTATCGGACGCAGTTGTCGCAAACACGTCAAGCGGCGGGGACCCTCGGTGTCGGGGACCGGCCGCTTTCAACGAACGCCTGCCTATTGCGCATGAACAATCCGAATCGCCTTAGTCAATTGTTGGTGGCCTTGGAAATGGAACTGGGCGGCGCCCGCGCCGGCTCCGACCAGGGGCAGTTTCCCATCTTGGACCTCGTCGGCAATCTGCGGGACGAGGCGGCAAAGACCCCCGATCGCGCCGACCTGCAACAGCTTTGCGCCCAAGCGTGGGAAAAAATTGTTTGCATCGTTGAGTCCGGCCAACCGTTCACCCAAGAGCAAGTGACCTGGTTGCATGAGTTCTTTGCC
>CAZJTM010000042.1:0-10050 GCA_964548925.1 uncultured Verrucomicrobiota bacterium | reverse complement strand
GCCTGCGGCAACCGCCCCCCCGGAAACGACCGCCAAACCCGCCCCACCGCCGCCACCACCCGCTCCGGCACCCGCCCCGGCGGCGTGTCCCGAGGACCAGCCCCTAAATCTGAACCTGGCGGAGGACGCGGATCTCCTGCGCGAGTTCATCAACGAATCCCGGGAGCACTTGGATAACATCGAACAGGGGGTGCTGGTGTTGGAGGAGCATCCCGATGACGCGGAGACGCTCAACACCATTTTCCGGGCGTTCCACACGTTCAAAGGTGGCGCCGGCTTCCTCAATCTCATTCCCATTAACCGCCTCGCGCACACCTTGGAATCCCTGCTCGATCTGGCCCGCCAAGGGAAACTGGCCATTGATCGGTCTGTGATTGACGTGATCCTGCGCGGTCGCGATGTCCTGAAGCAATTCCTCGACGAGATCGAAAGCCAGATCAGCGGCACCAAGCCGGTGATGCCCATCTTGATTCCGACCGAGGCGCTCAAGGCGGAGGCCCGTGCCCTTTCCGAGGGCACCTCAGCCAGCGCGAGCCCGCCGGCGGAGACGCCCCCGGCGGAGGCGCCTGCTGGCACGTCTCCCCTTCCGCCTCCAGCGCAGCCCGCTGCCCAGGTTCAGGGTGAAGTCTCCGCGGAGAAACCTGCTCCCGCCGCCGCTCCGCCCGCAAAGTCGGCCGAAGCTCCGGTGGCCACGGTCGCCGCTCCCGCCAACGCGGCCAGCGCGATGGTGAAGGTGGATACCGCCAAGCTGGACGGCCTGCTCGACCTAGTGGGCGAGTTGGTGATTGCCCAATCGCTGGTGGCGCAGAATCTCCAGGAGATCGCCGGCGTGGGGCAGCAATTCACGCGGAACATGGCTCAAATGGGGCGCATCACCCGCGAATTGCAGCGCGTGGGCATGTCGCTGCGCATGGTGCCCATCCGCGGCGTCTTCCAGAAAATGGCGCGCGTGGCGCGCGACCTCAGCGTCAAGCAGCAGAAGAAGGTGCAGTTCCTCACGGTCGGCGAAGAAACCGAGCTGGATCGTGGTGTCGTGGAGGAGCTGAATGACCCCTTGTTGCACATGATCCGCAACTCGATGGATCATGGGATCGAACCCCCGAACGTGCGCCTGGCCCAGGGCAAACCGCCCGTGGGCACGCTCCAGTTGCGCGCCTACCATCAAGGCGGAAACATCGTGGTGGAGATTCAGGACGACGGCGCCGGCTTGAACAAGGACCGCATCCTGAAGAAAGCCATCGAGCGCGGGTTGGTTTCTCCCAACGCGACGCCGACCGACCAAGAGATTTATGCCTTCGTCTTCGCGGCGGGGTTCTCCACGGCCGAGAAGGTCACCGACCTGTCGGGTCGGGGCGTCGGGTTGGACGTCGTCCGCCGGAACATCGAGCACTTGCGCGGGCGCGTGGACATCTCGTCCACCCCGGGCAAAGGGACGCAATTCAAGCTGACCCTGCCGCTCACGCTGGCGATCATTGACGGCCTCATCATCAAGGTCGGCGAAGAGCGGTTCATTCTCCCCACGCTTTCGGTTTGTGAGTCGTTCCGTCCGCAGCCGGAGATGATCAGCCGGGTGCAAGGCCGTGCCGAAGTGGTGAACGTGCGGGGGCGCCTCATCCCGCTGCTGCGGCTCTACGAATTCCTGGGCATCAGCCCGAAGTCCACCGACCCGACGGAATCGCTCGTGGTGGTGGTGCAATCCGGCACGAACCTCCGCTGCCTGCTCGTGGACGCGCTCCTGCACAAGCAGGAAGTCGTGATCAAGAACCTCAACGACATGATGACCCACAAGAACCGCGCGCTGGCCGGGGCGACAATCTTGGGCGACGGACGCGTGGGGCTGATCCTGGATGTCAACAACCTCATTCACCAGGAGGCGCCGGCTTGCGCCAAGGCGGCGTAGCGCCGCGGGTCGCGAGGCTGGTTCGGCTGTGCTGCGGTTCGGAGTCCCGGCTTCAGACGGAGATTCTCCACATGGAGCAATCGCTCAAACCTTCCGGGGTCGGCGTCGGATCTGCCGGCTTAAGATTTCCTCAAGTCTTCTCCCCGGCCGCCGATACAGTCAACAGCGCCGAGCCGCGAAGTGTGGATTCTGGCCGCTGTCGGTGGCCAGTTATCGTGCTCGTCCGATTGGATCGAGCGGCAACCGCGCCTCGAAGACCAGCTTTGACCTGTGAAATGTTATGTCCACTGAAACGCAAGAACGCGCCAACGGGCGAACCCATCAGCTCGCCGGCAAATACCTGACCTTTGACCTGCACGGCGAATCTTACGGGGTGAACGTGTTGCGGATCCGGGAGATCATCCGGCTCACCAGCATTACCACCGTGCCGCAAATGCCCGGCTACGTGCGCGGGGTGATCAATCTCCGCGGCAAGATTATCCCCGTCATGGACCTCCGCCTCCGGTTCGGTTTTCCCGAGTCAGCCAACACTGAGCACACCTGCATCATGGTCGTCCAAGTCAATCTGGCCGACGGCAAAAGCACCCAAATGGGCTTGATCGTGGATGGCGTGGAGGAAGTTCTAAACATCGCTGCGGGTGAGATCGAGGAGACTCCGAGTTTCGGTTCTGCTCTCTCCACGGAGTGCATCTTGGGCATGGCCAAGATCAAAGGCAAGGTGAAGACACTGCTCGACATTGACCGGGTGATGAGCGCTGAAGCGTCTGCCTGCCTGGCCGCCCGTCCGGAAGCGGCCCTGGCCGCCTGAAACTTTCCGCGCCCCTCGAAGAAACGCCAAATGATAAATCCCTAACCACGACCGACATGAAACAACCATTGCAGTCTGCCGCATTCCCCTCCCATTCGCTGAACAACCGACCACAAGGCTTCCGTGTGCCGCGGTGCTCCCCGTTCTGGGCAGCTCTGGCCACGGGCGCGCTGGCGGCTCTGCCCACCCTGTCGCCAGCCCAGTCCACCAAACCCGCCTCCCCTGCAGGCAAGGCTTCCCCCGTCAGCGCGGGACTGGTGAACGACTGGTTGCGCGCGCAATCACCCGAATGGAAGCCTTGGGACATCGGCGGCCAGGTTCGTGTCCGCTACGAAGCCTTTGACGGCGGTAGCCCCGCGGCACCCAACAACGATTTCCAAAAGACCGGCGCCGACAACCAGAACGATTACCTCTGGACGCGCGAGAAGCTCCACGTGGGCTATACCGCGAAGTGGTTTAACGCCTACGTCGAGGGACGTAACAGCAACTCGGCCGGCGACGACGCGTCCCCTAGCACGGGAGAAGACAGCTTCGATCTTCACCAAGCGTATTTGACGCTGGGCAACACCAAAGAATTCCCAGTCACCGCCAAGGTGGGCCGTCAAGAACTGCTCTACGGCGACCAGCGTCTCGTTGGCCCGTCGGATTGGGGCAACACCGGCCGCGTCTTTGATGCCGCCAAACTGCGCTATGAGGACAAGAATCTATGGGTGGACGCCTTCGTCAGTCATGTTGTTTTGTCGGTGGATGGCGAGTTTAACGACGCGGATTCCGACGACTGGTTTTCCGGTGTTTACGCCTCCTCCAAGACGCTGATCCCCATCCAAGAATCGCAACTCTACTTTTTGTCGCGCAACGTGCGTCCGGGCAGTCGCACCAGCGTCCGGGACATTTACTCGGTCGGCGCGCGCGTGAAGTCGCTCCCCGGCAAACTCAAGGGCTGGGATTACGCGGCCGAGGTCGTGAAACAGTTCGGCAACATTGTGCAAACCGGCGGGGTGCGCCGGGATCAGGACGCTTGGGCTGCGAGTGTGATCGGCGGCTTCACCTTTGAAAAAACTCTCGCCACCCCGCGCTTGGGCTTGGAATACAACTTCTCCACCGGAGATAGCGATGCCGCCGACGACACGAGCGAAACGCTGGACAACCTGTTTCCGACCAACCATGGGAAGTATGGCCTGATGGATTTTGTAGGCTGGCGTAACATTCACGACCTATGCACCAGCCTGTCCGCCAAGCCCCACAAGAAGCTCACCGCGACGCTGGAGTATCACCTGTTTTGGCTGGCAGACACCCACGATTCGTTTTACCCGCAGAGCGGTTCCGGTCGCAGTGGCCTCGGCTACGGCAAAAACCCCACCTACGACAACTTCGTTGGCTCAGAGCTCAATCTGGATGTGAATTACGCGGTCACCGCCTGGGCCGGCCTGCGCGGCGGTTACGGGCATTTCTTCCCCGGCAGTTACGTGGACAGTTCGAAGCAAACCCGGGGCGGTTCCACGGGTGCGGACTGGTTCTACGTACAAGCCACGTTCAACTTCTGAGCCATCAACGATTTCCTCTCTGCACAAACACCGAGACAACAACCAACCTCATCAAATCAAGATTATGACCAACACACTGAAAAAACTCCTCACCGCCGCCGCCCTGCTCGCCGCCGGCACGCACTTAACCCTCGCCGAAGGCCTGGACCCCGCAGTGCAGGCCAAGGTGGACGTCAAGCTCAAAGAAATCCAAGCCTGGGCCGCCGAGCCGGCCATCGTGAACGCCGTGAAGGCGCACAATGCTTCGCTCCCGGCGGATTCGGCCGCCATGACGCAAGACAAGTGGAAGACCCTGCCCATCCTGGACCCGTTCGTCCGCGGCTTCACCAAGAACGAAGCCGCCGAACTGCTCAAAGCCAAGAAGGGCGACGTTGTGAGCGAGGCGTTCCTTTCTGGTGCGGAGGGTTTGAAGGTCGCCTTCCTGGCGAAGACTTCAGCCTGGTCGCACAAAGGCAAGGCCAAACACGACGACCCAATGGCGGGCAAGACTTGGCAGGGTCCTGTGGAGGTAGATGAATCCACCGGCCTACAGCAGGTTCAGGTTGGGGTGCCAGTGCTCGATGGCGGCAAGCCGATCGGCTCCCTCGTCGTCGGTCTGAGTCTCTCCAAATTAGCCAAGTAGTGGAATCTGCAGGGTGAGTGGGCGCTTTCGGGCCAGAGGTCCAAATCCTTGCCCCGCCCGGTGGATGGAATACTCCACGTCGGAAGACCGATAAACCAAACACGTCCGTTATGAAAAACCTGAGCCTGCCCCGTCAGTTGCTTCTTCTGTTGAGCCTATCAGTGGGTGTCACCCTGCTGGCCTCGGGCGTGTACTTTGTGACCTTGCGCGGCGTCCTGAATGACTCCGCCAAGTTGACACAGACCGCCATGACCGATCTCACCCGCAGTCAGGACTTGCTCGCCCGCCTCTCCGCGACGCAGAGCGCAATCCAAAACCTGCTGCGCCAGAAGGACCCCGATGAAATCGAAAAGGGCCTCCAGCAAGTCGAGACGGCCGCCAAGGAGATGCAGGGCCTCATCACCGCCTGTGGCGAGGCTGGCAAACCCATCCTTCAGCATTACACCCAGCTCCTCGAAGGGCAGAAAGCCGTGGTGGATCAATTGCTGTTGGGCAACGGGGGCGGCGCCTACGAACAGTTCCTTTCGAGTTACACCCCGCGCTACGAAGCCATGCTCAAGGAGGTCGAAGGCTTCACGACCGCAGTGCAAAACGGCACCAAGGATCAGATGACCGCCCAACAGCGGCGGACGCAAAGCAACATTCTCTGGAGCTTCAGTATCGTGGGCGTGGTACTCGTGGGACTCGCCCTCATTGGCTGGCGGCTCAAACACAACATTGGCCAGCGATTGCAGGGCGTGGCCGCCAACCTGAATCTTACCAGCGAAACTCTCTCCGCCAGCGCCGGCCAGATCTCCACCGCCAGCCAACGCCTGGCCGAAGGCGCCAGCGAACAAGCCGCCTCCCTCGAAGAAACCAGCGCGTCCCTCGAAGAAATGTCCAGCATGACCCAGCGCAACGCCGTCAATGCCCAGCAGGCCAAGGAACTCGCCGGCCAGGCGCGCGCCGCCGCCGATACCGGAGCGAGCGACATGCGCGAGATGACCGCCGCGATGGCCGAAATCAAGTCCGCCAGCGACAACATCGCCAAGATTCTCAAGACCATTGACGAGATCGCTTTTCAAACCAACCTGCTGGCTCTGAACGCCGCCGTGGAAGCGGCCCGCGCGGGCGAGGCCGGCGCCGGTTTCGCCGTCGTGGCGGACGAAGTCCGCAGCCTGGCCCAGCGTTCCGCGCAAGCCGCGCGGGAAACCGCGGACAAGATTGCCGATTCGGTCACCAAGAGCGAGCGCGGCGTGACCATCAGCGGCAAGGTGGCCGAGGGCTTGCAGGAGATCGTGGCCAAAGCCCGACAAGTGGACGACCTCATTGCCGAGATTGCCGCCGCCTCCAAAGAGCAGAGCCAGGGCATCGTGCAGGTCAATACCGCCGTGTCCCAGATGGACAAAGTCACCCAAGGCAATGCCGCCTCCGCCGAGGAAAGCGCCAGCGCGGCCCAGGAGTTGTTTGCCCAAACGGAAACCATGCAGCGCGCGGTCCGCGAGTTGGAACAGTTGTTGGGCAAGACCTCCCAAGCCGTCGCGTCCTCTCCAACGAGCGACGCCCCCGTGCCCAAGACAAACCAGTCGCCAACCAAAACCAGCCGACGCAACCGCGTGAACGGGGGCTCCTCTCATCCCGCCACGCCAGCGAGAAACAACGGCAACGGAGCGGCCCGTCAGGCTGCCGCTCAGGCCATCCCCATGGAAGGCGACTTTCGGGAGTTCTGACGCCCGCGCCGCAGCCGCGACGCGACCCAAAAGAGCGAAGCTCCGTCGCGTCCACTTGCGAACCGGCCGCGGGTCCAACGCATGAGCCGCTGGCAAGTCGTCTTGGCCTGAGGCGCAGCATGATTGGGCCACTCTCACTTCCAGGTCCGCGCAGCCTCAGCGTCGGCCTGAGGTTCAGGCTCGACGAACCGCCGTTCCAGCCGCTACGTTCCGCTCGCAACACCCGAAACGTGTTATGGACGAACTGCTGAAAATCCTGGAAGGCAACGCGCTCGAATCACGCGACGCCATTGCGAAAATGTTGGACACCACGGTTGCTGACGTGGACGCGCGCATCGCCGCTTATGAGAAGTCCGGCGTGATCCGCGGCTATCAGGCCATCCTGAACGAAGACCAGCTTGATCTCGACAAAGTCACGGCCGTCATCGAGGTCAAGGTCACGCCGCAGCGCGAGGGCGGGTTCAACACCATCGCCGAGCGGATCAGCCGCTTTCCCGAGGTGCGCTCCGCCTATCTGATGAGCGGCACTTACGATCTGCTGCTCTTCGTCGAGGGTCGCAACCTGCACCAAGTCGCTTCGTTCGTCAGCGAGCGGCTGTCGCCGCTGGAGGGCGTCATTTCAACTTCCACCCATTTCATGCTCAAGACCTACAAGCGTCTCGGCGTGCTGATGCACACGGAGCAACCCGACGAAAGGCTCAGTGTCGCTCCGTAACCGCCTGCACAATGCCCCTTGCCCAATTGGGCGCGGCGCGCAGGGAGCTGCGCCTCACCCCAGCCTCCTCAACCGTGCGAACGTCGGGCTGGACTATTCATCAAAGACGAGCCCGCCTGCCGCTGGTGGCCAACAGTGCCCCACACGCTGAAACCTCTTCCCGCAAACGCGCTGCGCGACTTCGTGGTTCCCGAATCCTTAGCCAGTCGAGGCGAACGCGAGCGAGGACTGTCCAGGACGCGTTCATCGGGATGAAAAGCGGGGGCCTCCGGGGTGCGGCGCCGGCGAGAACGCTCCCCCCGTTCCGCAGGCACGCTCCGACGCGGTCCCACCCGCCGGTGTGCCGGAGACGCCGACCCCGCGCCCCACACCGTCGCGGTTGCCCGCGCCGTTCGCTCGCTCCTTTTGTCCCCTTAGGGCTCAGCCCGACGCGACCCCGCGGGCGCGCCCATGCCCGTCCACCAGCCCAGCCAACTCACCGCCACTTCCACCCGCGCCACCAGCCGCCGCGCATGCCGCACCAACGTCGCCGGCAGGCGCGCCGCAGCGTGGCCCCCGTCCCGCTCTGGCATTCGTCTGGCAGGCAGAGCCGTGGCACCGCCTTCATCAGGTTGTAGGCCAGCGCGCCCAGCGCGTAGAACATCCGGTTGGCCGTAAGGCTTTCGCAGGGGGGATGGTGCAGGTCCAGCCCGCGCAACACTTCTTTGAACCTCTGCTCCTTGCCGCCTTGCAACCGATGCCGCGCCCGCCCTGCGTGGACTGCCTTTGGGAGGGCACGAATTGGAAGCGGAGCTTCGGCGAACATTGGCGATACAGCGGCATGGAGAAGGAACCTTCCGGCCGCCGATTTGTTCAAACATTCCTCCAAGATCTTCACCCGCCAGGGCAACGCCCAAAGCGAAGGCTAAAGTTTGGGGCAGGCCGACACCCAAGACGAATGCGCTTGAAACGAGCCGCTGTTTGCACTAGCAAATCAGCGTCGTTCAAAAACATGAAGCAATCACATGAAATCCGCATTCCCTGACATCACGAACATCCCCTTCGAAGGACCGCAATCCAAGAACCCGCTCGCCTTCAAACACTACAACCCCGACGAAGTCGTCGCCGGCAAGACCCTGCGCGAGCATCTGCGCTTCTCGGTCGTGTACTGGCACACGTTCCGTGGCACGGGCAGCGATCCCTTTGGTGCGGCCACCATGCTGCGCCCGTGGGACGACGGCTCCAATTCCGTCGCCAACGCCCAGAAACGCGCCCGCGTCGCTTTCGAGTTCATCTCCAAACTCGGCGCGCCGTTCTACGCCTTCCACGACCGCGACGTTGCCCCCGAGGGCAAGACGCTCGCAGAAACGAACAAGAACCTCGACGCCGTGGTGAAGGTGTTGAAGGAGGAACAGAAGCGTACGGGCGTGAAGCTGCTCTGGGGCACGGCGAATTTGTTCAGCAACCCGCGCTTCGCCATGGGCGCGTCCACGAGCTGCAACGCTGACGTATTCGCCTATGCCGCCGCGCAAGTGAAGAAGGCCCTCGAAGTCACGCACGAACTGGGCGGCGCGGGCTACGTCTTCTGGGGCGGTCGCGAAGGCTACAGCAGCCTGCTCAACACCGACATGAAGCGCGAACTGGATCACCTGGGCGCGTTCCTCCACATGGCCGTGGACTACAAGAAGAAGATCGGGTTCAAAGGCCAGTTCTACATCGAGCCCAAGCCCAAAGAGCCGACGAAGCACCAATACGACTCCGACGCCGCCGCGTGCCTGAACTTCCTCCGCCAATACGACCTGCTCGGCGACTTCAAGCTGAACATCGAGACCAACCACGCCACGCTGGCCGGCCACACGATGCAGCACGAGCTCGAAACCGCCATCGGCGCGAACGCCCTCGGCTCGATTGACGCCAACACCGGCGACGAACTCATCGGCTGGGACACCGACCAATTCCCGACGAGCATCTACCTCACCACGCTGACGATGCTCTGCATCCTCAAGATGGGCGGCTTCACCACCGGCGGCGTGAACTTCGACGCCAAGGTGCGCCGCGAAAGCTTCGAGCCAATTGACCTGTTCCACGCGCACATCGGTGGCATGGACGCTTTTGCGCGCGGCCTGAAGATCGCCGCCGCCATCCGTGCCGACGGCCGCCTCGCCGACTTCGTCAAGCAGCGCTACGCCTCGTGGGACACGGGCATCGGCGCGAAGATCGAAGCCGGCAAGGCCAGCTTCAAGGACCTGGAAGCCTACATGCTCAAGAAAGGCGAAGCCGCGCCCAACACCAGCGGTCGGCAGGAATTCTTGGAAAACCTCCTCAACGAATTCATCTGAGCCGCGACCCGGCGCAGAACAATCTCTGTCAAATCACCCGGGCGGGAGTTTCAAGCTTCCGCCCGCGGTCTGCTTTCGACGCAAGATCTCCGCGGCCCCTCAAAGCAGTCGGTTTTCTCTGATGTGCTGACTCCACGCCAAGTCGAACAAGCTCAGGGCCGCGTCGGGAACTGCGATGATATCCATCCACTCCATCCCGTTAGTGCGGGAAAAGCACACTGCGGCAATTCCATCATCTTGCGCTGCCTGCCTCGCCTTGCGAATTGCGCTTGCCGTGTGGCCAACGCCCAGATGACTCCAGACGTTTGGGCGGTAACAATGCCTGAACACACCCGAGGTGCGGATGGCTTCAACCGGACACAACATCAGGATTGAGCCACGCTTAGAGCCTGTCATGCACTTTTGGCGAATACCAATTTCAACATGAGCATGGC
>CAZJTM010000041.1:0-34873 GCA_964548925.1 uncultured Verrucomicrobiota bacterium | reverse complement strand
CGGTGAGGTCCACGTCCATGCCGGCGTCCCGCAACACCCCGGCGGCCTGTTCGCGGGTTTCCTCGCGGACGACGAGGCTTTCCTCGACCGCGCGTTTCACGCTGCGTGGGGTGATGCCGTGTTCCTTGTTGTAGGCAAGCTGCTTTTCGCGGCGGTATTCGGTGACGGCGAGGAACCGCTTGATGCTGTCGGTCATCACGTCGGCATAGAGGATGACTTCGCCGTTGAGATGGCGCGCGGCGCGGCCCGCAGTCTGGATCAAACTCGTTTCGCTGCGCAGGAAGCCCTCCTTGTCGGCGTCGAGGATGGCCACGAGGGAAACTTCCGGCAGGTCGAGGCCCTCGCGCAGGAGGTTGATGCCAACGAGCACGTCGAACTCGCCTTTGCGGAGCGCGCGCAGAATTTCGACGCGTTCGATGGCGTCAATCTCGCTGTGCAGGTAACGCACGTTTACGCCGATGTCGCGGAGGTAATCGGTCAGTTCCTCGGCGGTGCGCTTGGTCAGCGTCGTCACGAGCACGCGCTCTTTCGAGTCCGCGCGTTTGCGGCATTCCTCGATGAGATCGTCAATCTGGCCCTTGAGCGGTTTGATCGTCACCTTTGGATCCACCAGCCCGGTCGGGCGCACGACCAGTTCGACGACGCCCGCCCTCACCCCCAGCCCCTCTCCCATCGGATGGGAGAGGGTGGCCGCCAGGCCGGGTGAGGGTTTTGAGCTCTGCCGCGCCCATTCCAGCTCCCGTCCCGCCGGCGTGGCGCTCACGTAGATCGTCTGCCCCTGCATCGCTTGGAATTCCTCGAAGCGCAGCGGGCGATTGTCCAGCGCGCTGGGCAGGCGGAATCCGTAATCCACCAGCACTGTCTTGCGCGACTTGTCGCCTTCGTACATGCCACCGATTTGCGGCACCGTTGCGTGCGATTCGTCTATCACCAGCAAGTAATCCGGCGGCAGAAAATCTAGCAGCGTGCAGGGGCGCGACCCGGGCGGACGACCGGCAATGTGCCGCGAATAATTCTCGATGCCCGAGCAGAAGCCCATCTCCTCCATCATTTCCAGATCGAACTCCGTGCGCTGCTTGATGCGCTGGGCTTCGAGCAGCTTGCCCTGCTTCTCCAACTCGGCGATGCGCTGGCCCAGTTCCTCGCGGATCGTGACGATGGCGGCCTTCATCTTGTCGTTCGTGGTGACGAACTGCTTCCCGGGAAACACCGTCACGTTTTCGAGCTGTGCCAGTTTCTTCCCCGTCAACGGCTCGAAACGCGTAATGCGCTCGACTTCGTCGCCGAAGAACTCGATGCGCAAGCCGTCCTCGGTGTAAGCGGGGCAAAGCTCGACCACGTCGCCCCGCACGCGGAACTGGCAGCGCTCGAAGGTGATGTCGTTGCGGTTGTATTGTAGGGCGATGAGTTTTTCGAGCAGTTGCTCGCGCGTGAAGGTCTGGCCGACGTGCAGGTGGATGAGCATCGCCTCGTAATCCTCGCGGCTGCCGATGCCGTAGATGCACGACACGCTGGCCACCACGACCACGTCGCGCCGCGCGAAGAGGCTGCTCATGGCCGAGAGCCGCAGCCGCTCGATGTCTTCGTTCGTCGAGGAATCCTTCTCAATAAACGTATCCGTGCGCGGGATGTAGGCTTCCGGCTGGTAATAATCGAAATAGCTGACGAAGTACTCGACCGCGTTGTGCGGGAAGAAGCCCTTGAACTCGGCGTAAAGTTGGGCGGCCAGCGTCTTGTTGTGCGAGATGACCAGTGTGGGCTTGTTCACGTTCTGGATCACGTTGGCGATCGTGAACGTCTTGCCCGACCCGGTGACGCCGAGGAGTACCTGATGCTTCGCGCCGGACAAGATGCCCTCCGTCAGCTTCGCAATCGCTTGCGGCTGATCCCCGGCGGGGGAGTAATCGGAGACGAGGTCGAACATGCAGACCAGGCCGCGAGCAGGTCGCTATAGCGGCAAATGCAGGACGGAGTTCTCCCACTCCGAAGGCTCTGACGCCTTGGAAATCAACTCCAAGTCCGCCACCCACTTTCCAATGCTCGTGGCCAGTTGATGCCCGTAGAACAATCCTGCGAACCATCTTCCCCGTCGTTGCCAATTCTCTGCCATGACACGAAACTGGATGTCTTGCGTGACCATGACCCGTCCCTGCTGCCCAGCGAGTTCTAGCAGTTCATTGTCCTCCAAACGATTGGCGCCTTCTTCAGCCGCATGGATAACATCCACTCCACGTCGTCGCAACTGCTCCGCAATCGCCTGCGGCACGTGAACGTCAAGGTAAAGCGGGACAGGCATGACGGCGTTTCAAAGCCCGGAGCCGTTCCAAGACCGGCGACGGAGGTGTGCTTCGCGCCAATCGCTCGCTCTCGCGCCACTCCGCATCAATCTCCGCATCAATCTCCGCCGCGTGATCGAAGTAGTAGGCGAGCGCGGCGTGAATCTCCGCCAGCGTCAGGTAAGGGTGCTGCCGCTGAATCTCGTCAGGTGACCAGCCCTGGCCCACGTAGTCCATGACAATCTGCGCCACCCGCGTGCGCGGTTGGTTCTCCAAGCGGGCTGGCCTGCCGGCGGCCTTGACGATGTGCGGATAAACGGTTTCAGCAACCATGCCGCAACGATTGCAGCAATCGGCGCGGGCGTCAACGCGCCGTTTTGGGCGAGGCAAAGCCCGCGCTCCCGCGTGGCGGCGCCTCGGCAGAGCGCCGCATCATCCCAAAACAAGACCGCCGGGCCGACGTGCGCCAGCCCGGCGGGGTAAATGGCGGCTTTCGCCAGAAAGCCGCTACGGGCTACTGCGGTACCGTGCGGTAGAACCGCTTCGCCTGCTCTGGCGAATCGTAGTCAATGATCACCGTCGGGTTGGTGACGATGGTCACGCTTTGCAGCGGCGCCCAGGATACGGGTTCAGTGAGATTCGTGGTGTATTGCACCACGCAATTGCTCCCGGCTGGACCGTACACGTTCACGCCGGCATACATCTTGAGCGCGTCCAGCCACAGACCGGCGGTGGCGCTCCAGTTTGTGCCGGCGATGTTCCAGACCTGCACTTGGTAACTTCCCAGCCACGCGGCGGTGGTGGTGGGAAGGTTGAGACTCTCGCCGGTCGCGTCGCTGATGGCGCTGCCGTTCAGATACCACTGGTAGTGCAGTGGGGTCGAACCCTCAGCCGTAACGGTGAACGTTGCTGGGGCGCCCGCGCTCACGACCTGCGTGACGGGTTGCTGGATCAAACTGGGCGGCGTGGGCAACGACAAGTTAGCATTGCTGCTGATAGCCGTGCCGACGGCGTTTGTGACCACGCACCGGTAATCCGCCGCGTCCGATGCCTGGATGCTGGTGATGGTCAAGTCCGGCGTGGTCGCGCCGCTGACACGAGCGTTGTTGCCAAGGTTCACGCCGCCCTTTTGCCATCGGTAACTGAGCGGCTCACTGCCGGTGGCGGTGACATGGAAGGCGGCGGTGCTGCCGGCGGGCAGGAACAGGTTGGTCGGCTGGCCGGTGATCGAAGGCGGAACAAGGACGGTGAGCGTGGCCCAGCGGCTGTTCGTCGAGCCTTCGTTGTTCGAGACGACCACGTTGTAGTTCGTGGCCGCGTCCGAAAGTTGGGCGGTGAAGGTGAGAAAGGAATTCGTCTGCCCTGACAAGTTGGTAGTGCCCTTGCGCCACTGGTAGGTCATGGGTGTGGCACTGGTGGCGGTGACCGTGAAGGTAGCGGTGGTCCCAGCCGCTACGGTAAGGTCTGCCGGTTCACTTGTAATCTTCGGCGGCACCGCGAAGGGATCGCTGGGCAGATACGGCTTCAAGAGAACCTGCCCTACGCTGGCGTTGTCCTGGCTGTCATAGATTTTCGTGAGATTGCGGACGTTGTTTGCCAGCTCGGTCGTCGTTGGCTCGCCCCAGAAGTTGTTGGTGATCAAAACCGCGCCAGGTCCATCGTTCTGGACTTCGTACGAGGTATTTGCGGTGATCCGGTTGCTCACGATTCCACTCGCAGTCGTGCCGGTGGGGGCGGCAAGCCGTAGTCCGATGGCGTTGTGGTCGATGGAACAGCCTCGAACTGTTGGCATGTTAGCGTAGATACCTTCGCCGCTGTTGTATGCGATCACACTGTTCAGAATCGTCGCATTGCCGCCACCGTGCCTGATTCCATATGGTGCTCCTCCGCGGATCACGCAGTTACTAACGAGTAGACTTGATGGCCCGCCTCCCCAGTCGCCTGTGAAAACCGGGCTGCCGGACACATTCTCAATTGTGGTATCGCGAATCGACACATACCTGCCTTCCACGCCAGTGCCTTGGAGATTCACTATCTTGCATCTCAAAACCTCAACCGTTGCGTCGGCAAAAGCGTTGTAAACTCCACCTCCGCCGTTGGTAATCGTGCAATCCGAAACGCGGGGAGTGCCGGCGTAAACAGCCCAGCCGCTGTTTTTGACAAACATCGTCCGGAGTGCGGTCACTGTCTTCCCTTCGGCGTTTATGGCGGTACCGCTGTTGTTCGTAAACACGCAGTCCACAACGATCACGCTTCCTCCGCGAATGGCTGCTTCCGAGCTACATCCACCTCCCTGACAGAAGGTCCAGCCTCCATTGTCCCGCAGGACACAGTTCGTAAGCACCAGAGCACTTCCATCGCACGCCATCCCGTTGCTCGTGAACAAGCAATTGTTCAATGGCGCAGGGATTGCGTCGTAAAAGCCACTCTCCAGTTGATATCGAAAAGTCGTGGTGTCTATCGTCGGCACATTACCGCTTTCTACAGATGCACCTTTGGTCCCGTACTCAATAATGGCCCAGTTCAGAACGCTCGAAGTGTTGGTGGCGTTGAGAAAACGGATGCCATACCAATCACCTCTTTTCGCGGGCGGGTTCAACGGCGACGATGTGAAGCGAATTGGGTTGTTTGACGTTCCAACTGAACTCAGCCTGCCTCCATTGATGATCAGTTCAATCCTGTTGGGGTTTGTTCCACCTGCCGTGTCATCATAATTGTCCCAGCTTTGAACGACTGTGCCCGGCAGGATCGTAAGGGTCACGTTGGCTGGCACCGTCACGTCACCGGTCAGGGTTACGGTGCCGGACCAGGTTTCGTTGCCGGGCATCACGCCGGAGGTGGTAATGGCGGAGGCGAGTTGCGGGGTGAGATTCAAGCCCAGGGTGGCCAGTCCTGTGGCGAGCAGCAGCTTCAGTCGAGTTTTCTTCATGTTCGTTCCGTTGTTTGAGTTGTCTCCACGCAACTCCCAGCCATTCACCGGAACAAACAAAAGGGGCGCGAACCTTTCGCGCCCTCGTCGAAGGCACCTGGAAGCGCCTGTAGAAGAAGCACGACAGGCCGCGCCCGGGTGGGCGCGCGCCTTCGGCGGTCTTCTACATGAAAAGTTTCCAGGTTTTTCGACGAGACCGGTAGCCCGAAGCTACGCAAAGGATATGTGAGATGTTGTTACCGTATCGTGTCGCTGGGGATTCCGACTCCGCGCCGGCATTCGCCGCCGCGTGTCCTGCCGCTCGGAAACGCCTCGCCTAACCGGCTGGCTTGCTTCCCGCAGCAGTTGAATACTCTGGACACGGGGAACTGCTTAACAGAAGCCGGGTGGAGAAACAAGGCTTCTTTGGACTTGTTGTAACTCCACCGGATCCTGTGTGGGCAGACTACTACTTGACCGGCCGCAATGGTCTCGGCCGAATGGGCGGCGCGGGCGGCAGATCACGCGGGTCTTTGGCGATTTCCTTCAGCAGATGTTCAATCGCGTAATCAAGCTGCACGTCATTGCCGCGGATCAAGCCGTCGGGGTTCAGGTCCAGCACCACATCGGGGTCGACGCCGTGGCCTTCGATGATGTAGTCCTTGCCCCGCATGTCCCAGCCGCCGAACTCGGGCTCGGTCATGCCGCCGCCGTCGCGCAGCGGCTTGTCGCCGCGGATGCCCACCCAGCCGCCCCAAGTGCGCGTGCCGACGACGGGGCCGAGTTTGAATTCTTTGAAGCCGAGTGCGAACGTCTCGCAATCGCTGCCGCCCTGGCGGTTGATCAGCGCCACCATGTGCCCGTAGAACGCCCGGCTGGGAACGGTGTCAATGTTCCCGTGCCTCGTTCCGCCCACGGCGAGAAGCTTGCGGTCGAGGTGCGAGAGGATCATTGGGGCCACGAAGCCGCCGTGATTCCAACGGTCGTCCATAATCAAGCCGCGTTTGCGCGCCTGCGGCGGATAATCGCGGGCAAACTGTCGCAGCCCGAGCCCGCTCATGTCGTAGAGGTGGATGTAGCCGATCTGGCCGTTGCTCTTCTTGTCCACGTAATCGCGCATCTCGCGAATCCACGTGGCGTAACGGATGCGCGTGTCTTCGGCCACGGTCTTCACGACGACGCGGCGCGCGCCCTCGAGCTTCGCTGAATCGTTGATCGAAAGCTCGACTTCCTGTTTGGCGCGGTTGGCGAGGCGACGGAGGTAATCCTCGCCCTTGGTGAGCGGCTTGCCGTCAATCGCCACCAGCCATTGGCCCGGCTTGATCCGCAGGTCCGCGCGCGCCAGCGGTGACGACCAATCCGGCATCGGGTAATCGCCGGGGTAAATCTTCTGGATTTGCCAGAAGCCGCTGTCCGCGTCGTAGCGCAAATCCGCCGCGAGCAGACCGGTACCCACGCTTTTGCCGCGCCGCACGTCACCGCCGCCGTGGTAGGCGTGGCCCACGTTCATCTCGCCGAACATCTCGCCCAACACGTCGGCCAGATCATCGCGCGAGGAGATGCGGTCGGCCAGCGGGCCGTATTGTTTCCAGACGCCCTCCCAATCCACGCCATGCATCTTCGGATCGTAGAAGAAATCACGCTGCCGCCGCCAAGCCTCGCGGAGCATTTGCTTCCATTCCTCGCGCGGGTTGATCCGCACCGTCCAGCCGGAGAGGTCCACCTTGGCGTCCTTGGCGGCATCGTCCTTGGGCGCTGCGGTGGCGCCGGCCTCGACGCGCGTGAAGCCGTCCTTCGTCTGGTAAACGAGCACTTTGCCATCGAGCGAGATGTCGTATGCCAGCACACCGCCCGTGATGGTTGAGAGCTTTTCCTTCTCGATCTCGTAGGCCTGCAATTCGGCGGCGCTCGTTTCTTCGTCGCCCTCGCTGTCCGGCGGCATCATCCCGCGATTCTGCGACTTGAGCCAATGCAGTTTGCCTTCCACCGCGCGGAGGCTCGCGTAGTTCGCCGGCGGCACCGGAACTTGAACCAGCCGACCTGCCAAGCCCTCGAAGTCAATCTTGATCGGCTCGGTCTTCTCTTCTTTGGCCTTGTCCTTCTCGTCGTCTTTGCCGTCCTTCTTTTCGTCTTTCTTCTCGTCCTTCTTCTTGTCGTCGGGCTTGGCGGGATCGGTGTCGCCGCGCGGCGCGAAAGGCAGCGCGCCGTCGGCTTGGAGTGCGAGCACGCACGGCAGCGTCGCCTCGTCCACGATGAAGCGGGCCTCAAAGCGATCCAGGCGCGGGTTGATGAACCGGTCGGAGAGGAAATACAGGAACTTGCCCTTCGGATCCCAAGCGGGGAAGGTCGCGTTGTAAATCGGCTCGCTGGCGTCGTAGTGCTTCTTGTCCTGGTCGTTCCAGATGCGCACCTGGCTGAACAGCGTCGGCAGCGTCACGTCGTAGACGAGATAGCGGCTGTCCGGCGACCAGACGTAACGCGTGATCTCCCACTCGCCGCGATCCACCTCGGTCCTCTCACCCGAAGCGGCGTCGGCCACGTAGAGGCGGTACTTCTCATCGCCCCAGGCCAGTCGCTGGCCATCTGGCGACCACGCCGCGCCGTAATTCCAGCCGGGCGGGGTGTTGCCGATCTGGCGCGGTTCGGAGCCCGCGTCCGCCGCGTGCAGAAGCAACTGTTCCTCGCCGTTTACCTCGGTCCAGGTGACGATGTTCGTCCCGCTTGGCGCGAAGGCGGGGAACTTGGTCCGGGCCGCGCTGCTTTCCGTGATGCGGCGGATGAGCCCCTTCTTTTTCGTGCGCGCCACGAAGACATCACCCCGGGCTTCCAGCACGATGCGCTCGCCATCCTTCGACAGCCCCCAACTCCGCAATGTGCCCTTCGGATCCACGAACTTCTCGCGCACTTGGAGGCGATCGCTCGGGAGTTGGATGTTCACCTGTTCATTGCGCCCCGAAGCGAGGTCATACGCCCAGATGTCCATCTTGTGCTGATAGACGATCTTGCCATCGCCCATTGCGGGCCAACGCACGTCGTAATCCTCGAAGGTCGTCAGCCGCTTCACGTCGCTGCCGTCCGGTTTCATCGAAGCGAGGTTGGGCCTTCCCCACCGGTCGGTAACGAAGTAGATGCGTCCGTCGTTCGCCCACATGGGAAAAGCGTCCTTGCCGTCGTAGCGCGTGACTTCGGCGAACGCCAGCGGTTCGAGCGCGCCGACGTAGATGTCCTCGGCTTCGCCGCCCCGGTAGCGTTTCCAATTGTGGAATTCGAGGCCGATCTTCTGGAAGGCGATGCGTTTGCCGCCGGGCTCAAAACTGATCCACGCCGCCGGTTCGAGCGGGATCATCTCCGGGATGCCGCCCGTGGGCGCGACCGCGAAGATGCGGAAGTCGCCGTGCGGATGGTCGCGCCGGCTGCGGAACAGGATTTTACCGTCCGCCGTCCAGCCCAGTGCTTGATCCGCCGCGGGATGCCAGGTCAAGCGCACGGGTTCGCCGCCGGTCGCCGACATCACGTAAACGTCGTCGTTGCCCTCGTATTGGGCGGTGAAGGCGATCAGGCGGCCATCAGGCGAAAGCTTGGGGAAGCGTTCTTCGCCTTCGTAAGCCGTGAGCCGCATGGCCGCGCCACCGGTCGCCGGCACTTTCCAAAGATCGCCTTCCGCCGCGAAGACGACATGGCCGCCGCCAATCGTCGGGTAGCGGTAAAAACCATCAGGCAGCGTTTCAACGGAGCGAGCCGGTAGGAGCGGGCCGACCAAGCTGGCCAGGAGTAGGAAGAGTCGTGGGACTTTCATGGGCGTTGCAGTGATGAGGATTCGCGTTCGATGCCGGGACATATTGCCACCGCCGCCGGCTGGTCCAAGGAAAAACCTCACGCGATGGCGCTGCGACTGCGCCAATGACGCCCCCGACACACCGCGGGCGTTTGCGGTGGTGAGCTTTTGCTTGACCGGCGGCGCGCGGGCGGCAAACGTGCGCGCCAGTTTTGAACCGCTTTATGAGACCAAGTCCTCGCCGCCTAGCGCCCGCCACGCTCCTTGCGCTCGTTCTGCCCCTGTTTCTCCATACCGGTTGCCAGACCACTCCCCGGCCCGGCGCCCGCTTGGACCGCAAGGGCGACGAAATCGTGGTCGCAGGGCAACTCTTCCACACCGGCACACGCGTGGTGCTGTGGACCGACCCGGGCGGCTACGATGCCTACCGCGTGGAGCGGCGGTTCGCGCCGCTGGAGCAGGCGGATTGGAAAACCTCGCAGCAGGAGGTGAAGTATCTCGAAACACCGAACCGCTACAACCTGCGCAAGACTGGCCTGACGGATGAGGAAATTGAGCGCGTGCGCGGCGGGGGCTGGGATTTGCCGCTGCTTCAGCGCGTCGTGGACCAGTTCGTCTATCACTACGACGTTTGCGGCACCAGCCGGCAGTGCTTCAAGGTGCTCCACGACCTGCGCGGATTGAGCGTCCACTTCATGTTGGATGTGGACGGCACGATTTACCAGACGCTCGACCTCAAGGAGCGCGCCTGGCATGCGACGACGTCCAACTCGCGCTCGATTGGCATCGAGATCGCCAACATGGGCGCCTACGGCAATGCGGAAAAGAGCCCGTTCGGCGAGTGGTACGCGAAAGACGCCGACGGGAAGACACGATTGACGATTCCCGAACGCTTCGGCGACGGCGGGCTGCTCACGAAGGACTTCGTCGGGCATCCTCGCGTGAATGAACCAGTGGTGGGCACGGTCCAAGGCCGGCAACTCACGCAATATGATTACACGCCGGAGCAGTACCGCGCCTTGATGCGCCTGACCGCAGCGCTCTGCAAAATCTTCCCGAAAATGAAGTGCGATTACCCGCGAGACGCGGAAGGGAAGCTCGTGATGCACAAGCTGCCGGACGACGAGCTGCAAAAGTACGAAGGCCTCCTCGGCCACTGGCACATCCAGACGAACAAAGTGGATCCCGGCCCGGCGTTTGATTGGGACTTCATCGTGACGAAAGCCCGCCGACTGATGTCAGACGGCGGGCGCGGCAACGCGGCCATGCGCAGGTTGTTCCCTGAGTCTTCGCGATGATGCCTCACCGGATCAGCCGACCGGAGATGGAGGCGACCGGAATGGGGAACAGCACGGGCGATGCAGAGTCCAGGGGATCGTTGCCCTTCTCGATCAAGTGGATGAGGCCGCTGCCCTCCAGCTTTGTCCCGCCGGCTTTCAGGGCCAGTTCCATCATGACCTTCTCATAGAGGACCGTGTTGCCATCGTTGTCTTGGATGAACAGCAGCGTGACCACCTCAAACGTGTTGTGCCCGGTCCGGGTCCAGGTCCCGTGCGAGGTGGTGTTGTAGCGGGTTCCCATCCAGCCCCCCGTGTTGTCCGGCCCTGCGGGGCGCAGCGTGCCGTTGAACATCGCGCCGCCATCGGCGGCGAGGTTGACCATGATTTCGACCGGAGCGCCCACGTCGGCCACCATCAGCCAGCCGCCGGCCACCTTTTGGCCAAAGCCCAGGTTGCGGTCCGTCCACCCGGGGCCTCCGCCGGCGCCGAGCCACAGAAGGGACGCCGCCATGACACATGCGGTTGCCAGTAGGAGTTTCTTCTTCATCGTATTCCTCACTTTCTTACAGGGGGATGGATGTGGTTGGTTTGTCGCAAGGCGCAGCCTCCCCCCGCTCCAACTGCGACCGCGCGAATTCTCGACCCGTCACGGTGTCGTGCCGGTCACGAAGAAATTGTCCAACGTGATGCTGTGAGACTTGAGAGTAGCCTCCGGAGGAGCTTGGATCCAAAGGCCCGCAAGCCCTTCATTCCGGACATTGCTCGTCATGGTCATCTCACGGATGAGTACTTGGGTGGCCAGGCTGACGACCCGCAGCGTCCACGTGGGGCCGACCACAGAGAGTTGCAGGCGATAGGGAGGCGGCGTTTCAACCATCCGGAAGGTTGGTCCGTACTGCGTGCTGCCGGCCCACGATACCCAGGGGGCAAGATCTCCCTTGACCCCATTGGGATTCAGGACCAGCCCCGCCGCACCTCCGTGGAAGGAGCCGTCGGGATTCCGAATGGCCCGGGCGGCAATCGCGCACGCGCTGTCGTCAATACTGCTAACCTCCCAACTCAGAATGTCCACTGAGGAATAGGAGTTGCCCACCACCACATCTGAACCTGGAGGCAATGTCGTGAATTGGTACGCCGTCGGCGTCGGCCAGCCCGGCGGGGCAAACGGCCAGTCCACGCGGAGAACCCCGTTGGTGATGATGAACTCGTCCGCCGTGAGGTCGCCGCGAAGCCGCCAGGGATTCCGGTTCGCGAAAGGTTGATTCGGGTTACCGAAGTCATCGGTGAACTGCTTGCCGGAAGTCAGCTTGAAGTACTGCTGGTTGGGGGTCACGGGGACTGCCATACGGAATCCGCCAAACCGCTTGAACATCGGCTCGGGCCAAGGGGTCCAGTTGGCACTGGTGAGCGAATCGGCGGCGAGGACAATTTGTTCCTTGGCAGTGTTTTCGGACCATGTGAGCAGGACCGAGTTTTGGATATCCAAGACTGCCGCGTCATACTCCAGCACCTCGGCATTGTCGAAGATGACCTCCGCTTTGCCCTGCGGCGGGATGGCCACGTTTGGGTCAAGCCAGCCGGCGTTGTCGTGGTAGAGCGAGATATTGAAGTTGCCGGTCATTCCCAAAAAACTCCCGGGTGGAGAATCCCCGCTTTTGTGGCTGCCCGTCACCATCGAATCGGCTCCGGCCGTGTCCCGTTGACTGCCTTCGAACAGCACGCGCCCTGCCTGGTCGTTATCCAGAATCTCCCAGTGCAGCAGGACGCTGGACTCCGGACCACCCGTCATGACCAGGACCAGCTTAACATTGGTGACTTTGACCGTTGGACCGTTGGTGAGGAAGAACAATTGGAGGGTTTCCTGTTCGCGTTTGAGCAGGCCGATCGTGTCTTGGTCCACAAACAGCATGTACTTGTTGGGATTCCCGAAAGCGCAGTTCAGGCGTGCCATCGCACCATCCCCGCTGGAACTGAGCAGGTCCACGCGGAATTCCAGCACGCGACCTTCCCGCAGCGTCCATTGCTGCAATGAAGTCAGCCCGGCGAAGCCGTGCTCGCCAGACGGCGTGACGGAGAGCTTCGCTTGCCCGTTGGTGAATTCGTGCCCGCATGCCCCAAAGAAACAGACTTTCGTCCAGTTCGTCCCGGATGTAGCGGGGTTGTTGAAATCATCCAAGTTCAACGCGTCAACTCGGACCGGTGAACAGATGCGGATCGCCACGCCAGCGATCATGACGGCGGTCCAGCTTTGGAAGCCAGGCCACCGAAACCGGTTGCGAATGGTTGTAACAGCTCTTGCTTTCATAGGTATGTGATTGTCTTGGTTGAAGCGAAACGCCATTTCCGGCTCGTTCCGGCGCGGACCGCGCCACCCGCAGTTCCCGCCTATCCAAACTCGCCTTCAATTCCCTCCTAACGGATTCCTCGAGAATGGTTGCAGAGAAGTTGCGGGAGGGCCCGGGTTGCCCATCGGCGTCAGAGAGGTCGCTCGCCCCGCCGTGTGCAGGCCGCGCCGGATTGCCGCCAGAACTTCCGCAGATTCTGCGCCCTGGCCGAACCGGCCTTCATGCCCACCCTCAAGGCTGGAATTTCGTGGCCTGCTCGCGCGTGGTAATTTCCTCAAGCGTTGGCGCGCGCCAAAATAGCGCGTTCCCTCTATTGTCAACCGCGTAGAGGATGTGGCCGTCCGGCGAGAAGCCAATCAGATCGTAGAAGCCGGGTTTCCCTGCCAGCGTGGCGATGTCTCGACCGCCCTCGACATCCCAAATCTTGATCGTGTCGTTGCCGGCCGTACCGCTCGTGATCAAGCGCCGTCCGTCCGGCGAGAAATCGAGCGCGACGACCTGGCTCACATGCGCCCGCACAATCTGCCGCGACTGTCGGCTGACCACTTCCACGAGCATGAGCACGCTGCTTTCGCCACCGGCCGCGAACCACCTTCCGTCCCGTGAGAAGGCCATCTGAACCCCGGGCCCGAGATGCGGCCACTGAAACTGGGCCTGACGCTGGCGGGTCTTCAAGTCCCACCAGGCCACCATCCCATTGCGATGCGAAACCGCCAGAGTGCTTCCGTTGGGAGTGAGCATCGCCTTATGAAGGTCCTCCAAGTGGATTGCCGCCAAATCCACTGTGCTCCATGTGGCCGTCTCATAGACTTGGACGACGCGCCTGCGGTCGGCACGCTCGCAGACGCAGAGCAGTTGATTCCCGGTGGGGGAGAACTGGAGGTCGCGGATCCAGCCTCGTTCAACGAAAAGACTTGCGATTCGCTGGTAACTCGCCAAGTCCCAAATCTCGACGTTCCCGCTGCGGTCACCGAAAGCCAGCCGACGACCGTCTCCAGCCAAGGCCAGTCGCCTCGGGCCGTAGCCGGGCGAGGACAGCTCCACTTCAGCTTGGAGAGTGCGTACGTCCCGGACGATGAGGGTTTTCTCGTTCGCCCTCATTGTGACAACGCGCCGGCTGTCCGGCGTGAAAACAAGGTCCCAAGTATTCTCCGGCAGGGACGCGCAGCCCGAGGATTGGAGCTTCGCCGTTGGCTCCCAGAATCGGACCGATCCATCTTTGCCGCCGCTCACCAGTTGCCGGCCGTCCCGCGTCCACGCGACGAAATAGACTTCATCTTCATGCCCATGAAATGGCGCGCGTGAGGCGCCCCGTGGCACGTCCCAGAGGCGGAGGGTTTGGTCGGCGCTGGCCGAAGCCAGCATTTGGCCATCGGGCGCGAACGCCAGGCACACGATCCAGCCCTTGTGTCCGTTCAAGCGGATCCACGCGCCCGTCTCCAGTTCAAAGAGGTGAATCGTGTTATCGAGGTAGCCGCCTCCCAACGCCAGCCGCTTGCCGTCCGGCGTGAACGCCAGGGTCGAAACGCCGTTGGCCGGCTTTGAAAGAGCGATGTTCGTGACGGCGCCGCTGACCCAATCCAATAAACAGACCTGCGCCTCCCCGATTCCGACTGCCAGCAGCGAACTGTTAGGTGAAAACAGCACAGCTCCGTAATGGGAACCGTCATCCAGGTGAAAGTTCGTTCGGATCTGGAACCGCTTTGCGACCTTTCGCGAGTTCACATCCCACACGAAGAGTTCGGAGTGACGCGTCAGTGTTGCGAGCCATTGGGCATCCGATGAAAACGCCAGCGACACAACCTCATTCGCGGTTTGGGCGGCAATCCGCAGGTCACCCGGAGTGGATTGCGAGGACACAGCGCCACTCGTGTGTGGCAGACGGGCTACTTCACGGTGCAAGCTTGCGTCCCACAGCACCACACAGGGCACTCCGTTGCTCTCGCTCCCACCCCAGGCGAATAGCTGACTGGTCGGAGAGGCGGCAAGCGCCTTGAACCAAGGGGAAGCAGGGTGTTCCGAGATCAGGCGCCGGGCCTGCGCATCCCAAAGCATCACGATGCCAGGATCGCGGCGCACCGCCAACTGCGTGCCATTGGCTGAAAACGCCAGGGCAGTGACCGCGTTCGATTCCCTGCACAGCGTGGCTTGCTCGTGGCTCTGACATTGGGACCACAGATAACGCCATTCCCACCCGCGCAAATCAGTTTTTGCTTTTCCCCCAGGTCGGTGTTGGTCAAGCAGCTCTTTCGCGCGCCCCATGTCGCTTTGTTCGAGCGCCTGTTGAGCCAGCAGCATATCAGCCCCATAGAGGTTTCGGCGTGCGACCTGAGCTTCCGCTTCCGCCCGCTTCCATTGCCAGGCGATGCCGATGATCCCCGCCAGCAGTGCCAGGGCGCATCCCGCCAGGGCGCCGGCCAGGGCCGGTTTGCGTCGGCACCATCGCCAGACGCGGCCTGCAGCCGAAACCGGCCGGGCCGAAATCGGTTTCCGCTCCAGAAATCGTCCCAAATCAGCCGCCAACGCCTGCGCTGAGCCGTACCGCCGGGCCGGCTCCTTCTGGAGACATTTCAGGCAAATGGTTTCCAGATCCCGCGGCACGCCTGAGCTCAGCAGCCGCGGCGAAGGGGCCTCCTTCTCGCGGATTTGGACCAGGGTTTCCTCGAGGGATTCACCCACGAGCGGGGGCCGGGCGGTGAGCAGTTGATAGAGCACCGCGCCCAGGGAATAAACGTCGCTGCGCACCGTGAGCGCCCGGTGTTTGCCGGCGGCCTGCTCCGGCGAAAGATAGTTGGGCGAGCCGACCAACTGTCCCGTGAGGGTCAACTCCGAGTCCGTCCCCAACCGCTTGGCCAGACCGAAATCCGTGACCTTCACCTGGTCGTGCTGGTCAATCAGGATGTTCGACGGTTTGAGATCGCGATGCAGAATGCCGTGCTCGTGAGCGTGGTGGACGGCCTCAGCCACCGCCTTGACGTATTGAGCTGCCTGGGTTGGAGCGAGCGAGTGATGTCGAGTCAGTTGGGCGAGGCTGCGGCCCTCGATGTACTCCATCGAAAAGTAGAACTGGTCGTCGCATTCACCGAACTCGAAGATCGTGACAATGTTCGGATGATTCAAACCCGCGGCGGCTTCCGCTTCGAGATGCAGCCGTTCCTCCAGTTCGGGCACGGCGAAGGGACGGGCCACGAGCATCTTGACCGCCACGATCCGGTTGAGGCTGATCTGGCGGGCGCGATACACCACGCCCATGCCGCCCCGGCCCACTTCCTCAAGGAGCTCGTAATCACCGAACTGCCTGATTCCTGCTGAGATCGCGGGCGGAAGTTCGTTCGCCTCCTCAGCGCCGGAGAGGCCCATATCCATGAGACAACGCGGGCAACGGTTTCCCAGCGCGCCGGCTACCAAAGGTCCGCCGCATTGTGGGCAATGACTTGCCGTGGCCATCTTGTCCAACCTGTTATTCCGCGGCCAGCCGCCCCGACGTCTTGCCAGCCCACCTGATCATGGTGTCAGGCCGGCAGGAAGTCGGTCATCCGGAAGTCACCTAACGGAAAAATCGAAAACGGTTGCATGAGTGTCAGGCCTTCATTGACTCAGAACTTCCGTCAACTCTCGAAGTTCCGCCTCCACGTCTTCCAGCCGGGCCACGGTGGGCATCACCGCCGCACGCAGGAAGGATCGGTAACGGTTCTTGAGCCGGTGGACCTCCGCCTTGACACTCCCTTCACTCAGGCCGAGTTGGTGCCCTGCCTCGGCGCAGGTCAGCTCCGAAGTCTCGCCCGGCAGGAAACTCTCGAGCAACCGAAACCGTTCCGCCTGCCCGCGGCGCGCGTAATCGTCCCGCAACCGGTTCCGTGCGTGCGCGAGGACACGAAGTGCCCAGGCTCGATCGTATAGTTGTTCCGGCGTCAGGGCGTGGGCCGTTTCGCGGTGATACAGTTCCTCCGGGCCGAGTTCGTCCAGGGGAAAAGCGGGAACGCCGCCGCCCCGCTTGATGGTGCGCTGCCGCTGCCACTGCTTGGTCATGAAGTGCTTCAACGAAGCCAGCAGGAACGTGCGGAATCGTCCCCGCACCGGATCCGCATGTTGCAGGAAACGCTTCTCGAGCAATTCGGCGAAGAAAGACTGGACGATATCCTCGGCGTCGGCCGGCGGGTGGCCGAGTCGGCAGACAAAGGCATAGAGGGGATACCAGTATTGCCGGCAGAGCGTCTCCAAAGCCGCCGCAGCTTCCTGCGAATCTTCACCGGCGGCGGCGAGCACGACGCTCCAGTGAGTGGCCGCGAACCGCCCGCCACCCAAAGTCACTGCTTCGTTCTGGGGTTCAGTTGAGACCATAGGTTTTGTTTCCTGGTCTGTTCACATGGCTCCATTTCAGGAGTCCATCGGCCGTCTTCCCTCCGGCCGATTCGGTCACCCTGCAAAACGTTCAGCACGGCCTAACTCGAAACCCAACGGCGAACAAGACCAAATCGCGACCTCCGAACGATCCCAGCATGCGGGCGACAAGGGGAATCACGCTGAGGAATGCGAGCCATTTCTCGCGCGCGTTGTGGAAAGGCAACCTACTTGCGCTCTCCTTTCCAAAGTACATTGCCCTCGAGGTCGCGCCACTCCGTAACACCCTTGCGCGTGCGTTTGGTGGCGAGGTGTTCGAGGTAGAAGAGCGTCGGCTCGGCGATGTGCTGGTTGTTGAGGAACGGCTCAGTGTATTGGATGGCGCCGTATTTTTGCTGACCGATGTGATGTTGCTGGCCAACGTGATCGTTCCAATCCACGCCCTCGGTCAGGAACCCGTGCGGGCCATAGTGATGCTTGGCGGCGGCGCGTAGGATCGTCAGGCCGTCGAGGACGTATTCCCGAGCGTGAGCTTTGTCGCGGCGGCGATCCACGGCGGCCTCGAAATACGCCAGCGCGGCTTCGGCGTTTTCCCAGAGGTAGGAGGTGTCCCAGGTTTTCTCCATGAAGAGCAGTCCCTTGGTGGCGACACCGTTCCGGTCCTCCTTCATCTTGAACTGCTCCAAGCCGGCGAGGCAGGTGTCGTAGGCGAATGTCCGCAACGCGTCGTCCTTCAAGACGCGCGAGGTCAACAGCAGCGTGCGGAAGGCCACGGCGTAAGCGACGTTCTCGTGCGGGTCGTAGGTGTCGTGGTTGATGCTGCCAAAGATGCCGCCGGCTTTCATGAACACGCCAGCTTTCTGCCGCAACGCTGGGCGATAGTCGGCCAGCTTGCGTTCGGTGAGAGCGGCCTGGAGTTGCACGATGAACAAACCATCGGCGCTGCTTTGCCAGAACGGATCGTTACCGCCATCTGGCGACTTGCGATAGACATTGCCCGCGGGCGTCGTGCGCCGCGGAAACCAGCCGTTCGGCACTGGTTCAACACTTTTCGCGATCCACTCCGCCGTGCGCGCGGCCATGCGGCGCATCCGCTCTCGACGCGGATCAGACTTCGGCAGGTCGTCGGCGAAGCGCAGGAGTTGGAAGGCCACCTTGGCCATTGAGCCGGGGCAAAACCAGTCGGAGTTGTGTTTGTAGTTCAGCACGAACTGGCCCGTTGTCGTTTCGCGATAGCCGCGGATGAAGCCGGTTTGCTCGTTCAGAAAGCCACAGTCCAACACGTGATCGAGAATGCGCAGCGCCCGCTCTTGTTTGCTCCGATCTCCCAGCCAGCGGCCCCAGGCGTAAACCTCCCACGCGCCGCCGACCGCATTTGCCGCCCAGCCCGGCCCTTCCAGATTTCCAAAGTCGTGCCAGCCCATGACCTCGGCCTCAGGGTTCACGAAGCTGGAGATGGACACCAAGTGCCCGCGGTCCCCCAGCTTCAGCGTCTTGTCCAACGTGAACCGCAGCGAATCCAAAGTGGATTGGACGATGGTGTAGTCCGGATTGGCCGCCACGTAAAACGCCCGCTCCGGCACCTCGGCGGCATGAGCCGTACCCAGGGCCGCAAGCACGGCGGACAGGAAGAAGCCGCCGGACCTCGCAATGGCCCGGGACGATGTCGCGACATTCGGAGAGGAAATGCGTGCGCAGGGACTTGGATCAGGGCGGGATGTCATGGCGTCTTGGTACCATGTCGAGCGGACGGCGCAAGCACGGAAACTTAGCAGCCGATTGGCCGGGCATGATGTTGGCTGGCCAACGGTCGCCGCTTGGGCAATCCTTCACCCCATGATTCGCACGCCGGTGTTCCTCATTCTGCTCGCCGCGGTCGTGGGCGGGATGCTTCCCGCGCCTGCCGCCAGCGGCGCCGCTTTGGATTGGCCAGGATTCCGCGGGCCGACGGGCGATGGCTTGGCGCTTCAAGCCCGGCTGCCGTTGATCTGGAGCGAAACCACCAACGTCGCCTGGAAGGTCGCCGTGACGGGCCGGGGGCGTTCTTCCCCCATCGTGCTCCAAGACCGTATCTGGCTGACCACGGCCGTCGAGCGCGGCGTGGTGCGCAAGTACATCGGGCCGGACGACATGCAAACCGCCGAGCACGTCTCGTTGCGGGCGGTCTGCCTGGACCGTGAAACCGGCAAGACACTCTGGGAGGTAACGCTGTTCGACGTGCCGAATCCCGACCCGGTGCATTGGCTCAACAGTTGGGCCACGCCTACGCCGGTGACCGAGCCGGGCCGCGTGTACTGCGACTTCGGCACGCACGGTACCGTTTGCCTTGATGCCGCGACGGGCAAGGTTCTTTGGCAACAACAACTGCGCCTCGATCACCAGGTCGGCCCGGGCAGTTCGCCGGTGCTGTGGCAGGATCGGCTGATCCTCGTTCGCGACGGTCGCGATGCGCAATACGTCACCGCGCTGGACAAGCACACCGGCAAGACACTTTGGAAGACCGAGCGGCCGCCCATCAACGCTTCCCACCCCAATCTGAAGAAGTCGTTTTCGACACCGCTGCTCATCGCGCCCGGGGATGCATCGCAAGTGGTCGCGCCCGGCGCCCACTGGACGGTGGCCTATGATCCACGAACCGGCGCGGAACTCTGGCGCGTCCGCCACGGCGACGGGTTCTCCATCGGCACCAGCCCCGTCTTTGGTCATGGCCTGGTCTTTTTCGGCACGGGTTGTCACAAGGCCCAACTCTGGGCTGTGCGCGCTGATGGGCAGGGCGACGTCACCACCACGCACTTCGCTTGGAGAACACTACGGCAGGTGCCAGTGATGTCCTCGCCGATCTGTGTGGGTGACGAACTCTACTGGGTGTCCGACGACGGCATGGCCACCTGCGTGGACGCCAAAACCGGGGACGTGCATTGGCAGGAACGCTTGGGTGGCGCGTGTCTCGCTTCGCCTGTCGCCATCCCAAGTCGCCTCTATTTCTTCCGGCAGGACGGTACGACCGTGGTGCTCAAAGCGGGCCGCCAGTTCGAGCGACTGGCCGAAAACCGGATCGAAGGCACGGTGGTCGCCAGCCCCGCCGTTTCCGGCGACGCCCTGTTCCTGCGCACGGACACACACCTGTATCGCCTCCAGCAGTGACCCCAAGCCGGTTGGGCAGCGGACCTCAACTGACGCGAGTTCGCGATGGGCAACTGGGTGGAGGACGGCAGCCAGGGGATTACGCGTTCAGCGCCTCCCCGGAAACGAGTGGCTGCCAACTTGACCGGCGTGGACTCAGTGCTAGTCTTCGCCACACTGAACCTTTGAAAGACTGATGCTATGAAGAAACAAACTGTGTTCTTGGCGACGGCAGCCCTTTTCACCGCGCTGCCGGCGGCGTTGGCGGGCGATATTTCCGGAAAGATCACGCTCAAAGGCGCGCCGCCTGCCAATCCGGAGGTCAAAGACCTCGCGGCAGACGTGAACTGTGGAAAGCTCGTCACTGAAAAGGTGTTCATGCCGTTCTATGTGGTCGGCCCGGGGGGCGAACTGGCCGATGTCTTCGTGACCCTCAAGGGGATTTCCGGCAAATCCTCCGGCGCCAGCGCCGCCCCTGCTGTCATGGACCAAAAGGGTTGCCAGTATCACCCGTACGTGATGGCGTTGCAGACCGGCCAAACGCTGCTGGTCAAGAATTCCGACCCGCTGCTCCACAATGTCCACCCAACGCCCGCGAAGGACGGCGGCAACAAGGACAAGGAAGCCAACATGGCGCAATTGGCCGGCGGCCCCGACCTCAAGTTCAGCTTTCCCGCCGCGGAGAAATTCCTGCGCTTCAAGTGCGACGTGCATCCCTGGATGTTCTCCTACGTGTGTGTCGAGGATCACCCTTACTTTGCCGTGAGCGGCAAGGACGGCAAGTTCACAATCAAGAATGTCCCTCCCGGCAAGTACACCGTTGAGGCCACGCACCGCAAAGGCGGCAGCGTGACCAAAGAAGTGGAAGTCACGGACGGCGCCGTAACCGCGGACTTTGAGATCGAAGCCAAGTAACCGGCAGAAACTTTCAATCGGGAAACCGCCGGGGCCGGGAAAGGCCCGGCGGTTTTTCATTTCCCAGCGCATGCCCTCCTCTCCGCCAAGCCCCGCAAACCGCGGCCTGCATGGCTTCGCCGTGCTGACAGCGATGACGACGTTGTTCCTGATCAGCGTGGGCGGCATGGTCACGAGTCACGGCGCGGGCATGGCCGTGCCCGACTGGCCAAACACGTATGGCTACAACATCTTCTTCTTCCCGTTCTCGTCGTGGATCGGCGGGATCTTCTACGAGCACTCGCACCGGCTGGTGGCGTCGGCGGTCGGTTTGATGACGCTGATTCTCACCGCCTGGCTCTACGGCAGGAGTTCGAGGCCCGTGCTGCGCTGGGGAGGCGGAGGGTTGTTGCTCGCGGGCATCGTGACCGCCGCCGTCGCCCCGCCACGCTGGCAGGATGCGGTCGTGCTTGCGGGAACGGGTGTTGTGGCGCTGGGCGCGAGCTTTGTCTGGCCAACAGCCAAACCACAACCCCGTTGGCTGCGGCGCTTGGGCTTGGTGGCCGTCAGCTTGGTGGTCCTGCAAGGCGTCCTCGGTGGCTTGCGCGTGACGCTATTCAAGGATGAACTTGGCATCGTCCACGCCACGCTCGCCCAGCTCTTCTTTGTGCTGACTGGCGCGATTGCCCTGTTCACGTCCCGCTGGTGGCAGGTTGCGCAAGGAAGCAGCGTGGCGGCGCCTCGGCAGAGCGCCGCTAATTCTGCTCAACAGGATCAAGATGGCGGCGCTCTGCCGAGTCGCCGCTACGATTGTTTGGCCTGGCTTTTCGGCGGGGTAACGCTGCTGGTGCTCATCCAACTCATCCTCGGCGCGACCATGCGGCATCAACACGCCGGGCTGGCTATACGCGACTTCCCCCTGGCCTACGGCAAACTCTGGCCCGCGACGGACGCCGGCTCTGTGGCCGCTTACAACCGCGCCCGGCTCGAAACCAAGGCCCTGAACGACATCACGGCCAATCACATCCGCCTGCACATGGCGCATCGGTTGATGGCGGTGGCGGTGTGTGGGGCCATCGGCGCGGGTTGGTGGATGACGCGGCGGAAACTTGTTCGCGGGCATCCGCTGCGACGATTGGCAGGAAGCTGGTGTGCGTTGGTCGCCGTGCAGTGCGGGCTGGGAGCGTGGACGGTTTGGTCGAACAAGGCGGCGGACATCACCACGCTGCATGTCGTGACCGGCGCGTTGACGCTGCTCACGGGCGCGATGCTGACGTTGGTTTCGTTCCGCTGCCTCTCTCCCTTCAAAAGCGCCGAGGCGCGTTGATGCGATTACGGGTCGCGCTTCAAGGCGACTTGCCCAACTACGCAAGGCATCCGGCGTGGCCGTCGAAACGAGACCGCGGAACCATCCTTGGCGACCCGCCCAGCCACGGGTTCGGAAGGTCAAGACCGCAACCCAAGCCGGCGCGAGCGCGAAGGAGCAGGAAAATCGTTTGGACCGGTGGGTGTTGCGGGACCGAACGGAGTCAGCGACGCGTGTCGTTTGAGCGGAGTGGCGAGCCTGGGCCGGACGCGCGCTTCCGCAGAAAATGTTCGCCAGCCCGCCGGGCGTGGCGCATATTCCAGCCCATGAAGTCCATGGCCGGGTTTCCGCCAGACAAGGGTGCGCCACCATGACCGCCGACCGGATGCAAGCGCAGCGCTTTGAGCGCAAGTATTTCATCACGCCGCGGCAGGCGGACGAGGTGCGGGCGTTTGTCGCGGGTTATTTGGAGTTGGACGAATTCAGCCGGAGCCGCCCGGACCACAGCTACCCGGTTCACAGCGTTTACCTGGATTCCGACCAGCTCACGACCTACTGGGCCACGGTCCACTGCGAGAAGAAGCGGTTCAAGATCCGGGTGCGCTATTACAGCGACGATTCACCGCTGTTCTTCGAAATCAAGCGTCGCGAGAACGAGTGTGTGCTCAAACAGCGGGGCGCGGTGCATCGCGAGTTCGGCGCCCTGCTGCTCGCCGGACAACTGCCCGCCCCCGAGCACCTCATTTCGAACAAACCCCAACACCTGGCAGCGCTTCAGCGGTTTTGCTACTTGATGCAACGGATGCGGGCCAAGCCCACCGTGCATGTGGGATACCTGCGCGAAGCGTGGGTCAGCCGGGAGGGCAATTCTGTCCGCGTGACCATTGATCAGGAAGTCCGGGGCGAGATTCGGCGCGAGGCACGGTTCACCACCCACATGGACCGCCCGGTCTGGCCGTTCAAGCACCAATTGGTCCTGGAAATCAAGTTCACCGATCGCTTCCCCGACTGGCTGCGCGACATGGTGCGGCATCTCAACCTCCTGCAATGCGGCGTGCCCAAGTATTGCGGCAGTGTGATGGTGGAGGGCGAGCAGCGGATTGTGGCGAAGCCGGCCGGCGGCGAGGAAGAAAAGCTGGCGGCAGTGATGAAGTATTGTTAAATCTGTGTGACATGAGGGCCGTCGCGGATGGCGGCCCGCAGGGGTGTGGTTATGTTAGACGGTTTGTTCAACGGGGATTTTGGGCGCGGCCCAACCAACTTTCCTGCTTTGATTATGGGCTTGCTGCTGGCGCTGGCCGGCGGCCACGTGCTGGCCTGGGTGTACATGATTACGCACTCGGGCTTGTCTTACTCCCGCTCGTTCGTGAAATCGCTGGTCGTCATGCCGGTGATCGTGGCCCTGGTCATGCACGTCCTCTCCAACAACATCATCACCGCCTTCGGCATGATGGCGGTGTTCACCATCGTGCGCTTCCGCAACATGCTGCGCGACACGCTGGACACGACCTACATCCTGGTGGTGCTGGCCATGGGCATGGCGGCGGGCAGCCAGAAATTTGCCACCGCCGTGGCGGGCGTCGGCATCATGTCGCTCGCGCTGCTTTACCTTTGGGCGACCTCCTTCGGCAGCCGGCACCGCTATGATGTCATCCTCAACCTGCGCTGGTCCCGTCCCCTGGCGGACCTCAAAGACATTGACCGTCTGCTGCAACGCCACGTGCGCCGCAGCCGCCGCGCCAGCCAGCGGGCCGCGCTCGGCGAGACGGTGGGCGCCGATCTCTCCTATTGGCTGCTGCTGCGCGACCCCTCGCGGGTGGATGAACTGCTGACCGAACTGCGCGAGCTCGACGGCGTCTCGCACGTCAGCTCCATCCTGGCCGAAGATGAATCGGAGGTTTGAAATGGAGCAAACGAACCTCAAGCCCATCTCGATTCCGCCGCGGCAGCACCTGCGGCAGTTTCAAGTCATCTATCTTCCGGCGATTACCTTCGCATTGCTTTTGGTCCTGATCGGCTGGATGTGGACCCGCTACGTGGCGCCCGCCTCGATCGTCGGCGAGGTCGAAACCGTGCGGGCCAAAGTGATCAGTGTGGTGGCCGGCACGCTCCAGGAACTCAAGGTGGACCGCCTCTCCAGCGTGACCAACGGCCAGGCGCTGGCCGTTGTCGGGGTGTTGGATGCCGACCAACTGGCGGCAGAGCTTGCGGCCGCCGAGGCCGATCTGCGCCTGATGAAGGCCCGAATGGACCTGGACCGGGTCCGCAACGCCAACGACCTCGCCCGGCTGCGCACCGAATGGCAACTCGAAGAACTCAATCTCGACATCGCCCGCATCCGCCTGGTCCAGGCCGAAACCGAGTTCGAGCGGACCAAGCGGCTTTACGACGAGCAACTCACCGCGCGGGGCGCCAGCGCGGCGCGCAACGACTTCGGCTACGACGTGGCCTTGCGGGACCGTGATGCCGCGCGGGCGGAGGTCGCCGCCCGCGAGAAAGCTGTGGCCGAACTCGAAACCGGCGTGAAGCGCCTGCAAGCGGCGGGCGCGGGGGAAGAGTTGGGCGCGCCCGATGCCGTCATCGAACGGGCCATCGCCGCGCAGCGGGAGCGCCTCCAGCGCACCGAACAATCCATCACTTTGCGATCGCCCATGGATGGATTTGTGAGTGTGGTGGACCACCGGCCGGGCTCGAAGATCATGGCCGGGGAGACGATTCTGGTCATCAGCGCCGAGAAATCGGATCGCATCCTGGCTTGGGTTCGGCAGCCGGTGACCGTGCGGCCTCACGTGGGGGACATGGTGGAAGTGCGCCGGGGCATCCTCGGCGAACCCCCATTCCAGGGAATGGTCGTCAAGGTGGGCCGGCAACTGGAACCGATCAATCCCACGGCCGTGCCCCTGGCCGCCACCATCCAGCAGGCCGAGTTTGGCTTGCCGCTCATCGTCAAGGCGCCGGACATCGTGGACCTCATTCCCGGCGAGGCGGTGCAACTTCGGGTCATCCGCTCGGTGTCGCCGCCGTCAAGGAATTGAATCGCCCCCACCCGGACGCGGCCGCGCCTCACGCCGTCAAGCGATTCTCAACCGGGCGGGCGCGAGCGGACGGAGGCTGTCATCGCCGTCAGGCAAGCCCCCGCTCTTTCCCGCAGAACGGCGCGGTCGTCTTCACTCAACCCCGCCGGATCGAAACGATACCGGTAGTGCAGACGCAACAACTCTGCGAGTGACGCCTTCAGCGCGATCGAATTCACGGCTCCCGCGGCGCGTTCCAGCCACTCGGACAAGGGCTCGCTTGCTGCCCGCGGCACGCCCCGCTCCGCCAGCGCCCGCTCCAGCAGGTAGAACTCCGAGTCGAGCCCGGGCCAGACAGTCGGGGATTCCACTTTCGCCGAATCGCCGCCCCGGCGCTTGCGGCCCCGCCGGAAGATGATCTGGTACAGCAAGAGCGCCAGCAACGGTCCGAGTGACCAGAGCACGTATTGTCGGAGATTGGATTGCCCCCACCACACCCGCGCGATCTCGTAGCGGATCCGCGACCACGCATCCGCCAGCCAGAGGAAGGGCGAGGCGCGGGTTTCCTCGGCCACCCAGGAGGCGGGCGTGGTGTCGAAATCTTGCCATTGTCCGCGCGCCGCGTTCCAGACGAGACACCAAGCGTGGGCGTCGCGCTGGCGGACGACGTATTTGCGGCCCGCGCCTTCATGCACGGCATAGCCCACCACGTAGCGCGCCGGAATCCCTGCCTGCCGCAGCAACAACACCGTGGCCGTCGCGAAGTATTCGCAATGCCCTTTGTGCGTCTTCAGCAGGAAGCGGCTCAAGGGCGTCTCGTTGGTGCCGGCCGGCCTGAAGCGGCCTTGCCACGTGCTGTAGCGAAAGCGGTTCGTGTCGCCAAAGAGCTCCGTGAGTTTTCTGAGCGACCCTTTCAAGTCGTTCCCATCCAACCCCAATTCGGCGGCGATCTTCGCGATCGCGGGCGCTTCGCGTGGCGGCACCAACAAGTCTTCGTTCGGGTCGGCGGGCGCGTCCAGCGCCGCGCCCGGTCCGTAGTGCGCGTCGAAAATGACGAGGCCCGGCCCGGTCGCCAGCACGGCGCCGTTGGGGTTCTTTTCCACCGTGAAGGCTCGCAGGCTTTCGAGCCGTCCGCTGGTGCGCGGCAAGGGCAGCAAGGCGGCCCGCGACCCCTGCTTCCAACCGTCCAAATAAGTCGCGATGCGGAGGGTGGCGAGGTTGGTCTTGCCGGGCAAGAGGGGCCAGATGGCGCTGTCCTGCGGCGTTTCGGGGACGGGTTCAAACCCGTTCGTGCCGGCGCCGGCCCGCCAGATTTCGGCACCGTACATCCGATAGCTCGTCTCGCGCAGATACTCCGGCGGGGGGCGGTCGTCCGGGAGTTCCAAGCGCACGACAATGCGGGGCGACTGCTTCAACTCGCCAATCTGGCCCAGCGCGGTGCGGCTTTGTTCGGCGTCGGAACTCTGGCGCATCAACCGCGCGAGCCATTGCACATTCAGGCGTTGGACCAACCCCAGCACCTCCCCCAGACCGCGCTGGCCGGCGAACCCCAACCCCATGGCCAGCAGCAGCGCCGCCGCCCAAATCGCGAAGCCAAACCTTCGTGAACGCTGGGCCCACAACGCCCACGCCAGCAGCGCGCACAAACCCCAGAAGAACGTATCGAACCGGCCGGTCTCCGGTTCTTTGTGGACGCCCGCCGCGAGCAGGCAGACGGCGAAGTACGGATAGCCAACGGCGACCGGCCAGTCCGCGGGGGTCGTTTGCCCCCGCTCTTTGGCCAAACGCCAGCGCCGCCGCAGGATCATGGAGATGGCCACCAGCGGAAACGTCTCGCGGGTGTTGTAGGTCTGCGCCGCGACGAACAGAAAGAGCAACATTGGCAGCCATCGGAACAACGCCGCGCTGGTGTGCGCCGTGGACGTTCCCGCGTCACTCCGCGTGGCGCCGGACGGGTTCTGGAAGAAGTTGCTGAAGTTCGCCGGGCCGTCGTTCTCCGTGAAGGCAAAAACGACCGCCGCCAGGGTCAGCAACGAGCAGAAGGTCCAGATGCGGCTCAGGTCGCGGTCGGTAAGTTCCCAACGGGCCTTGGTGAACCGCGCGCCTTCCAGCACGCCTGCCATGATCGCGCCCGGGATCAGCAGGCCGGATTGCCAGCCCCAGAAGAGCAGCGCGGCGCCGAGGAGGAAGGGGGGCGGTTTCATGCGAAACCCTCCCGGGGGGAAATCCGAAATCTGAAATCCGAAGTCCGAGAATCGAAGCGAGCCGATCCGTCGTCCGCAACCCTGACGATGCAGTCGGCCTCCCATCCGGCGAGCCACGGAGACGCGATGAACGCGGCGCGGCAGGGCCACAGCCAAGACGGCGCGCGGACATTCGTGTCCGCAAGTGCGTGCAGCCTTGCGTTGGCGGACAAGCATGTCCGTGCTCCTGCGAAATCCCGCGAGATCTCCGGCAGCAAGCACCCGTCCCACCCCGCCAGCCTTTGGGCTTCGGGTTTTGCGTCTTTTTCGGACTTCGGTTTTCGGATTTCGGATTTCTTCATCCGAGCCTCGCCAATCCTTCCTCGATCTTCCCCACCTCCAGCACGTGCAACCGCCCCGCCGTGTCGCGCCACGGGCCGCCCTCGCCCGACACGCCGGCGCCGCGCGGCACAATCACCAGCGCCAGCACCGGCAGGCCGAGTGCCTTCAGCTTTTCCACGAAGCGCCGCCGCGTCGCATCCCAGGCCAGCAACACGCAGATGCAGCCGCTGACCGCGCTGACGTGATTCAGAACCAGATGCTCCAGCGTGTCGAACGGCTGGTCCGCACACGCCCGCACCGACGCCAGAATCTCCAGCATCTGGTCTGCGTGCGCGAGCCCGCGGCCCGCCGTGAAGCAATACGCCTGCGGCCCGACGAACAGCAGGTCCAGCAACGACTCCTGCGTGAGGAGCGTGCAGGCAAACGAAGCCGCGACCGACACCGCCTCCTCGAATTCGTCGCTGTGCGGGCGCTCCGTGAAGGTGTCCAGCACCAGCGCGTGGCGCACGAAAAACTCGTCCTCGAACTCTTTCACGATGGGTTTGCCCACGCGCGCCCAGCTCCGCCAGTGGATGTGCCGGAGCGGATCGCCCCGCCGATACTCGCGCAGCGCGACGAATTCCTCGCTTTGGCCCACGTTTGCCGCCAGCGCCACGCCGCCTTGCTGATATCTCAGCGCCCCTGGCAGCGCCAACGGCGGGAGCGCGTAGCGCCTCGGCAGGATCAACACCGTCTGGGGCGCGGCCACGCGCGCGAGCGAGCGGAACAGCCCCAGCGGATCGGGCCGCGCCAGGCTCGCGCCCGTGAATCTCAGCGCGCCGCGCCGGTGCGGAGTGATTTCAACCCGCACTTCGGCGGTCTGGCGGACGGGGATGGGCGGCACCGTTGCTTCCTTCACCGTTGCCCGCTTGAAAGGATTCGACCGCCGGCGCTGACCGAAACGAAACGAACGCAACTGGCGCTCGTCATCCAATTGCACCGCCCTCCATTCCTGAAACGAGGGGCGCGGGTCGGCGAGGTTCTCCAGCAGCGTCAGGCCGGCCTGAAGCTTCGGGCTGAGATTCCGCACGGTGACGCGGTAGGCAAAGGGCTGGCCCGCCGTGCCGAAACGTGGGAGCGCCCGTTCGACAGCGACGGCCAGCCGCAATCTGAACCCCAGCGTGAACAGCACCGCCACGAGGAGCATCGCCAGCAGCACCATGAACGATTGATAAACCACTGAGTTGTCGGTGTCCGTGGCCATCAGGCTGGTCACGAACACCGCAATCAGCACCGCCATGCCGGGCCGGGTGAACCGCCGCGCCGTCCCATACCGCATCCACGAGAACAGGCGGTAGAGGCGGTAGAGGGAGCGGAGGATCAGGTTCACGGCAGGCAAGGATTGAAGTCCGAAATCCGAAATCCGAAATCCGAAGGAAACCCGAAGCACGAAGCCCGAAGACAACAGCGCGACGGGGCCCCGTCGCTACCGAAGCCCCAAACCGAGCGCCCGGTGAGAGAATGGGATTCGCATTTCGGCATTCGAGCGTCCTTCGGTATTCGGGTTTCGAGTCACGCCGGCACTTTGATCTTCCTCACCACGTCCTCGACCACGCCGCGCGCGGTCAGCCCCGAGAACCGGGCCTGCGGCTCCATTACCAGCCGATGGGCGATCACGGGCACGGCGAGTTCCTGAATCTGCTCGGGCGTGACAAATTCCAAACCGTCAAACAGCGCCAGCGCCTGCGCCGCCTTCATCAGGGCGATGGAGGCGCGCGGGCTGGCGCCCAGTTGCACGCCCTGGGCCGCGCGGGTCGCGCCCACGAGGTCCACGACGTAACGCTTGAGTTCCTCGCTGAGGCGCACGTCTTCCACGGCGCGTTTGAGCGCGAGCACGTCCGCCAGCGTGGCGGTGGACTGCAACTCGTCGAGCGGATGGTTGTGTTGTTGGGCCGTCAGGATGGCCACCTCCGCCGCCGGCTCCACGTAGCCGAGCGTGAATTGCATCGCGAAGCGGTCCATCTGCGCCTCCGGCAGCGGATAAGTGCCGCGGAACTCCACCGGATTCTGCGTGGCGATGACGAAGAACAGCTCCGCGAGGTTGCGGCGCTCGCCCTCGACGCTCACCTGCGCCTCGCCCATCGCTTCCAGCAACGCCGATTGCGTGCGCGGCGAGGCGCGGTTGATTTCGTCGGCCAGAAGGATGTTGGTGAAGACCGGGCCTTCGTGGAAACGGAATTGCTGGTCGCGCTGGTCGAAGATCGAGACGCCCAGGATGTCCGAGGGCAGCAGGTCCGGCGTGAACTGGATGCGTTTGAACCCGGCGTCCACCGAGCGGGCGAGCGCCTTGGCCAGGGTGGTCTTGCCGGTGCCGGGGAAGTCCTCCAAGAGCACGTGCCCGCCACTGGCCAGCGCGGCGAGAAGCTTGCGCGTGGCGGCGGCCTGCCCCTGCATGATGCGGGCGATGTTCTCGGCAATGCGCTGGTAGGTCTGACGGGCGGCCTGTAGATGGTTCGCAGTCATCGTCATGGTTTCCGGTCAATTGGACAGCGCTGACGGGGGAAAGTTGCGCCTTCATCATCGGGGAGTCGTTCCAAAGCGCGCCGCTCCACGTCTTCTGTCATGTCGGGAAGCGTAGCGTTCCGCCACATCGGCGGCGAACGAAAAGCGGCAGGTGCGGGGTGAATCTCCCCAAGCGGGGAGACGTCGTGGGTTGGATGAACTTGCCAAGCGATTCCAAGCGCGTCCTCGGCAGGCCAGGGTTATCAAAACGAGAGTGGAGGCGGGAAGATTGAGGGCAAGAAGACGGCTGGCGACCGCGGCTTCTTGGTTCTTGGCAGATTTCCGGGAATGGCAAATTGGCGGCGGCGTGGCATGGACCAGGGACGAGAATCCCGCGCCAGCTACTTGGAGCGTTCGGGCATGGCGATGTTCATCGCCTTCAACACGTCCGCCACCGCCGCGAGCAAGTCCTGAATGTCCCCGGGCATCAGGCGGCCAATGTTGCCGATGCGGAAACACGCGACCTGGCCCAGCTTGCCGGGGTAGATGACCATGCCGCGTTCGGCCAACCGGCGGTAGAACGTCTCGAATTGAAACGCCGGGTCGTCGGGATAGTGAAACGCGGTGATGATCCAACCCTGATGCTCGGGGGGTAGGTACATCTTGAAACCCAGCGCCTTCATACCCGCGACAAGTGCGGCGTGGTTCGCCTGATAACGCTTGGCCCGGCCGGCCACGCCGCCTTCCGCGTCCAGTTCGCGCAAGGCTTGGGCGAAGGCCAGGATGGCGTGTGTGGGCGGCGTGAAGCGGAACTGGCCGTTCAACTCCAGCCCACGCCATTGCTCAAAGAGGTCCAGGCTCAAGGTGCGCGCGAGGCCCTTGCACGCCTCCAGCTTCTCGCGGCGCGCCAGCACGAAACTGAAACCCGGCACGCCTTCGATGCACTTGTTCGCCGAGGACACAAGGAAGTCCACCTTCGCGGCGGGCAGCGACAGGGGGATCGCGCCGAAGCTGCTCATGGCGTCCACAATGAACGTCCGGCCCGCCGCCTGAACCACTTTCCCGATTTCCTCGACCGGATTGATGATGCCGGTGGTGGTTTCGGAGTGGACGACGGCGACGTGGGTGATGGCCGGGTCGGCGGCCAGTTGCCGCGCGACCACATCCGGATCGGTGATCTGATGCTCCGGCCACCGCAGGCACTCGGCCGGCAAGTGATGTCGCTCCGCCATGAGCGCCATGCGTTCGCCGTAGGCCCCGTTGATCAGGATCAAGAGTTTTCCCTGCGGCGGAATGGCGCTCGACAACACCGCCTCGACGCCGAACGTGCCGCTGCCTTGCAGGAGTATGGCTTCGTAACCTTGCGCCTGGCTGACGCCGCCCAGGGTCAGCAGTTGGCGGCGAATGTCGCGCACCACGGCGATGAACTCGTCGTCCCGCGAGCCGACATCCACCAGCATGGCTTCCTTGACCGTGGCGCTGGTGGTCAGCGGGCCGGGGGTGAAGAGGAGTTTCCGTCTATCGGGGTGTTTCATGGGAGCCTGCGGTTCGTCAACGGTTCGCGTCGGCGAGGAACTGCATGAAGCGTTCCTTGACCTCGTGCGGTTTCACAGTCGGTCGGCCGAGGTGCTTGGGCGAGCCGGGGCGAATCTTGACGTGCAACAACGATGGGCCGGGTTGCCGGCGCAACTCGCTCACCCACGCCCGCATGTCCTCCGGGTCATCCACCGCCACCGCCCGGCGATAGTTCGTCGCGGCCGCCACTTCGGCAAAGCTCACGGTGCCCGACACCGTCTGCTGGCCACCCGTCGAGTCGTGCGATTCGTTGTCGAGAATGATGTGCAGCAGGTTGGCTGGCCGGTAGTAACCGATGGTTGCCAGCGAGCCAAGCTTCATCAGGGCGGCGCCATCGCCGTCAATGACCACGACCGGTTGCTTCGGCAACGTCTGCGCAAGCCCGAAACCGATGGCGGAGGCCGTGCCCATGCCGCCCACGACGTAAAGGTGGTTCGGGCGGTCGGCGAGGGTGAAGAGTTCACGGCCCGTCTTGCCGGTGGTGGCAATGACGGCCTCGTCGCCGGCGAGCGATTCGAGCATGGCCTTCAGCGCGTCCGTCCGGATCATCCGCTGGGGCGTCTCCCGCTTGAGTTGCGAAACGACCTGCGTTGCCACCCGCCGCGCCTGGGCCTGGCCGCGCAGTTCGTGCTCGGCCACCGCGCCGTCGGACATCACGAGCGCGAAGGGCAGTTGCCGTTCGCTCATGCTGGCCTCGGCTTGCGCCATCGTCGGCGCGATCTGCGCTTCGTCGCTGGGGAACGGCAGCCAGGGAATCTGCAAGGTTTCCACCAGGCGATGGGTGATCTGGCCCATCAGGACGTGTTGCGGTTCATCGGGCCGGCCCGGTTCGCCGCGCCAGGTGGTGATCAGCAGGGTCGGAATGCGAAAGGGAAAGTTCAGCGACGTGAGCGGATTGACCATGTTGCCGAGGCCGGAGTTCTGGCACATCGTCACGGTCTTGCGCCCGCCCAGATACGCGCCCATCGAAATGCCCACCGCCTCGCCCTCGCTCGTCGCGCCGAGGTAGCCAAGGCTCGCGTCGTTAATCACGTAGTTGATGAACGGCTTGAGGTAGGAACACGGCACGCCGGCGTAGTGCGAGTAACCGAGGGCGCGCAGGTGCTCGATGAAGGCGGAGGGGTGAATCATGGCGGTCAGAAAGCTTGCGCGGCGGACAGGTCGTCGAGGTTGTCCACGTCCAACCAGTGGCCGGTGACGTAGAGCACACGGATCGTCTGGCCGGCGGCGAGAAGATGGCGGAACAGGTCGTCGAAGCGCAGCCGCCGGAAATCGGGCCGCGATTCGAGTTCCCCAAGCGCCTGCCGCAGGGCTTGGGCGCCTTTGGGGCTGGCCTTTGCCAAGCCGATCCACTCGCCATGAACCTGCTCCGACCGCACATGCGCGCCGATGTCGCGCAACTCCGCCTCCTCCTCGCCGTATCGCAACGAGTACGGACGCGAGGCGACAATGTAATCAAGCGCGTTCCGCGGCTGCGCCCGCCGTTGCCACGCGGCGTCCACCACCAAGGTGAGGTCGCCGGCATCGAGCAGGAGATTGCGAAGGATGTATTTGCGGAACAGGATGTCGCCGTAGGCCAGCACCACGGGGCCTTCCAGGAACGCGGCGGCCTTGCCGAGGGAAAACAACTCGCCGGTGTCCGCGAACTCGTCGTTGTCCACGAACCGCGCGCCGGGTGCGTGAACCTGATCGCGCGCAAATCCGCGGACCACCACCACGTCCTTCATGCGTTCGTCGTGAAATTGCGCGACCAAGCGGTGCAGCAGCGGTTGGCCGTTCACCGGCACCATGGTCTTGGGCCGCGACTGCGTGAGATCGCCGAGTTCGGCGCCCCGCGACGCCGCGAGGATGATGGCCCGGGCGCTGCCGGCGGTCTTCGGCAGATAACGCTCCTCCGCCGCCGCCAGTTCGTCCGCGTTCTGGAGGCGGAAGACTTCCTTCACCGGCACGATGCGGTCCTCGACGTTGCGCAGCGAGCGCTCCTGGAAGATGGCGCGCGAGGTTTGCTGCATGGCGCCGATGGCCGCACGGACATTTTGGTTGGCCCAAATCACCAGGCGGATGCCGGCCTGCTCGAACACCTCCGTGGGCGTGCTGTAATACATCGTCGGCACAATGACCAAGGGGCAACGGTCCTGCCACGCTTGGGCAAAAGCCAGGATCTCGTCCGGCGTGGATTTCCGGCTGTGAATGAGCAAGGCATCCGCGCCCGCCGCGTGGTAGGCCTCCGCCCGCCGCAGCATCTCATCCAGCCCCCAACCGGCGATGAACGCCTCCAGCCGCGCCACCACGCAGAAATCCGGATCGGCCTGGGCGTCCTTCACCGCCTTGAGCTTGCCGCAAAACTCGTCCATGTCCGCCAGCGGCTGCCGGTCGCTGTTGATGAACGAGTTCGTCTTGGGAAACAGCTTGTCTTCGATGCAAAGCGCCGCCACGCCGCGCTGCTCCAGTTTCTTCACGAGCCGGCGGGCGTTGTTGAAGTTGCCAAAGCCGGTGTCGGCGTCGAGCAGAATGGGAATGGTGGTCGCGTCGCTCATGAACTCCACCACCTCGAGCACCTGCGTCCAACTGGCCTCGTTGTTGTCGCGCACGCCAAGCGCCGCCGAGATGGACAGGCCGCTGGCCCAGATGCCGCGAAAGCCCGTTTCCTCCACGATGCGCGCACTCAGGCCATTGTGCGCCTCCATCAGGAATTCGAGCCGCGGCGACCGCAGCATGGCTTTGAACTGACCCGACTTGGTCACAGGCCATCATTAAACGGCAAGCCGGCGCGACGGCGCAATCCTTTGTTGCCCGGCACGCGAACGGTTTCGAGTCGAAGTGCTTCCGAACTTGTTTCCATCAAAGCCAGTTGCTATCCCTCATGTCCAATCGCAGCCGGAATGACCATGCCCAGCCCACCGAACTCCCGCGACCTCCACTTCGCGGGGCCTCCCGACTTGACCGCGCCCACGAGGGATTTGCGCCTTGAACCCCTGAACCGTAGCGGCGTCTCGGCAGAGCGCCGCCATCGTTCTCCTCCACGAATCT
>CAZJTM010000040.1:26626-35146 GCA_964548925.1 uncultured Verrucomicrobiota bacterium | reverse complement strand
CGAGGAACGACTTGACCGGCCCCCCTTCAGTTTCCTCTGGATCGGGCTGCGTGCCCTCGGGCTCGTCTGCCATCGCGCATCACCCGGAAGAGGGCCCCTTAGACCTGCGGGGACGACGGCGACTTGGCCTGGGTTTGCTCGGCGGGAGGATAGGTCGTGGGGGAACGCGGCGCGGGCGGCGGCTCCTCGACGGCGCGCTCAATCTCGTCCTGGACTTCGCGGGAGGCTTTCTTGAATTCGTTGATGCCCTTGCCCAGACCCCTTGCCAGTTCGGGCAGCTTCTTGGCGCCGAACAAGAGCAACACCACCGCGAGGATGGCCACTATCTCCGGCCAGCCCAGAAATGCCAACATGCATGTATTCATACGTTCAAAGTCTTTCGTTCATTTCGCCCCGGCTCTTGGCCCGCAGGTCGTGGTTTGACGCTCTTACCGGCGTCGGCGTTCACCGCCCAGACTCGGGTGGGACTCGCACGCTGCAAAAGCTAAGCCGGGCTTGGGCCTGAGTAAAGCGCCAAAACCCGGCTCGGCGGAAAGCAACCCCGCTCGCCCGCTTACTTCGGAGGCGTTAGCAAAACAAACTCGCCCCGGCGGTTCAATTTGTAGGCTGCCTCGTTATGCCCTTGTGCCGCCGGCCGGTCCTCGCCATAGCTGATCGTTACAATGCGGCCCGGTTCGATCCCTGCGGCGATGAGCGTCTCGCGCACAGCCAGCGCCCGGCGGTCGCCCAAGGCCCGGTTGTATTCCTCCGTGCCGCGCTCGTCGCAGTGCCCCTCCACTTTCAAGGCGTGGGACGGATTCGATTTCAGATGCGCCGCCACAATGTCGGCCTTGGCCTTCTCGCCTGCCTTGACCACGGCGCTGTCAAAGTCGAAATACACCGTCTGCGACTTGAACACCTCCCGGTCCTCGGGCCAACCGGCATACTGATCGCGGGCGGCCGCTTTCCAACCCACCTCGTCGCGCACGGCGCTTTCGACGGCCTCGCCGTTGGGATTGAGCGGGGGCGCCATCGGGGGTTCAGGAACTTTGGTGACGCGCTGGCCCGGCAACGGGGTAATGGGGCCGGGCTTCCGCTTGCAGCCAGCGAACGGAATCGTGAGGACCAATCCAAGGACAATGAGACTCAGAAACTTTGCGCTTTTCATGTTTGGTTATTTCGTTGAGAGCCGGGCTAACGCGCCCAACTGGGTTGCGAGTTGCTCCCCGAAATCCGGGGCACATCCTTTACTTGTTTCGTGGGCACGTCAAGCAAAGACAGGCCGCGTGCGCCGCCGCGCCGCCGCGCGAAGACCACCGTCCGGGAGTTCGGCGCCCAGGACGGGTCTTCGCCACTGACCAGCACGGTGGCCTGCCCGCCGCCCGCCGGTACGACGCAAACTTCAAAACCGCCCATCTGCGCCGTGAACACGATCCACTTCCCGTCCGGCGACCAGTCCGGTTCGGAAGGGTTCGAGACGCCGCCGGTGCTGATACGCTCGGCCGGCCCGCCCGTCGCGGGCACTTTGCACAACATCCGCCGGTCCTTGCTCTTCGTGGCGAAACAAATCCATTTCCCGTCCGGCGACCAGCACGGCGAGGAATCGTCCTCCCGCGTCGCCGTCAACCGCTTCAAATTGCCACCGTCGGCATCGCAGACGTAAACGTCCACCGCGCCGTCCTTGCTGAGAATCATCGCCACGCGGCGGCCGTCCGGGGAGACGGCGGCGCTGGTGTTCAAGCCGGAGTGCCGCGAAACCGCCTTCCGCGCGCCGGTGTCCAGGTCGTGCCGGAAGATGTCCGGGTTGTCGAACTGGTAGGAGGTGTAGTAGAGAACCCGCTGGCCCGGCACCCAGCACGGCGCGGCGACGATGGTGCGGTCGTGGGTCACCGCCTGAGCCGCGTGGCCGTCGTAGTCGCTCACGAAAATCTCGCTGGCCGCGCCGGTGTCCACCTTGAAAGCGATCCGGGTTTGCGCGATCCCCTTCTTGCCGGTGATGGCGAGCACCACGTCGTCGGACAGCGCGTGAGCCTGCCGCCGCAACGAGGCGACAGAGTAGGCTTTGCTAAACACCGTTGTCTTTGCGGAACCGACCGCCAGCGCGCCTTGGACGTTGCCGGCATTGCTACCGGTCAAGATGCACTGCGCCTCGCTTGGCCCCACGATCTTGAACCCCGCCACTTCGAGATCGAAGCGCAGGGTCGCGTCCACTTCGCCGGAGAACCCGCTCAAGGCAATGGGCACCGGTTGCATGGCGCCGGGCTGCCACGCCGTCTTCTCGATGGTGATCTCCTCCGCGCAAAAACCGCGCGGGTAGAGCGGGAATGCCATGAGGCTGACTAGAGCAAGAGTGAGTTTGCCGTTTTTCATCCGAAATGCCGTTTGGCTTTGAGGTCGAAGTTGATAGTAAAGACCCGTTTTTCGTCCTTGGCGCCGACGGGAAACGGCGCGACAAAAGTCACCGCCTCCAAGGTGCGCCGGACGGAAGCGTCCACGATCGCATTCCCGGAGGGCCGGATGATTCGGGCATCCTCCACCGTCCCGTCCCGCCGGATGGTCACGCTGGCCTTCACGACAGCGCTGTCATCCTGCACGTCCCGCGGCTCAATCCAGGCGAGAGTGTACTTGCTCTTGACGACCTGCGCGTAACTCGCGAACGCCTCGCCGCCGGGGCCGGGGATTTCCACCGACGTGCTGGAAGACACCACGTTGCCGATGTTCCGGGCCGCGCTGGCGAGGGTTTCCCGCAGTCGGCGACGCTCTTCATCCGCCGCCCGCTTCTCGGCATCCGGGTCTGGACGCGTGGATTTGGAACTGGAATCCGACTTGCGAACCGTCAGTTCGCGGCTGACGGTGGGCCGGTGCTTATCGGCGGGCCGCTGGCTGGGGTCCGGGAGGTCGGCTGGCTCGCGCGGCTCGGGCGTCGCCGAACGCTGCGGCTGGGGCTGCGGAACAGGCTCGGGGGGCCGCGGCTCTGGCTGGGGTTGCGGTCGGGGTTGGGGTGGCGGCGCGGCGGGTTGAGTAATGTTTGGGTTGCCGCCGCCCGAAATCGGCGCGTCCACCAGCAGGTCGGGAATGACGGTCAACACGTCCAGGTCTGGCGCCTTGCGGGACGGCGCGAGGAAGGCGGAGCCGAATACCAGCGCTGCCGCCAGCAAGCCGTGAATGCTTGCGGAAGCGAGGACGCAGTTTCTCTGGAGGCGGTTCATCAGCGTTTCACGGGTTCGGTGCGCAACGAGAACCGCGTGATGCCATTGCGCTGGCAGCGGTCAATCATGGCGGCCACGTGTTTGTAGGCGCCGTTCTCATCCGCCCGGATATACACGATGAGGTTCGGGTTGAGACGGAAGTCGCGAGCCAGCTCGGCTTCGATTTGGTCAAGCCGCATGCTGCTCCGTTGGTACTTGTAAGCGCCCTGCGCCGTGATTTCCACCGTCCGGATGTCCTTCTGCTCCGGCTTTTGATCGGGCCGTCCGCCTTGCGGCAGCTTGAGATTGATGCTCTGCTCCAACAGCGGCGTGGTGATGACAAAGATGATCAACAACACAAACGCCAGATCAAGCAGCGGCGTGATGTTGATCTCGCTGAGCGTCACCAGATGACTGCGTTGGGAGAAGCGGCGCATGGCGCTTATTAAAATGTCACATCGCCAGAGCCATCCCCGGGCGGCTCGGAAACAGGCGTGGTGTCGTGGGCACGCTTATGGCCGTACCAGGCCGCGCCGAGCCACAAAGCCAAGGCTGCCAACAGCCCGAGGCCGAGATGCAGAAATGTTACCCGCTTGCGGCCGACGCGGAAGCCGCGTCGCCACCACGGGCGGCGCAGCGGTTGGCCGCAATGCCCGCAACGCGTGGCGCCACGAGGATTGCGGTGGCCGCACAGGCCGCAGCCCGCGTAAAGGTGGTGACCGCAGTGCATGCACCTCGACGCGTCCGCCGACGTAGTCTGGCCGCAATAACTGCAGCGAAAGTCGGTGAGCGGTCTTCCGGCGTTGAGAGTCGTCTCATTCATCGGCCAGGTATTCCGTTTCCATCTTTGACACCAACTCCTGCGCGAAATTGTCCAGCGCGACGGTCAGCGTGCGCAGGGTATGAACCAGCCAGTTGTAAGCGAACATCGAGGGAATGGCCACCAGCAAACCAGCCACGGTGGTCACCAGGGCGGCGGCCACGCCCGGCGCCATGGCGGCCATGGAGGCGCTGCCCTGCTGGGCGATGCCCGCAAAGGTGCTCATCACCCCCCAAACCGTGCCCAGCAGCCCGAGGAACGGTCCCCCACTGACCGCAATGGCCAGCAGGATCAGGCCGGACTCCAGCTTGAGCGATTCTTGGGCGACGGTGTTTTCGAGCGAGCGTTTCACGTGTTCCATGCTCTTGAGCGAGACGTGCGACCGGCGACCTTCGCCCGTGGGCGACTTCAGCCGGGCATCAAGTTCCGCGCTGCCGGCTTGATAGACGGCAAAGAGCGGACAACCCTCCGCCTCGATCTTCCGGTCGAACATGTCCAGCACGTGTTTCTGGGTGCGGAACTCCGCGTTGAAGTAGTAATTGAGCTTCCGGGCGCGGCGCATCTGGAGTGCCTTGGAGATCATCACAGACCACGCCATGATGGAGAAGAAGACGAGGCAAATGATGATGATCTTGGCCTCGACCGTGGCCCGATCCCAAATGAAGAGCAGCTCGTTTTGAGCGCCCGCCGCAAAGAAAATGGGTGCGTTCATTCCAACACGATTACCTTACCGCTTCACTGGTCGTGAGGAACCGATGCGCCCAGGCGGAACTTGATCAACCGAAAAAACTGTCGGACAAACCGAAAACCAACGAGGCCCATTAAAGCGCCACGGGCCCGAAATGCAAAATGTTTTTTGAAGAAGTTGTTCACCGCGGTCGCGCTCCGCTTGGGCACACCGAAAGAACACGCTGACCGAGATAACCGCCCACCGAGGAGGACACGCGAAGCAAGCCTGCCTTCTACTCTGAACTGCGGATTTGCATTGAGTCAAACCACCTGACGCCCTGCCCCCTTCACGCCGCTCCCCTTCTCCGTTGCACGCCCTCGGTCTGTTCATCTGCCGCCGACCAGTTTCGTCATTCGGAATTCCGGTTTCGGACTTGCTTCGGGGTTCGGATTTCGACATTCGGATTTCTCTCGACCAAGAGCAGAGTCACCGCACAATTCCACCCCGCATGCATTTGCTCGACCTGCTGATAATTGTCCTCTACTTCCTCCTGATGCTTGCCGTCGGCTGGTGGGTGGCAAAGAAGGCCGCCAAGGATTCCGAGTCCTATTTCCTCGCCGGCAAAAGCCTGCCGTGGTGGGTCATCGGCGTAGCGCACGGGTCGAGCGGAGTGGACGTCTCCGGCACGATGTGGTTCACGGCCATGCTGTTCATCTACGGCGCGAAGGGGCTGTGGCTGCTGTGGATCTGGCCGCTGTTCAACGTCATCTTCCGCATGGTCTATCTCGGCCAGTGGGTGCGGCGCTCGAACGTGCTCACCGGCGCGGAATGGATGCGCACCCGCTTCGGCAAGGGCCGCGGTGCGGAACTCGCCTACCTCAGCGTGGTGATCTACGCGCTGGTCAGTGTGGTGGGTTTCCTCACGATGGCGTTCCAGGGCATCGGCAAGTTCGCCGAGCCGTTTCTGCAATTGGGCTGGAACCCGAATACCTACGCGCTGGTGATTCTGCTCGTGTCGGGGGTGTATTGCGTCTTCGGCGGCATGTATTCCGTGGTGCTGAACGACGTGATCCAGTTCGGCCTGATCGTGGTCGCGGCCCTGCTCATTGCCGGCGTGGCCATGATCCATATCACGCCGGAGCAGATCGCCGCCGCCGTGCCTGCCGGTTGGGACAATTTGTTCTTCGGCTGGCGGCTCGACCTCGATTGGTCGCGGCTCATGCCCGCGTTGCAGGAACGCGTCTATGGCGCGGGCGGCGATGGCTATGCCGTGTTCGGTTTCTTCATGCTCATGCTCTTCCTCAAAGGCGTCCTCGTCAGCATGGCCGGGCCGACGCCGAACTACGCCATCCAGCACGTCCTTTCCACGAAGAGCCCGCGAGAGGCGGCGCTTGAAAACCTGATGATGGCGGTGATCTCGATCGCGCCGCGCTTCCTGCTCATCGCCGGCATCGCCGTGCTGGGCATCGTCTTCTTCAGTACGGACCTTCAAAACATGGGCGCGAAGGTGGACTTCGAGAAGATCATGCCCGGCGTGGTGGCCAAGTATCTGCCGGTGGGCTGCAAAGGCCTGATCATCGCCGGTCTGTTGGCGGCGTTCATGAGCACGTTCGTCTCGACCGTGAACTCCGGCGTGGCCTACATCGTGAACGATATCTACCGGCGCTACTTCCGGCCCGAAGCGCCGGTGCGGCATTACGTGCGGTGCGGCTACTTCTGGTCGGTCATCGTGATCCTGCTCGGCATCGTCTTCGGCTACACCACGTTCAATGTTCACAGCGTCACCAAGTGGCTTGTGAGCGCGCTCGTGCCGGCGTTCGTGATCCCGAACGTGCTCAAGTGGCATTGGTGGCGATTCAACGGGCACGGCTTCTGGGCGGGCATGGCCTGCGGCACGCTGGCTGCGCTGGCGATTCCGGCACTCTGGCCTGCGCTGCGCGACGTGTGGCTGTTCATGTCCGTGCTCGGCTTCAGCGCGCTGACGTCGGTGGTGGCCTGCCTGGCAACGAAACCCGAGCCGGACGGCGTGCTGATGGAATTCTATCGCACCATCCGCCCGTGGGGCTTCTGGAAACCGATCCTGGATAAGTGCCGCGCCGAGACACCGCGGCTTGAGCCGAACCGCGATTGCGCGCGAGACTGGTTCAACGTGATCGTCGGCATCGTCTGGCAGATCGCGATGGTCGCCGCACCAATTTACCTCGTGATCAAGCAATGGCCGCGCTTTGGGATCGCGACCTTCGTGTTCGCCATGACGTCGGTGGTGCTCAAGTTCACTTGGTACGACCACCTTGGAAAAGGAGAAGGCTACCTGCCAAGAGATCGGTAGCCCTTTCCGTATTTCAGGCCTTCGGCAAGACCCAAGGGGCGCGGTAGGGCTTGTCCACCCATTTCGCCAGTTCGGCGTCGCCGACGATCTGCTCCTTTGCGGGGTCCCAGGTGATCTTCTTGCCGGTGCGGATGGCGATGTTGCCGAGGTGGCAAACCGTGGCGGAGCGATGCCCCACCGCGGCGTTGCAAATCGGTTGTTTCCGGCTCTTGATGCACTCCAGCCAGTTCTGATGATGATTCTTGCTGGCGTAGAGCCGCACGTCGCTGTCCTTGAGGGGTGATTCGAAGATCTCGTCGGGCCAGGCGCGAACGACCCCGCGGTTGATGTAGAGCAGGCCCTTCTCCCCCTCAAAGATGCAACCGGTGAACTCGTCCTTGCCGTTCAGTATCTCGCGCGCCGGCTCCGCCTTGTCCGACAGCAGTTCCGATACGAGTGAGCGTGGACTGCGGCATTCCACCACCACGCCGTTGGCGTATTTGTAAGTGATGCTGAATTGCTCAGGCGTCTCGAAGAGTTTGGCGGCGTTGAATCGGCCCTCGCCCTGAATCTCCACCGGGCCGGATTCATCCATGCCCAACGCCCACTGGGCGATGTCCAAATGGTGTGCGCCCCAGTTCGTCATCTGGCCGCCCGAGTAATCCCAGAAGAACCGGAAGAGGTAATGGACGCGATGCTTGTTGTACGGCCGCCATGGCGCGGGGCCGAGCCAGAAGTCGTAATCCAGTTCCGGCGGCGGTTCGCTGTCCGGCACTTGGAGCGGCTTGGCACGCTCGGCGTAGTTGACACCGGTGAGCCCCACCAGCACGCGCTTGATTTTGCCGAGGCGGCCATTGCGGACGTATTCCGCCGCTTTGAGGAACTTCTCATCCGAGCGCTGCTGACTGCCGGTTTGAACGATTCGATTCGTGCGCTGCGCCACGCTGGCCAGCACCTGCCCCTCCCGGATCGTCAGCGTGAGCGGTTTCTCGCAATACACGTCTTTGCCGGCTTCGCAGGCATGGATGGCGGGCAGGGTGTGCCAGTGATCCGGTGTGCTGATGCAGACGGCGTCAATGGACTTGTCCTCAAGCAACTGCCGGTAATCGGTGTATGCGGGGCACCTGCCACCATTTGCCTTCTGCACTTCCGATGCCGCCTTGCTGAGATGCAACTTGTCCACGTCGCAAGCCGCCGCGGCGTGTTTCAGCATCGCATGCATGTTGCTCAAGCCCTGCCCCCCGACGCCGATAAACCCGACGCGAATCAAGTTGGATGGATTTTCGCCAGTGGCGGCGCGGGTGCGGTTGAGAAAAAGGTTCGGGAGGGCAAGCCCTGCGCCCAAGCCCAGCGAAGTCTTGCCGGCGGCGCGCAGAAACTCGCGACGGGACCACGTGCGATGTTTCGACATGCCTTATGTATGCGGATTCCCTCTCGCAGTGTCAACGTCCCGCCACGCCGAGACAGCGATTCTCATTATGGACCAGACAGAGTCGCGGGGGGGGGGGGCCCCCCCCGCCCACAAAAAACGGTGTTGGGGGGGTGTTGGCGGCGC